>NZ_KB903194.1:0-17579 GCF_000379565.1 Cupriavidus sp. UYPR2.512 | reverse complement strand
ATAATCCGATCGAGCACCGCGTGTTTCCACACATTACGCGAGCCTGTGCTGGCGTAGTCTTCAGCAGCGTTAGTCTGGTTCGTGAACTGATCGAAAAAGCCTGCACAAAAACCGGACTGAAAGTTACTGCTGACATTCTTGACGGAGTCTATGAAGCCGGACGGACAGTCACTCGTTGCGTCCGTGCTTCACTGAACATCGAGTACGACTCAACCTTGCCTGCGTGGAACTACAGCATCCGCTCACGGAACGCCGCATAGCGGGAAGTTATTTCGAGCACGTTCCTTAGAGATCGGCTACGTTGATCACGTAGTCGGCCAACCCTTGTATTTCCTTTGTCTGAGTCACGAAATACTCTCGCGAGTACTTCCCGAGCTCGAGGACACGGCGCTTGAGAAGTATGAGCTGCCGCTTCTTCTCCTCATCCAGCAATCCGTCCGTTTCGTCCGAGAAGAGCGTATCGGAGTGAAACCGCGCAGCGCCGCTAAGGTAGAGAGCAACCGCGCGCATCAGACAGTCATTGACGTACACCGACTGTCCGCCGCTCAGTTTCTGAACCGGCTTTTCCATCCCATCTTCGACGTCGAGGACCATGATCTCGAAGCCTTCGCGCAAGGATCCGGAGCGCAGTTCGCGTTGCGTCTCGAAACGCACCGAAAACCGCCCGCCGTAGCAGACACCCAGCAGGTCGTTCGCGATCGCGGCGATACCGGGGCCGGCATCGTCAATCGAGAACGCCACCAGACCGTCCCTTCCGAGCGCTTGGGAGGCGAGCTCCCATGCTTCGACTTCCAGACGTGAGCCAGCGGCCCGAGTTCTGCAACCCCGGCCTCGGCCCTGCCAATGCGCTCGTGAACCTGAGCTTGGTTTGCTTGTAGCTGAGCAATCTCTGCCTTGCTGGCCAGCACTTGGGCTTCAGCTTGCGAAAGAGCCTTTAGGACCCCCTCACGAACCGTTGCGTCTGCGCCTACCGGCAGAGCCTGCAGCTTCTCCTCGTACCCGGTGACCGCTTGCTGCTGTGCCTGCTGGACCTTAGCGATCGCAGTGGTACAGGCGGCCATGGCCGCGTCGACATCTGCCGTGCTGGATTTCCGCGCGGCCTCGTGTCGCTCCAAGTCCGCCTTCTTGGCGGTCAGGAGTTTCACAACACCGGGGCGGGCCTTCTTGGCTTCGTCGACCAGTTGCGCTTGCGATGCGAGTGGAACCAGACGATCCAGGCTGCGGATCACTGCGTCCAGTTCCTCCCGGACTTGGGCGTCCTGAGCCTCCAGCGCGTCGAGCTTTGCGACCTGCACGCCGGCGGACTTCAGCTCGCTGTTGATGGCCGAGTACTGCGTACGCTGACTGGCCAAGTCCGTGGTGACCTTGGTCAGCTTGGCCCGTGCTTCTCGCGCGTCCTTCAGAAGTTCGCAGCTGGTGGCGAGTTCCATGCCTGAGCACGGCACTCGTTCAGCGAGCGCGGCAACGGTCGTCAGTTGCGTTACTCGCTCTCCAGTGGCTTGCCCCTCGGTCTTCACCCTCGCGAGGTCCGCAATTAGCACGCTGGCCTTCGTCCGATAAGGACGGAGGGTCACGACTTGCTGGCGAATGCCATCTAGACTGCCTGTCAAGGCTGTCCGCTTGGACTGCAGGGGCCCAACCTGGCCGGCCGCATCTCGAACCGATTTCTCTTCAGCGATCCGCTTGTCGACCGCCGTCAGCCGGGATTCGGCTTCCGCGATCTCCTGTCGGAGCGCCTTGATCGACCTGTCCGCTTCCGCATCGCGCTGCTTTAGGGCTGAGGTTTGCTTGGCTGCATGGTCCCGAAGCTCCGATAAACGCGCCGCGGTGCGGCGCTGCTCGGTTTCGATCAGTTCGCGCCACTGATTGCGCTGCTCGTTCACACGCTGGAGGCCGGCGGCTTCCATGTCGAGCTCCACGATCCGCTTTCGCAGATTCTGCACGTCCCGTTCTGCCTGGACGAGCGTGGCGGCCTTCGCCTGCGCCAAAGCGCCTAACTGCTGCACTTCAGCTCGGGCCGCATTGACCGCGGCGCGTAGTTCTGCGCCGTCACGGATTTGGGCCTGCACTTCCGCCAGCTTCTCACGAAGCAGGCTCGCCACTTCGGCGGCCGATGCGCTGTCGCGCAGCAGCTCGTCGTGGCCGAGCCAGGCGCTCAAAAGAGCCTTCACGTCGGCGTGCTCGTAGTCCCCCAGCATCTTGCGCCGGTGAGCCGCGAACTGCGTGGTGAAGAACACTTCCGGGCGGCCCAGGATCACCTCGATGCAGCGATCGTAGGTTGCGGCGCTACCGTCAGACGTGGTTCCGTCCGGCAGCACTACAGGGGCCCAGTCACCGCCATACCAACGGTGCAGAAAGGCCTGCTGGCTATTGGTCTTGCCGGTGGTCCGAAAGACCAGGTCCGAACGATAGCTGACGCCGTCGTGCGACCATTCCAGTTGCTTCTGTGCGAGGGGTTCGGCGATTTCGTCCCAATAGGAGAACGAGGAAGGCTTGAGGCCTTTACACCGCGACGGCATGAGCCGGTACGGATGCAGGTTGTCCAGGATGGTAGTTTTGCCCTGCCCGTTCTTCCCCACAAGCGCAACAAGCGTTGCCCATTCGGGAATGATCGAGAGGTCTAGCGTGATTTGGGATTTTCGGCAGCCGGAGACGATACCGGCAAACCCTTTCAGGAAAAGCTTCGAGGGCTTCATTTTCGATCTCCATGCCGCGAGGCGGCTATTCAGAAATCGGCGCTTGGCCGCGTCTCCGACGGGATCGACGCAGAACAATCACTCATGCCGAGGGCATGGGAAATCTGCTTCTGCGATTATTGCTTGGGGTTGCCGCCAACGCGGCCTTGCTTGGCGAACGATACACCAGGCGGCCTGAGGTTGCAACATGGCAAAGCCGGCTGAGCGAGAACCTGACGGTGCGAGTTGGCACTAGGAGGTTGGCAACGAAGGGGATGACCGGTGGTTAGCCGGTCATCCAATTACTATTCCTACTTCACCTTCCCTACGACATTGCTGCTGCTCGAGTTGGGATTGCATGACGGAGTTTCCCTCTTAATGGCCTCGTTACTGCCCTTGTTCTTGGTATCGGAGACAAGATGCCTTACCAGCTTCCAAAGTTGAATGAGAATGATGAGAAATTCACCAAACTCAAGCAGCCTCTGGACTTCGCCACTCACGTGCCATTTCTCCACCAGCCACATCAGCAAACCCAATGGAATCAATGGGACGATGATGAGACTGTGTCTGAAGAACTCCAGCCATGCTTCGGCTGCCAGGTTCTTCGTTTCCTGCCAAACACCCGATTTCTCGGGGCGGTTTGCGTGCCCAACATGGCGTGATGCTCCTGCTGGGCGGTTGTTTCTTGATGCTTTTCTCTTCATAGGCTTCTCCTTATTGCTCATTGCGAGCGGTTGAAAGGAGATAGGCCCCGAGGCCCGGACAGATCGATGGTCTGTCGAGGCCGCAGCGGACACCCGAAGGCGCCGCTGCAAGCGTTCATAAACAACCGAAAGTTACCTTCATGCACTGCAGTTGCGTTGGCCCGCCGCGGCGGCCCAGTTGTGGTTTAAGCGGCAGTCAGGTATATGGCTGTGTTCTCTCGCATCACCCGCTTGCCCATGGACAGGATCGCATCAGCGGATGTCTTGTAAGTCTGGCCCATGTAGTTCTGGCGAAGCAGCTTGGAGGCGCAGACAACACCTACGTTGAGCACCTGACCGTCCTCGGTTTGTAGACCAACAGCACGGGTCAGATTAGTCTTGCCGCAGCAGTCGCAATTCGGGATGTCCGTGGTTCCGAGAACCCTGTACTTCCCTCCTTTGCTTATACCCTTCATGTCTTTAGCCCCTGGCGTGTGGTTAGCAACCGTTGATGCGGGCGATTGTCTCGGCGTCTTCCCGGGCAATGCCGTATTCCATTTCGGGGTCAACCGTGACCCATGGCGGGCTACTGGCTAGCGGGTTGTGGACTTCGTCGCCGTCATGCACAAACAGCAGTTGCGGCAGGTCGTCATCATCGGACAGCGCGATATAGAACCGTTTGCCCGGGTACTTCGCATTGAAGCGCGTGAGGTCTTCGACCGTTGCGCCTTGCATCAGCTTCGTCAGCATTTCAACTCCCTTGTGCCGCCGAGGCGACATGATGTTGTTGCGGCAGCGGCGGCAGCACGCCCAAACGAAAAGATGTCGCTGGGTGGTTCTTGACAGCTTCTTTCACGGCCCGACGGGCTTCGCCGTGGTCCGTGTAGCGGACAGCCTTCTCGGGATCAGTAGCGACAGCCAGCACGCCGGGTTCGTCTTCGTCGCTTGGCTCGGTCAGCCAAGTTGGGGCCGGGCGATACACCTCGATCACGTAGTCCTGGCGCTCACCTTTGATCGCATCCGATACGCCGCGCGCAATGGAGCGAGCGACCATCGCTTGCTCTTCGACGTGCTTTGCGTTTTCGCGTTTCCTGTTCATGGTTCTCCTTCTTGCCGTAGAACGGCGGTTATTAAAGGAGATGGGCCTCATGGACCGGACAGACCGCATGCCTGTCGGGGCCGCCGCTGCTCCCAGTGGGCGACAGCGGCACGTGTTCACGAACAACCGAAAACTCTCGGCTGGCCCACCGCGGCGGGCGATATATCGCTAGGCGCTAACCAACTTCGCCACCGACAAAGTCTCCGCGGTCGGGGACAGCATCCAGGGGAAGCAATCAGCCCAGCCCCACTCATTCGAGTAGTGCACTTCGATCTTTTGGATGCACCAACTGTCCCTCTGGTCCAGCCGCATGACAGTGCAGAAGTCCGCCCTGGTCGGGCCAACGTCGAACCATCCTCCCTGGATAGTCCTGCTGACTTCTACCTTGTCACCGATCTCGTATTGGTAGCCCTCGCTGCCGTCTTGGTGTCTGTGGATGATCATGGTCAAAAATCCGTAGCCCACGAATGCGCTTCCTTCAGCTTCGAAAGCTGACGGTCCGTGACGCACTCGCAGCGGCCATCCTTCCACACGATGACGTTCTTGCTCCCGCACACGTCGACCAAACGGAAGTCTGCGGCACGCTTCTGTTCATCGACGGCGGTCGGTTTGTACTGACCCATCGGCTGCGCGTCCTTGATCTTGCGAACCGTTGTCTCGTTCCTGTTCATGCTGCTCCTTTTGCCGCATAGCGGCGTTTGAAAAGGAGACGGGCACGCGCCCGGACAGATCGAGGGTCTGTCGAGGCCGCCGCGGACACCCGACGGTGCCGCAGCATTGGATCACGAATGTGCCGAAAGTTACTTTAGTGCGCCGATATGGCCGTGTGCACGTCCGCGAAGTGTCCGTTAAGCCGGCCCTGCGGCGGACTATCCTGGTAGTCAATGCGCACGGTGCCGTAACTCCACCAGGTGCCGCGAGGGTCGAGGTCACAGGCTAGCTTCCGAACATCATCCACCTTCGCCAGTGCGGCTGCGTGGTTGTCGCGGAAGGGCCCGAGGAGGGGCACCCACTTCCTACCGGTTTCGTTCATGGCGCTCACGTAGTAGAGGCCAAGCTTCGTATCCGGCTGTTGATTTGCTTCGTTCATGATTCTCCTTTGTGCCACATAGCGGCTATCAAAAAGGAGACAAGGCGCACAGGCCCGGACAGAACTCTACCTGTCGAGGCCGCCGCAGGCACCCTGAGGGTACCGCGGCGATTGTGCCCACCGTCGCAGTGGGCGGGTTACAATTAGGCTGTCTTGCGCAGTTCGTTCAGTTCGCGCTGCACGCGCTCTGCTTCACTGCGCGGCGCCACGATCCATCCGGCGCGATAACCGTTCAGCCAGCTTTCGCGTGCTGCAATCTCCTTGTCCATGCTCTATCTCCATGCATGTGGACTGCCGTAGCGGCCAGTCGTTACTGGATGCTGCGGCCGTTGCTTAGGATCGCCGAACTGATCGTCTGATCCAGGATGTCCTGGAGCGCTCGGTAGATCGACTTTCGTAGCTGCGGATCGGTCGGCACTTCATGCCTGTCCAGCGCTGCCTTCCATTCGATGTGTTTCCTAACGGAAATCTTGGCTTCAGCAACGCGATTGCGCAGATCGGGCGACACGTCGTAGATCAACTTGGCATCGTCGGCCGAATCGGTTTGGAAGATGCTCCCGCAACCGTTGGCCTGCTGGATCTCGTCGAAAGCGGCGTGTCCTTGCTCGGCAGTCATGAACGAATGCTCTGCGCGGCCGTCCACTGCATGAACCAAGATGCAGCTTTTGATGCCGGCGGGGATCGGCTTGTTGATTGCGTTCATAGATTCTCCTTTTGTGCCTCATGACGGGGCGTTGAAAAGGAGTCAGTGCAGTGCACCCAACCGAGGAAGGTACTGCCCTGGTTGAACTTCTGCTTTTGGAGATTGCCAATTTAACGGCTAAAGGGACTTTACCAGAAACTCCTGCGGGGGAGCGGAAACATCGACCAATGCCCCTCGTTCAGAGGCGGTGGCACGATGTTCCAGTGTCGCTTCGTTCACGCTGCTGGTACGGACTCGCTCAAGAGGCGTTCCCACGCCCCGGTGAAGCTTGCTGCCTCGATTCCTTGCCAGGACGCGGGCGAACCTCGTTGATCGCACGGATCACCCGCGGATTCGCGCCACCCTCCGGCGAGAACCCACAGTCCCACGTGGCGCCCGGCTCGAACGCATGCTCTTCCGAGTTGCCATCGTCTGCGTCTCCCTGATACGGAGTGTGCGCAGCAATGCGCGTCGCCTTCGCCGGTACGCTATTGAGCAAGACCGGCGCCACCAGCGATTCCAAGCTCTGGGCCCTCGAAGCGGTCCAAGGCATGGCCATCATCATCACGACGCTCACGAGAAACACGTTGCGCTTCATTAATGATCTCCTTGATGAGGTTTGCTGCGATCGATTTGGCGTCGCGAGTTGCGAGCTGCTGCACTCGACCGACGACGCTTGCGGCTTCGTTCTCTGTTGACTCACACCACTTTTCCACCTTCTCTGCCAACGTCGGCAACGTCGATATCCCGCTGCAGCGTTGCCGCTGGGAGACGAGCAACTTCGGTTCGATTCGAACCTCCGCCGCTTCCGCGAGAACCTGCTCGATCGCTTGTTTGTCCACTGTGGCCGCCAGCTCGGCATCAACCGAATAGCGAACACGGACAAAAGACCCAACACATGAGGCGGACTGCTGTTCGAGCCAGTCCATGTCGGGTTTGCCATCGAAAAGGAAGTCGACCATCACGCGTGCCGGTGTTTCGTGGAACTCGAAGTCGCAGCTGCGGGGCCCAATGCTCCAGATAAGGAATCCCTTCTTCCCTTCCTCGCCGTAGTGAAAGCGACCGATCGACCCTGGATACGCAACACGTTGCGTGAAGCGTTCGATTTCCCGTTCCCACGACTGATGCCGATGGATGTGCCCTAGCATCGTGGCCGTCGACTGTGCGGCGTACAGCCCGCCCAACGAGAACTCGTGGTCCTTTCCTGCCATGGGAACCCCGTGCTCGGTCAACGAACCACTTACCGTGCCGTGGCCCACCGTTATGGTCGGAACGCCGGCGGCTCGTGCTGCGAGGTTCTGCGGTGCGAAGACGCCTTGCATCAGGCCGGCCAGCACATCGCCCATGGCTTGCGCCACGTGCTCCACACCCACCGACGAGACCAGATCCGACTTGTTGACCGTCGGCACGCAGGAAACCAACAGCCGCACGCCATCGAGGGAGTCCCCCGGTGCTGCGAAGCGCCATTGCGTGCCCATCAGTGCCACTTGTCCGATCTTGTCGACGGTCTCCACGGGATACTTGCCACCCGCGAAGCGGTAGATGGCTAGCATGCCAGGGTAGTCGTGCAGGAACGTGCCTTGCAGGATCAGTACCGGGCAATGATCCGCCAGGCGCCTGATCTCCTGCATCAGTTTATGAAGCGCCGCGGAGTGGGCGTCCTGCTTATGGTCCGTCAAATCGCCGGAGATGATGGCGACGTCGACACCTTCGCTGATCGCCACACTAACTGCGTGGTGAAAGCACCCGCCTGCTTCGAGCAAATTACCGATCGAGAAATGCAGATCGCTGAAATGCGCGACCTTGATCCTCCTCGCCTCCTCCTTTTTCATGGGTAACTCCTTTTGCCACTACGTGGCGATATGAAAGGAGTACGACAGCTTCCCGATGCCACCGGATCAGGGGCATCGGGAAGCCTCCCCGAAGGGAGGTTGCCCGCGGCCGAGGCCGCATTCGCTTTAACCGTGTTCAGCCTGCTGCATTTGGCCGCACGCGGCTTTCATGGCAGCAATACCGGCTTTTTCACCGTTGGCGAAGAGTTGCTGGGTGCTCGAGATGAGGTCGCGCATTTTCTGGAAATTGCGTTCCCAGTTGCCAAACCCCGCACTGGCGTACTGCGCGAACAGAACCGGAGGAATCCGGTAGTCCGCAGCCAGCAGGCGAGCTTCGAGATACACATCAGCGTTTTCCCCGTAGCGGGCCAATTGCGTGATGCCCTCAAGCGCCTTTGTGAGCAGATCTTCCTTCCTATCCCAGCCGTGGCCGTACTTGTGGTCGAGGTAACGAAGGGCGAATGCCTTGTTGCAGCCCCCGGAACGGAAGGCCTCTTCAAGCGCAGCGCGAAGCTGCGTTGCTCGCTCTCCCTCACTCGGCACCTCTTCGGCGTCCAGCACTTCCGTTGCCGGTACCGGACCTGCGCCAGTATCGGCCTGCCCCACTGGAGCCTGTGCGAGCCACGCCACAGGAGCGACGTTCTCTACCGGGTTGCGCCCGATCTGCAGCATCGAAGCAATGTCGATGGCAGGCACAATCCGCGGTACCCACTGGAGGCCAGTCTTCCGCTTGCCGTCGCTATCGAAGTAGGTCCGCTCCTCCTGGACCTTGGTGATCCAGAAGACAGGCTTTCCCGGTTCCTTCGGATTGAAGGTCGGGATGTGCCCCAGCGTGCTGCGGATCTGATCGAGGGTCGACCAGATGTTTTCCGCGGCGTACTCCGAGCTGGTTTCCATTTCAACGATGCCAAGGCCGACCACGCCCGGGATGTAGAACTTCAGTTGCCCCCGGAACTGGCAGAGACCGGCCTGAAATTCCTTGCAAACCCGCGGCTCGCACAAGCCTCGAACCTCCCAATCTCGCGGAGGAAGACGCTTGACGCCAGCCTTGCGTTGCTCGACTACTTTGTCCGCAGCGAGCCCAGGTAAGCGCTCGCAGACACGTTCCCCACGCTCATTGAATGCCGAGTGGTAACGATCGTCGCCCTTGTGACTCTCAAAGCGATGCGGAAAGAAGTCGAAGAGCTCGTTGGAATGGAAGAACACGGGGAACTGGCGAAGCTCGCGCTTGCCGTCAACGTCCTCACCGTAAAGCTCCAGGATTGCCTTGGGAAGCACCGGCATTACGAAGTCATCAACCGAGAGGTGGAATGCCTGAGTGTTGACCGGATACATGGGATTGCGGATACCCGTCTTGGCGACGATCTCCTTCTCTATCATTGACGCGCGACGCCGCTCAGCAAGGCCGTCCTGGTAGATCTGAACTGCAGTTGCATTTTCCTGCGCGGTGCGGTTCAAGACCTTGGTGCCGCAGCGGATCTTTCCGGATGCACGCGGCCCACCATAGTTGGTGGTCGTGCGCTCGGATAGAATCGATTTCGTCGGTTTCATGGTTTCTGCCTTCCCGGATGTGCATCCGTTCAGTTATCGATGGCAAAGTGCCTTTTCGATCCTCATGCCAGTACTGGCGATGTTAGGAAGGCGTGCGCAGCGCGCACGGCAATGCACCAGAGCATTGCCGTACAGCCGCAGTTGCTGTGAATGTCGGTGCCCGATTGGGGGGCAGCAGGCTGCTGCCTGCCGCTCCCCAACACGATTACGCGAGACCCCAGACGCCCCGTTCTTCCGAAGTGAAGTCAGGATAGATCTGGAGGGTTTGGCGGATCTTCTCGCGCCAGTTGCTGTTGGTATTGACGCGATCTGTCGAGGTCGAAACGGCTTCGTAGATCTTCGCGAGTGGCGCTGCGCCACCCAGCTGCATCAAGACCGAACGCACGATGTTTCGCCACGTTCCCTGCAGCCTCTTCTGCGCCTGGCTGGCCATCGCTCCCAGCACTGCGAGGACCGTTCCCGTCTTGCGGCGGAAAAGCACGATGTACTCGTGCGCAATGAACGGTAAATCCATCTTGCCGTAGGTCTGAAACGAACTCATCGCGTTGTGCTGCGACTTGATGAGAACGCCGGCCAATTCCTGCGCCGGCAGCCTGGCGATGATCTCTGCCTGGTACGAGGTGTACACCCCGTTGCGGCGCCAGTCCCCGATGATGCAGCCATAGTATCCCCCAGGGATAGTCGCCTCGCGCTGGTTTAGCATCGCGAGGTGCATCTTGCGGTGGAAGTCCTCGTCGTCAACGCAGCGTGAAAGGTCATCCGGATGGGCCTCATTGCCCCAGACTTCGCCGGAGTACCGGATCATGCCATGGTACGGCGGATGCGACAGGACGAGACTTCCGGGCTCCCCTGTTGCCTCCAGAATGGAATCACGCAGGATGTTGAAGCCGTTGTGCAGATCCAGGCCGTAGGCGGTGATGCCCATCTCCTTGGCAACTTCGATGCTGGTGCCAGAACCCATCATCGGATCGATGAACACCGGGCGCTCTTGGCGGGCGAGGATTTGCTCGAACAGTTGTCGGTAGACGTGGCCACTGCAATTGCCGCGCCATTTTGCGCTGCCCCACGGACCACGATCCGGGAAGGACATGATGCTCATAATTGATCTCCAGTTTATGCCATTGCTGGCGTGAAAAACCGGAGTGCCGTTGGCACTGGCATGCGAGACGCATGGCAGTGCGCTTGCGCTGTTGAAGCGCCGCTTGAAGGATTTTGGCCAGGGGTACTGGAACCGAGGAGCGCGTATGCGCGAATTCTTGCGAGATGCCATCGGCGGCTGCGCAAGCAAGAGTAAGGTAGGGGTACAGCAAGCAACATCCCAAGGGATGCTGCCGCTGCACGGGTCGCAATTGACGCTACTTGGCGATCCGCTGTTCGGCCCAGCTCGCGACGCGATACGTAGTTCGGTTGAGCGAGGCGAGTCCGCGGAAGGTCACCCGAAGTGCTGCGACCGCGAGAAGGCCCGCAGCTATGGGCAAGTTCAGAATCCCGAGCGTGGGGTGAATCCACTTCGAACGGGAATGATGTCGTTGCTGGTTCATGGTGATCTCCTGTTGCCGTTGCGGCGCGTGAAATCGGAGATGCTCTTCTGGCACAGCGTGCCTGGCGCGGGTGTAACACCCGAGGCAGGAAGCCCGTCGCCCCGTTAGGGGCGTACGGTCTGTTTCGGTTAGCGAAGACTGCGCGAGCCTTGCTTCACGTATGCCGTGAACATTGCGCCCGCCAAGCTGGCGACACACGCCACCGGCGTGACGGCGAAGGCAATGAACAAGCCCCACCCTTTAAGCACACCACCGATCATGATCGAATGACCCGACAGTCCGTCGGACATCATCTGGAACATGGTCAAGTTCGCGGACTTCACAGTCGCAAAGTAGCCATCCAGTGCTGCCTGACCGCCGATCTGGTAGAGCTCAGCGTAGCCGTGGGTTGACTGAGCATATCCGCCGAGCCACAGCATGATCCCGATCGACCAGATGGCCGCAAACGGAATCCACAGGCCGTTGCTGAAGGCGCTTCCAGCAGAAGCGACGGCAGCGATGGCGCGATCGAAGGTCGACGGAGCGGCGTAGATCGATTTCACATTCATGATTAACTCTCCATTGCCGTATCGGCGTTTGAAAACTTGGAGAGCGGACCTGGCCGCGGAGCGCGACCTGCCCTTTCCGGACAAGATGTCGGGGAAGGGCTCCGTTTCTTTACTGAGGGGGAAGTGGGAAGACCCAAAAGGAGCCTTCCCTGATCGCGAGTGACATTGCGACCGGCGCGATCAGAATCACGCAGGTCCAATCTCTGGCGTACCGGGCGGATATCCGGACCGAGGTCGCAAACAGCGGCGACGGGGCGAGAGACGCGGATTCAGATTACTGTTGATGATTTTCCAGTCGTGCCAAGAAGGCGCGATAAATCTGGAACGGCGCTGGTTCAGCCATTTGTGCAACCCCTAGATTGCAGAAATCGCCGAAGCGCGTGAGGGTCTGCCTGTGCTGCCGCCAGTGCGGCAAAACCTATTCTACGTACAGGCCCTCCTTCTTGCAAACATAAATTCTTGGAGGGGACGTCCGGCTAAGCGCTGTCGCGACGTATCGGGCGTTGGCCTGTCCCGATAAGGGACTGCCGGAAGCGCAGATTGCGAAAAATTGCCCGATAGCGCAAACATTTGACCTGTCTTCCCAAACCCTCGCGGGGAGAATCCGAAAAGAACCTTTGGGCGCGCGCCGCGTGCAGCAAGCTCACAATATGGACAACCAGCCTTGAATACCGTCGATCAGTCCCAGCTAGAGGATTCCTGGGCCGACCTGCCCTTGACGATCCCCAAGAACCTTGCGCGTATCGAGGAGATCCGCACGAACGTCATGTCTCGCACGGAGATGCGGGTCCACTCCCCGCTCATTCGGCGCTGGGTTGACCGTGAGTTCTACTTCGTGTCGGAGCGCCTGTTCATTCTCAGCCGCGGGTTGAAGACGCGCGAAGCAACGGCCAAGGCCATGCCAGGCCTGATCAAGGACCTCAAGTTTGCGTCAGTGGGCCTGCAGGTAGACGCCGTGGCGTATGAGGGCGAGCTGAACGAAGCCATCTCCCGCAAGACGAGGTTTGAACTTATCCTCGTTATGCCGATGCTGTCCACCCTATACAGGGAACTGCAGCGGGCCGACTTGGCCATCGCCCAGTTGTACATGTCCGAGTACAACAAGTCGATCACGTACGAGCAGCGAGAGGCCATACTGCAGCCGCTTCACCTGGCGCTGGTGGCCATCAAGCAGCACGCGATGGGGTATGTACCGAAGACGATGGCTGAACTTGCTGAAGAGCTCCAGATCAGCTGATTCGGGTACTTCAAGAAGAAAGGCCTGCCAATCGAACTGGCGGGCCTTTTTCATGAGTGCCGAGGGCACGGTGACCAGATGTCCGCGCATCGGCCCGCTAACAGATCACGAAAATTCCAAGGACGACGTATGCTAGGACGAGACAAGCGGCGTAGCGCCTTATCCTTCCCGAGACCATCGAAAGAAGCCGGGCGGTCTGCCCCGCCCGGCCCAATCTCCACTTGCCTGGTCGCTAGCCTAAGATCCGCTTGAAGAGCAGCACCAGGGATGAACCTAGCCCCAAGTCCCCGCGCGATTTCGCACCCCCATACGCTTGTGCCGCGATTTCTGGCGTAATCCTAAGCTTGGCGCCCGAATCCACGTAGTGACTTCTATCGGCATCGCGGGGTTGAACGTCCGGCGGGAACGCGCCCATCGAGAGCCCTGCACGTTTAAACACACCCGCCGCGGCCTCGATGTCGTGGTCAATCGTCTGACCGATCGTATTCGCGAGAGTCGGATCCTCCAACTGCCTTGCCACGTCGGCAGGCACGTTGTGCAGGGCGTCAGCCAGGTCATGGATCGCGCCCATTGTCGCCGGCGTGACAGGTGCCATTGCCAGAACCCGAATCTCGACGAGTGCTGCGTGCGCGATTCTCAGTGCCTGCAACTGCTTCTCGGTCAGTTGGACCATCTACCGCTCCTTTCGCTACTTGTCAATTGGACCATCTACCGCTCCATTCGCTACTTGATGGCAGCCTAGTCAGGCACCCGGGAGGCTGCCGTTCGCGTCCTCCTGGCTCACGATCCGCTCGATACCGCTTTCCTTGAGGAAGGCGCTTGGGGGCTTAGTGCCGCTGGTGGAGAGCATCAGATCCTTGCGGGCACGCGTCATCGCCACGAACATCAAGCGGCGCTCTTCTTCAAGAGAGCCGTCTTTCGATGGGAAGACCTCGTCTTCCGCCCCGAGAACCCAGACGTAGTCGAATTCGAGGCCCTTCGAACCGTGAGCGGTCATCAGTTCAACGACCTTCGGTGCATCTGGGCCTTCAGGCTTCTTCTCATCGCGCTTGCTCTGGGCAATCTTGATGGCTGTCAGGCGGTCTTGCACGGTCTGGGCCATGATCCCCCGTTCCGGGTCGGCCCGGCGCGGCATGAACATGTCACGCGCGATCTGGAAGACGTTCTCGCTACGCTTGTCGGGTGCATAGCTGGTCAGCCACTCGCACACGCCGTACACGAGCAGCGTGTCAGCGCCGGCCGCCAGCGACGATTGCCAGCCCGTGAAACGCTTGACGAACTCCCGCCACTTCTCTTTGACGGAGTCCTCGATATTCGCCCGAGCGAAGTCTTCCGCCTGGCCGAGCAGAAATGTCCCGCGGAAGAGTTTCTCCAGCTTGACGATGTTCTGCTCGTCGACGCGACACCAGGACAGCAGCTGGTCAATGACTTTCTTCTCTGGTTTCACGATCCCCTGAATGGCGGCGCAGAAGATCATGACCTCGACGGTATGCAGGATCGATTCGCCCGGCGGCCGACGGTAAGGAATGCCAAGAGACTGTAGCCGGCCCTCAACCTCATTCAGCCGACGATTATTGCGGGCGAAGATCGCGCACGGCTGGTCGCTCGTGCTGAGTTTGAGTGCTTCGCCGGCGTAAAGTGCGGCCGCGCGGGCTTCATCCTCCTGCGTCTTGAATGTCTTCCACGCCGTTTTGCCGCCGGCGCCTTTCATAGCGACAAGGTTCTTGTCGACCCGGTCCAGGTTGTTGTTGATGACCTTCGTTGCCGCGCCAACGATTTCAGCGTGACTGCGGTAGTTGTTACCGAGCATCAGTCGTTCGGCGTTGAAACTGCGCTCGAACATCAGCATGCCCTCATAGCCGAGCGCGTTGCGGAAGCCGTAGATCGACTGGTCGTCGTCGCCGACTCCAGTCAGAATGACGTTTGCGCGGTAGTGCGCTGTCGCCATGTCGAACTGCGGCTTGTCGGTGTCCTGGTACTCGTCAATGAACAGCCGGGTTACATTGAGTGGCGGCACTGCGCCGGACTCGAGCCCATCGTTCGTCTTGAGCAGGATGTCCTGGAAGTCGATGACCTTTTGCCGATTCATGATATCGGTGTAGATCTGGGTCATCTGCTCGTGCCGCAACTCCGTCGCAGACGTGCCGCCCTTCACCTGTTCAATGATGCGGCTCGCGTCCTCAAGAGTGATGTCGTCGATGGAGAGCTCGGCGAGCGCCCGCTGGATATAGCTCCGGCGCAGCCCTTCCTTGACGATCTTCCACTTGGTCTTCCCGAACGGCCAGGGCCGGCCCGCGATGATGTCGCGTCCGAACACCATCTCCCGGCCATTGTTAATGCCCAGTTCCGGGAACGACATGAGGTTCATCACCGAGTGAAACGTCCCGACAAGGAGCCGGGATGCGGCTTCTTTGCCTGCGAGCGCGATGGTACGGGCGCGAAGTTCGAGCGCGGCCTCTCGGGTGAAGGTGACCGCGGCGATCCGCTCGGAGGGGTCCTGCAGCGTTGCCGCGATCTTGCGCGAAATGGTATTGGTCTTGCCAGATCCAGGGCCCGCGATGACGAGACAGTTGCCCTGGCAGTTTGCCACGGCCATCTGCTCGTCGTTCAGGGGCGCGAGAATTCGCGCAATCGTGTCGCTCATGCCGCCACGGGTTCTTCAGCGGCGGCGGTGGCCTTGGCCTTAGCCGGCGCCCTTTCCTTTTCGCCCGCGCGGCGGCGCAGCGACTGGTTCACGTGCGACGCGAAGCCGTAGACCTTGCCGAGTGCCTGCTTGGCCAGCAGCTGGCGCTTGCCAGTCTCGCCGTCGCCGATGAGTTCGTTCCATTCGAGGCTGGCCATTTGCTCGAGCGACTGGTCGTACTTCATCACGCCCTTCAGCATTTTGATGCCCAGGCGGGAGCGGAACAGGCCCTTCATGTCGACCGCGGGCGAGAGCACTTCGGGATTGATCCACGGCATGCCTTCCGACTCGACCTGGAGTTTGCCCTCCGTCACCAACATCGCGACGCGGCCCAGTTCACTGTCTGCATCGGCATAGAACTCGTCGATCAGGGTGCGCAATTGGGTCTCGACATCCTGCCACTTGCTGCCGAGCACCATCTCGCCGTAGCGCTGAAGGTTGTGGGCGCAGTAGTCGATCGCACCAAGGTAGCGCTCCAGGGCCGAGCCGACGACGCGGTCCTTCACCACGATCTGCTGGGTAGCCATCGCGATGCCAGCTTCCGTGGTCGTAAGTGCCTTACGGCCCTTCTCGCGCTGACTGGCCGCCTTCTTCATCAGGCGGGCTCGCGTTGCTTGCGGATCGGTGTCTTCGGCGGGAGCCGGAGATTGCTTTCGACCGGCCTGGCCACCCTCACCCTTTGACATCTCAGCTGCTGCATCCAGGTCGCGAAGGGCGGCGTCCGCTTCGAGCTCTTCGAGCGATTTGGGCAGCAGAGCCGAGTCGCCTACGTTGTCGAGACCGCCGAGCCCGGTGGCCACAATCTTGCTGATACTGCCCGGCTCGATATTGTCGGCGCTCATACTAACCTCAGTCTGTTGGAAGTCCTGATAGCTTCTCGCCGACGGTAATGTAACCGGGTGGAAATGCTAGCCCGTGTGCATCTATATTCGATAACCCTAACCACCTGGAGCGACCGAGGGCGGAATTGCTTCGAGCTGGATATCGATCAGGTCCACGTCTCCGGCGTAGGCCTGCGACGTGGGGTGCAGCGGCCGCAAGCCATTCCGCATGTCAGCAATCAGCTCCGACGATGGTGCTTTAGCCCAGCGCACCGCGAAACGGAAAGTGGCGCGACGGCGTGTTGTGTCGATGATGTTACCGAGGCAGCGTAGTTCGAGGGGTCGATTTTTGTGACGGAAGCCGAGGGCAACTACCATCTCTTTTACGACGGATTCAGGTTTCACGAGGGTTTGCACAGAATCAAGGCCAGGTGGTATCACTGTAGCGGCTGGCGGACCGTGTGGATGAATGAATGCCGGACATGGTTGGCCGGGTACGATCGGACAAGGGTGTTCGGACCGGACGCGACCGTACTCGCATCCAGTTGTCTCGACAGGCATTTTTCATTCTCGCCGCATAGAAAATGCTCTATGCCGCCGGTTTATGAATGCCCCGAATCGAATATCACCGCGGGGTGGCTGGCATTTGCCCCAGGTCGGCCCTTGTGTGTCTTTACCCTCCCGGGATGCGTCACGAGCATCCCTTCCGGGTTCATCACCCGATATTCATCTTCGTCTGCCTGTTCGCCTGCGGGATGCTTTGCGCCCTCCCGCCGTACTCTGCGGCCGGGTACATCCTCTTGCCTACCGCTCTGTGGTGTCTGCGAGGTCAGGGGTCGGGTAGCAGCGACGCATTACTGCGCCGCCGCCCCCTCAGAACCGGACGTGCAGGTCGCCCCGCATCCGGCTCAAGCCATTCCTTCAGCGCCACTGGGTGGCACCGGACAGCCCGGCGGAACGTTTCGCGGTTCGACGGCGGGCAAGGTAGATGTCCCATGCCGGATCAAACGGATTAGCCAGTCCCCGGATTTTGACGTGGCGCTGGATGGCGGCCGTCGCTGCGCGGAAGAGTTGCAGGCCGCAGGTGTCATCCTCGGTCGAACCCTTCGTTGCAAAATCCCAGGACCGATGTCCGTC
>NZ_KB903193.1:0-18088 GCF_000379565.1 Cupriavidus sp. UYPR2.512 | reverse complement strand
GCTTGATCCTATAACCAGTGTGTTTTGCCTGGTGAGTGATTCGCCTGTGCCCTCGGTTGGCACAATACGCACAACCAAGACTACATCCCTATTCGTGACGCTGGCTTCAACCCCAGCGTCACAACCCCTCATGCCTGGTGACCATAGCGAGCTGGAACCACCCCTTCCCATCCCGAACAGGTCCGTGAAACAGCTCCGCGCCGATGATAGTGCGGATTCCCGTGTGAAAGTAGGTCATCGCCAGGCTCTTATCCCCAAAACCCCTCGACAGCGTGTGCTGCGAGGGGTTTTGTCTTTGGCGGCTCGGAATCTTGCGGGCTCAGTAGTCCGCCAGCTTCTCGCCGTCGACTTCCATGAGCTGGTCCAGGCGCAGGGTCTCGCCAGTCTTGAGCGTCAGATATTCGGCGCCGCCCCGGCTGTACACGTCGGTAATGGTGGCGGTGCGCTGCTGGAGCAAGCCATCGGCGTCGCGGTAGTGGATCTGCGTGGGCCTGCGCACGGTGGCGAGGTCTTCCAGGCGGTCGTGGAACTCGCAGCTGATCGGGCTGTACTGGGCGGCTGTGCTGGTCATGGCTATGGATCCTGTGTGCTGGTTCATTCGCTGTCTTTCACCGACTGGATCAGGTTGTTGCGCAGCGACGCAACTGCCTTCTGGATCCGGGCGAATTCGTCCGGGGCCAGGCCGGTCGCTCCGGCGAGGCTGGATTCCAGGCGCCGCTCGCGCAGCTTGCGGCCGGCCTTGGTCAGGCGCACGCGTACCTGGCGCTCGTCTTCGGGGTCGCGCTGCCGCTCCACATAGCCCATGGCCTCCAGCTTCTTCAGGATCGGCGTCAGGGTGTTCGATTCGAGAAACAGCTTCTCTCCCAGGCTGCCGACGGTCTGGTCGTCCTGCTCCCATAGCGCAACGATGGTGATGTATTGCGTATAGGTCAGCCCCAGTTGCTCAAGGACCGGTTTGTAGGCCTTGCCGAAGGCGAGGTTCGCGGAATAGACCGCGAAGCACAAGAAGTCCGAGAGCGTCGGGGTTGCGGCGGGCTTGTCGGTGGGTTTCATTTGCTGCCTCGTTGGCCAAAGACGGATGGATCGCAAGTGTCGATTATAGATCGTGTGCGATTTGATCGCGGGTGCTATAACTTTCCGCGGCGCCAGGAACCGGCAGAGAATCGTGCGCACGATCTGGCCTCCGCGGTGCTACACGGTCTCAGGCGCGTGCGCCGTCGAGGTAAGGGTCGACCTTGCCGCGGGCGCCGTCGTAGTACGGACTGCGCGTGCCGTGTACCGAGCGTGCGCCGTCGGTGTACGGATCGGCTGTGCTGGTGACCGAGCGGGCGCCCTCGGTGAAAGGGTCGCGCGCCGAACCGGCGGCTTGCGCGGCGGCGGCGGTCAACAGGGCGGCGGCGACAACGGTGTAGCGGGCGATGGAGGTGAGTGTGGTCATGGTATGCATCCTTGTATCAGGTGATGTTTAATCGTATACGATTACATCGCATACGACTAATTTGAAATAACGAAAAGTCAGGGAGTTACGACGTAAACACGTTCAGCGCCACCTCGATATTGCCGCGGGTTGCCTTCGAGTAGGGGCAGATCGCATCGGCGGCGTGAGCGAGTTGCGTAGCGACATCCTGCGGCAGGCCCGGCGCGCGCAGGTTCAGGCGGGCCTGCAGGAAGTACTCCGCGCCGGTCTGGCCCAGGTCGACTTCGATGTCCACGGCCAGGTCGGACGGCAGTTCCAGCTTCATCTCCTTGGCCACCAAGCCGATTGCGGCGATGTAGCACGCCGACCAGGCGCCCGCGAACAGTTGTTCCGCGGTCGGGTGGGGCTGGACGGTCGTGAACACGTGCGCCGGGGTGGTGCTGTTGCCGGGCGACAGCGCGATGTCCAGCGTGCCGTTGTGGCCGCGCGAGGTAACGCCGGCGCTGCTGTGCATGGTGTGGGTCTTGCCGGTGGCGAGGACTTTTTCGATCTTGCTCATGGAATGGATCTCTGGTGGTTGTCAGTTGTATTTAAATCGCATCCGTTTAGATCGCATGCGATGTAATGCATATTGGAACATGGCTCTTCCCTTGTCAAGGAAATATATCGTGTGCCCGAAATAGGGCCGGAAATGCGTCCTTGCCTACGCTTGCGCAGTGCCGTTTGACATCCTAAGACGACTGGTCATATTATTCCGCCATGGCACGCACTGCAGACAAGACCGACATCCCCAACCGTTTGACGAAGGCGGGGCGCGAACTGTTTACGCGCCACGGCTACAACGCCACCGGCATCCAGCAGATCACTGACCACGCCGGTGTGCCGAAGGGGTCGTTCTACAACCATTTCGAGAGCAAGGAAGCGTTCGCGGCGGTCATCGTCGCGCAATACGCGGATTTCCTGCAGCGGTCGTGGGAGGCGATGACAGATGAGGCGCCGTCTGCGCCAATGGCAGCGATCCGCTATGTCTTTGCCCGGATGATTGCGTACCACGAATCGAGGAAGCTGCAGGCTGGGTGCCTGATAGGTAACTTCGCGGCGGAGATTGCCTTGTCGAGCGAAGTCTGCCGGGCCGCCCTGCAAGCCGCGCAACTGGCGTGGCGCGAACGCCTCGCCGGCATGATCTGCGAGGCCCAGGCGCACGGCGATATCCGCGCCGACATCGCGGCTGCCGAGCTATCCGGGCTGGCGTGGGATGCCTGGGAGGGCGCCTTGCTGCGCATGAAGCTCGAATGCTCTGTCGAGCCGCTGCGCCGCAGCGTCGACCTGATGTTTGACCACCTGTTCCAGCCGGCCGCTAACGGCGGTTCTGGCCGCAACAAGCCATAGACCAACCACGGAGTAAGTGATTCATGGGTGTACAGAACGAAGCCTTCCTCGCCGACGCGCTGTTCCAGCCGATCAAGCTGGGCAAGCTCGAGCTCGCCAACCGCATGGCCATGGCGCCGCTCACGCGCAGCCGGGCCGACGACAACCTCGTGCCGACCGACATGGTGGTCGAGTACTACAGCCAGCGCGCCAGCGTGGGCCTGATCATCGCTGAAGCCACGCAGGTCTCGACCACTGCCCAGGGCTACACCAATACGCCGGGCATCTACACCCCCGAGCAGATCGCTGCCTGGAAGAAGGTGACCGACGCGGTGCACGCGAAGGGCGGCAGGATCTTCCTGCAGATCTGGCACACCGGCCGCATGTCGCACACGCACTTCCAGCCGGACAACCAGGCCCCGGTCGCTCCGTCGGCCATCGCCGCCAATGCCAAGACCTACATCAACGGCAAGGGCTACGTCGAATGCTCGGTCCCGCGTGAGCTTGAGGCTGCAGAGATTGCTGGCATCGTGGACGACTTCCGCATCGCTGCGGCCAACGCCGTTCAGGCCGGCTTTGACGGCGTCGAAGTCCATGGTGCGCACGGCTACCTGCTTGACGCTTTCCTGCGCGACGGCACCAACAGGCGCACCGACGCGTATGGCGGCAGCATCGAAAACCGCTCGCGCTTCCTGCTCGAAGTCATGGCTGCCGTGGTCAAAGAGATCGGTGCCGACCGGGTCGGCGTTCGCCTGGCACCGGTGTCGCCCGTCAACGACGCGCTGGAGAGCAATCCGCAGCCGCTATTCGAGCACGTCGTGCGTGAACTGGAGAAGCTGCACCCGGTGTATATCCACGTCGTCGAAGGCCACACGGGCGGCCCGCGCGACAACGCGCCTTTCGATTATGAAGCGCTGCGCCGCCTGTACACCGGCGTATGGATGGTCAACAACGGCTACTCCAAGGAGATGGCCGAAGAGGCGATTCGTCGTGGCAGTGCCGACATGGTTTCGTTCGGCCGCAAGATGATCACCAACCCCGACCTGCCGCGCCGCTTCCGCGAAAACAAGCCGCTGAACCGTCCCTTTGAAGACGCTTCGCTGTACGGCGGCAATGGTGCGCACGGCTACGTCGACTACCCGGAACTGGGCTGACGCCAGCAAAAAAAGCGCCCTTTGGAGCCGGGAGAAATACGTTCCAAAGGGCGCACAAGCGCGTTTGATGGCTGCCTGCCTGAGGCAGGCTCGCTGTCCATGGGCTTATGCCAAGGCGCCATCGGTATAGACGTCGAACTTGCGCGCGGGATCGGCTGAAGGACCGCTGCGGTCCATGCCGGCCAGGGCGCCGTCGGTGTAGACGTCGAATTTTCGGGCAGGATCGGCCGACACGCCACTGCGGTCCAGGCCAGAAACGGAGTGCTCGTGGACGGCTGGCGTCTCAACGCGGGTACCGTCGATGAAAACGTCGAAGCGGCCGGCCCGCGCACCGTCGCTATAGACGTCGCGCATCTCGACGCGGAAGGTGTAGCCGGATTTGTCGCCGGCAGGAGCGCTGTCGCGGGCTGCGGCATGGGCAATGCCGGCAGTGCAGACGGCTGCAATCGCGGCGGTGGCGAAGATCGTGTTGGCGAGCTGGCGGATCATGGCGGTACTCCGATTTGCTGTACGAAGGGCAGAACGCGGCGGGCGTCCTCTCACTGATACGCAGAAGCTGTGCCACCGGATGCGGACCGACAAAAATGGAGTCGCAGCCCCGTCATCAGCGAATTCCGCCCGGTTGGCGGAGCAAATGTTGGGCAGAAACAGACTTGCGGCGTATCAGCCGCCCGCCCAAACCAACAGCTTCAGCCGTCGGCCAGTTCCCGCGCTGGCATCCCCGCCTCCGGCTGGTCTCGACAGCGTTAAGCTGACCATGGCCAATGCGGGCATTGCCTGCGCTGATGGATGGCGCCTACGCCATGTTCCCCCTGTAGAATCGGCCTCCACGCAACCCTGGAACGTCCCGCATGGACTCTCACGCCCCGGATCGCGGCGCGCTGGTGCCGCTGGCCTATCACGCAACGGTGGTCGACTACCTGCGCCGCCATGAGCCCGAGGTCTGGCGCTGGGCCGGCGCCCGCGCGACCGGCGCCGATCAACGCGAGGCACTGCGCTCGATGCTGCTGCGCGACACCTACCGCATCGAGGCGGATGCGCATGCCGACGTACATGCGGCGCTGGCCGAGGCGATGACACGGCTCGGCATCGACGCGCGCGCGACGCTCTACCAGTCCCCGGGCCAGGACATGAACGCCTCGCTGGTCTACGTGCCGGGCGAGGTCCACATCGTCCTGCAGGGGCCGCTGCTGGATCGGCTGTCGCCGCCGGAGCTGCTGGCGGTGTTTGGCCACGAACTGGCCCACTACCTGCTGTGGTCGCGCGACGACGGCCGGTTCCTGGTGGCCGACCGGGTCCTGAACGACGCGCTGGCCGCGCCCGGCGCCAGCGCCAGCCATCGCGAGACCTGGCGCCGCTACGCGCTGCACACCGAGCTGTTCGCCGACCGCGGCGGCGCCGTGGCAGCCGGCGCGGTGGCGCCGGCCGTGTCGACGCTGGTCAAGGTGGAGACCGGCATCGGCAGCGTGGACGCGGCCGCCTACCTGCGCCAGGCGGCCGAAATCGAATCCCGCGAGGCGGGCGCAAGCGCCGCCCACAGCCATCCCGAGACCTTTATCCGGGCGCGCGCGCTGGCGCTGTGGTGGGAGGGCGCGGCCGATCTCGATCCATGGATCGAAACCCGGCTGCACGGCCCGCTGGCGCTGGAGCAGCTGGACCTGCCGGGGCAGGTCCGGCTGCAGGGGCTGACACGCGGCTTCCTGGCGCACTTCCTCGCCGGCACGGCGCTGGCGAGCGAGACGGTGCTCGCGCAGGTGCGGATGATGTTCCCCGACTGGCGCGACGACGAAGCGGCAATCGGCCCCGAGGGGTTGGGGCCGGACGTGGCCGACGACAGCGTGCGCGGCTACCTCAACGCACTGATGATGGACCTGGCGCTCGCCGACCCCGACCAGCAGGACGCGGCGCTGCTGCGCGCCGGCCAGGTGGCGCGGGCGCTCGGCAGCCTGGACGCGCTGCAAGGCAACCTGCGCCGCGACGCCGGCTTCGGCAAGCGCGAGCTGGACCGCCTCCAGCGCCAACTCCAACGCGAACTGGCCAGGGAGGGCCGGGCATGACTGAGGGCATGAATGAGAGCACGACCCACGGCACGAACACCATTCCGGGTATGAGCGGCAGCAGGGAGCCGCGCACGCTGCGCGCGCTGATCGATGCGCAGGCGGGCGCGGCGCTGCCGACCGACGACGTCCTGGTGCTGGTGTTGCCGCTGTTCGCGCAGGTCGCCGCGCTGCACGCGCAGGGCAGGGTGGCCACGCTCGATCCCGACAGCATCCTGGTTGACGCGGACGGCGGGCTGCGCCTGCGCCGGCCCGATGGCGAAGCCCCGGTCATGGACATCGGCGCGGTGCATCGCGTGCAGCCGCATCCGGCCTCGGGCCTGAACATCGTCGGCGCGCTGCAGCTCGGCCACGCCGATGACGGACAGCGCGACCAGGCCGACCTGGCGTTGCAGCTTGACGCTACGGCGCCGGTCGAACGCCCGGTCTATCTGCGCGGCCCGGCCAGCTGGGAACGCCTGCTTGGCCACCACGACGAGATCGGCGACGTCTTCCTGCTCGGCATGGTGCTCGCGAGCCTGGCCTGCGGCCTGGACTTCGCCGACGAGGACGACCTGCGCGGTTTTGTCGCGCAGCGCCGCAACCTGTTCCTGCTGCACGAGCGCTTGCATCCGATCCTCGCCGCGGTGATCGTCGAGATGACCGAGATCAACCGCCACGACCGCGCGACCGATGTCGCCGCGCTGGCGACCCGGCTGCGCACGTGGCGCGAGCAGCCGCCGGGACTGGACGTCGAACGCGCGCTGGCCGGCACGATGGGTGCCACGCCGCGTCGTGCCGCCGTGCTCACGCACCTGCGCGACCGCCTGTTCGATCTCTCGCGGCGCAACCGCCTGCTGCACTTCCGTCCGACCGCGGCCACCGTCAACGTCACCGTGGCCAGCGTGCCGCTGATGCTGCAGATCGAAAGCGTGCGGCCCGAACACATCTGCACCTGGGGCGGACCGTTCGCCGCCGACCTGGTGGCGGGCAAGCCGGTGTCGCTGCAGCGCTGGCTGCGCTTCGACGACCAGCCCTACCTGCCGGCGTCGCTCGACCGCCTGATTGCCGAGACCCGCCGCGACCGCGCCGAATACGGCTTCAGCAACCTGCGCCTGGTGGTGGCGTTCCTGCGCTGGCACAACCTGAAAGAGGCGCCGGACGAGCGCATCGTGACGCCGCTGCTGTGGCTGCCGGTGGAGCTGGTCAAACGCAAGGGTGTACGCGACCAGTACATGATCCAGTGCGCGGGCGGCGAGGCCGAGTTCAACCCGGTGCTGCGCCATTACCTGCACCAGCTGTACGACATCCGGCTGGACCAGACCGTGGATCTCGACAAGACCTCGATCGAGGAGATCCATGCCGGCATCCTCGCGCAGATTCGCCGCTCCGAGCCCTCGGTCGAACTGCGCCTGGTCGACAAGGCCGCGGTGCGGCTGGTGCGGCAGAAGGCGCTGCAGCGGATGCAGCAGTTCCAGCGCCGCAGGCCGGGCACGGCCGCCGCGCGCAGCGGCGGCTGGCTGCCGCCGTACAGCTATGCGCAGGACGACTACCGGCCGCTGGGGCGCGCGCTGTTCGAGCATTGGGTGCGGCCGAGCGAGCTGCCGCAGCGCTTCGAAGCCGGCGCCACGCCAGGCGCCGGCCCGCGGCAGCCGCATATGAGCGGCTCCGCCGCCGCGCAAGGCGAAGAGCGCCAGGGCTACGTGCTGGAGGAGTCCGAGGGCCACCGTTATGCCTGGGACCTGGACCTGACGCAGGTGACGCTGGCCAACTTCAACTACCGCAAGATGTCGCTGGTGCGCGACTACGCGCAATTGCTGGACGAACCCGGCGCCAATCCGGCGTTCGACCGCGTGTTCTCGATCGATCCGCGCGACGTGGAAACCCAGGCGCCCGCGCCGCTCGCACCGGCCGAGCAGTGGAACGTGGTGGCGGCCGACGCGACCCAGAACGCCGCGGTCGGCCTGGCGCGCAGCCAGCGCAGCTTTATCATCCAGGGCCCGCCGGGCACGGGCAAATCGCAGACCATCACCAACCTGATCGCCGACTACGCCGGCCGCGGCAAGCGCGTGCTGTTCGTCTGCGAGAAGCGCGCCGCGCTCGACGTGGTGTTCCATCGGCTCAAGCAAAGCGGGCTGGACTCGCTGTGCTGCCTGATCCACGACTCGCAGACCGACAAGAAGGCCTTCATTGCCGACCTGCGCGCCTGCTACGAGCAGTGGATCGCGCAACCCGATGACGGCGACGCGCTGGCGGCGCGCCGCATGCAGGTGGCTGAGGCGCTGGCGGCGCACCAGCAGCGTATCGACGCGTTCGAGGCCGCGATGGCGGCAGCGCCAGAGGCACTCGGCGACAGCGTGCGTGCGCTGCTGCGCCGCGTGGCGGCGCTGCCGGCCGTGCCGGACGCGGGGCCTGCGCTGCGCGAGCGCCTGCCGGCGCTGGCCGCATGGGACCGTCAGCGCGATCTCGCGCACCGCGTGCACCGCGCGATGCGCGAACGCTTCGGTCTCGACAGCCTGGCCGCGCATCCGTTCGCGCGCCTGTCCCCGCCACTGCTGGCCGACGAGCGCGCCTATGGCCGCGCCGAGCAGTTGTGCCATGACGCCGAGGCGCTGTTCGATGCGCTCGACCCGCTGCTGGACAGCACCGTGAGCCTGACCGGCCAGGACACCGCGCTGGAGCAGGCACGCGCGATTGCCGCCGACAGCCAATGGCTGCTCGACGCGGGCCTCGCCGCGCACCTGGACCTGCTTGATCCGGCCTCGCCGGCGCAAGGCGCGCTGCGCGAGGTCCGCGCGGAGCTGGAGTCGCGCGCGCGGGCACTCGCCGACGCGCAAGCCGCAACCTCGAACTGGCAAAACAAGTTGAGCTCCGGCGATACCGAATCCGCTCTGGCGCTCGCGCGGCGGCTGGAGCCGTCGTTCGCGCGCTGGCTGCAGCCCGCATGGTGGCGATTGCGCGGCGAACTGAAGCGCCGCTATGACTTCGGCAAGCACGCCGTCCATCCGGGCTACGGCAAGGTGCTGGCCGCGCTGGCCGCCGAGCATGCGGCAAGCGCCGCGCTGGCAGCGGCCGATGCCGACAGCCGCCGCCGCTACGGCGTGAGCGAGATGCAGGCGTTCCTGCGCGCGCTCGGCGAACTCGAGCAGCGCCTGCAGTCGGGCGCGGGCCCGCGCGAACTGGTCGCGCATCTGCGCCAGGCTGTCGATCCGGTCGTGGCGGCGCGCGCCGAAGCCGGTGCGCGCGAAGCGCTGGAGAAGCTCGCGCAGCGTGTGCGCGACGGGCTGGCACTGGCCCCCGACGCGCGCCTTGGCGACATCGCCGAACTGCTGCGCGACCTGCGCGAGGCGCTCGATGACCTGCCAGACCTGTTGCCGCTGCTGCGCGCGCTGCACGCGGGCGACCCCGCCTGCGCCGCCACGCTGCAGTGGCTCGATCACGCACCGGCACAGCTCGAGGCGCTGGTGGCCGACGAGGCGCTGCGCCGTCTCTCGCGTGAGAACCCGGTGCTGGCGCGCTTCGGCGGGGCGGCGCTGGCGCAGGCGGCGCGCGCCGTGGCGCAGGGGCAGCGCGAGCTGCTCGCGCTGAACGCGCAAGTGGTGCGCGCCACGCGGCACAAGCGGTTCGCCGAGCATGTGCGCGTGTCTTCGCTGTCGGCCACGATGCTGGACGCCGACGGCAAGGCGTTCAAGAAACAATATGCCATGGGCCGCCGTGAACTGGAGCATGAGTTCGGCAAGAGCATGCGCCACCGTTCGATCCGCGATCTCTCCGACGACGAGACCGGCATCGTCATCAACGACCTGAAGCCGATCTGGCTGATGAGCCCGCTGTCGGTGTCCGACACACTGCCGCTGTCGGCGGACCTGTTCGACGTGGTGATCTTCGATGAGGCCAGCCAGATTCCGACCGAAGAGGCCGTGCCCGCGCTGAGCCGCGCGCGCCAGGTGGTGGTGGTCGGCGACGAGATGCAGCTGCCGCCGACAAGCTTCTTCACGGCCGGCGGCGCCGAGGGCGACGACGAGATCGTCGTGGAAGAGGAGGGCGACCGCATCGCCATCAACCTCGACTCGGACAGCCTGCTGAACCAGGCCGCGCGCAACCTGCCAGCCACGCTGCTGGCGTGGCACTACCGCAGCCGTCACGAGTCGCTGATCAGCTTTTCCAACGCCGCCTTCTACGACGGGCGCCTCGTCACCATTCCCGACCGCTTGCTGGAGCAGGCCGAGGACGAGGCGCCTGCGCTGCGCTCGGACCAGGAGGACGCCGGCATCGCGGGCGCCGACGCGCTGCTGGCGCGGCCGGTCAGCTTCCATCTGCTGGCAGACGGCGTCTACGCCGACCGCCGCAATGCGCCCGAGGCGGGCTATATCGCCCGGACCGTGCGCGAACTGTTGCGCCGCGAGACTGGGCTGAGCCTGGGCATCGTGGCGTTTTCCGAGGCGCAGCAGGGCGCCATCGAGTCCGCGCTCGAGGCGCTGGCCGCCGAGGACGCGGACTTCGCGATGCGCCTCGAACGCGAGTACGTGCGCGAGGACGACGACCAGTTCAACGGGCTGTTCGTCAAGAACCTGGAGAACGTGCAGGGCGACGAGCGCGACGTCATCATCCTGAGTATCTGCTACGCACCAGGACCGGACGGCAAGATGCTGATGAACTTCGGCCCGATCAACCAGCGCGGCGGCGAGAAGCGCCTGAACGTGATCTTCAGCCGCGCACGCCATCGGATGGCGGTAGTGTCGACGATCCAGGCCGAGGCGATCACCAACGTGCATAACGACGGCGCGGCCGCGCTGCGTGCGTTCCTGCAGTTCGCGCAGGCGAGCGCGCGCGGCCGGTTCGAGCGTGCCCAGGCGGTGCTGGGCGCGCTGAACCCGGGCGCGCGCGACGTCTTCACTCGCGAGGCCACGCCGGACAGCATCCGCGACGCACTGGCCGGGGCGCTGCGTGCGCGCGGCCACCAGGTGCACGCCAACGTCGGCCGCTCGCAGTTCCGCTGCGACCTGGCCATCGCCGATCCGTCGGGTCAAGGCTACGCGCTGGCGATCCTGCTCGATACGCCGTCCGAGGCGGTGTCGGACACCGCCGAGCGCTATGTATTCCGCCCCGGCATCCTGCGCAGCTTCGGCTGGCGGGTGCTGGACATCCCCGGCAAGGACTGGCTCGACGATGCGGACGCGGTGCTGGCCCGCATCGAGGCCATGCTGGCCGAGGGCGAGGATCGCGCGCTGGACGTGGAGGTCGAGATCCCGGTGCCGTTGGCGAAGCCGGCCGCGGTGCAGGATGCGGCGTCAACGGGCGAGGCCCGGACGGACGCGGCGACGGCATCGGCTGCGCAAGCGGAGCTGGTGCGGACGCTGCGCTTCGAACAGGGCACGTCGCGCAAGTTCTGGCGTGCCAGCGTGCGCGGGGCGGAACTCTGCGTCACCTATGGCCGCATCGGCAGCGCTGGGCAGACCAGCGTGAAGGCGTTCGACAGCGCCGAGCGGGCGCGGCGCGAGGCGGACAAGCTGGTGGCGGAGAAACTGCGCAAGGGCTACGTGGAGGCGTAGCGCCTGGACAGGGCGGCCGGCGCGCATGCTCCGGGAAATCCATGCCCGCCAGGTTGGGGCGCAGGAGGCGGCGCGACTAGCCGCCCTCGTCCCTGGGCCAGAAGGTAATGAGGATATTGGCAGGCGCGACGCCGTTTTCGTCGCGCGGTAGCGGGTCGGATCGCTGCACCGCGCGCAGCACGGCGTTGTCCCAGGCCGCATTGCCGCTTGACTTGGCGAGCCGCGTTGACAGCACTGAGCCATCCGGCGCCATGGCCACGGCCACTACCGCCGCCGGATTGCCGCTGACGTCTTCATTGAAGATGATGTTCGGCTTGACCCGCTGCCGGACCCGCTCGGCATAACCGGACGAAGGCTTCGTGCCGGAGCCGGAGCCGGCCCGCGTGCCTGTATTGCCCGCCTGCGCCCGCAAGCGCGCCAGTTCGCCCTGGCGCTGGGCATTGTCGGACTGGCGCTGCGCTTCCATCGCCTTGCGCTGCGCCTCCTTGCGGGCCGCCTCGGCACGGGCCTGGCTCTCGCGCTGCCGCGCTTGTGATTCGTCGCGCGCGGCCTGCTGGGCCTTGCGCTGCTTTTCCTGCAGCGAGATGTCGGCCTCCTCCTCTTCGGCCGGCTTCGGGCTTGGCACCGGCGTGATGGCAGGCGCTGGTGTCGCGGCTTCCGGGATCGCCTCCCACAGTTCGGCCGCAACCCCCTCCGGTGCCGCGCTGCGCCAGCGCACGCCATAGTAGAGCAGTACACCCAGCAGCAGGTGCATGAACAAGGCCAGCAGGAAACACGTCAAGGTGCCCCGTTCAGGCACTGGCTGATAGGGATAGGCGACGGTCTGCATGGATTACGCGCCTTGCCGCTGCTCGTTTTGCGCTTGCTCTCCTAGGTACCGCCAGTTCCGCCGGCGGACGCATCCGCATGCCTCTCCAGTTTCAGGTACGAGTCAGCCGCGACCAGGCCGAACACGATGTGGGCAATGGCAGTGACCCAGCCTCGCGCTTCAGCAAACCATGGGAAGGCGGCAGTCATGCCGTGGAAATTGACCAGGTACAGGACCAGGCCGAACAGCGCCCCCACCACCGAGGCCATGCCGACGCTCGAATCGAAACGGAACGGCGCCATGATCGCTGCCAGGATCACCGCAAACACGACGGAGAGCACGAAGTGGACCACCACGGCCGCTACCAGCACGCTCATCTGGAAGGTGGCAGCTTGCGCCAGCACATCACGGCCCAGCATGATCGCCGCGATCATGGTCAGCGGCTTCCAGGCGCTGGCCCCCATCAACATGGCCGCCAGCAAGTCGAGCACCAGGAATACCACCCCGGCGACGAGGCCTGCCAGCGCCGCCGCACGCCAGTCCGGCCACCGGTGCGCGTAGCGATGCGATTGCATATGAAGTTCCATGACGTCCTCCTTTGATGCGGCAGAAACCAGAGCCGCTTTCCAAGGCGCAACTTCATTCTATGGGGTGCAACCGCATCAACCAAGCGCAGTCAACGCTGCAAAACATCGAGCGGGTGTGGCAGGGCGCCAGTGTCTCGTCAAAGGCTCACGGCAGCGGGTGCTTGCGTGCTAGCCCTTCGTGAAGATTTCCAGAAAGTGCCTGCTCGGATCCTCGAAGTAGATCCGGCGGCCGCCATCGTCCGTGTTGACCTCGCCGGGGCGGCGGCGGTACGGGTCCGCCCAGTATGTCAGGTTGCGCGCGCGGATGCGGGCAAAGCCCTGATCGAATTCGTCATCGCTGACCAGGAAAGCATAGTGCTGCAGGGCAACATCGCCTTGCGCATCCATGAAGTCCAGGGTCACGTCATTGTCCAGCCGTACGCCGAGAAACGGCCCGAACGGCTCGGCCGGGGGACGTCCGAGGATCTCGCAGAGGAAGTCGGCAGAAACCTTCTTGTCATGAGAAAAGACGATGGTGTGGTTGAGCTGGATGGCCATGTCGCAATCTCCGGGAAGGGGGCAAGGAACAGCGAGCAAGCCGGCCTGCGACGGCCTGCCGGCCTTCATGCAGAAGCTGACGTGCGCCACGCTTGCAGAGTAGCCAGCGCCGGTAATGACGGCAACCTTGCCTTGCAGGCCGGCCTGGCTGGCGCTTCAGTTGCCTGGGGACATCACACCGCCAGGCTGTGAGCGGCTAGCGGCGGATCTCACGCTCGCGCCACCGGTGAACCAGCAAATGTTGGGTCTTGTCGCCCCAGCTGCGCCGGTGTACGTGGTGCACTTCCAGTTAGACGAAATCGCGCCGTACCAGGGTGGGCACGATGGCGCGGTCAGGTGGTGCAACCATGGCGCGACCGTGCAGTTCGACACATTGGTCGTACCCAGCCATGCGGCCAGCGCTGTCGCCGCGATACCGTTAGCCCTCACCTATATAAAGAACCGGTTCGCGGGACTGCCGGCGCCGTATAACTGCGGCAGTTTCTGAAGGGGCATGGGCTGCCGCGTTTAGCGGCAGCCTAGTCCTGCGCCGAACGGCGCCTCCGACTTTGGCCACTTCGCAGTGCGCGCCGCTTAGTCCAGCGCAAGTCCCGCGTGCGCCAGCAACCGGCGAAACACAGCCAGGCGTGCATCGCCGGTCTCCGCCGGAACAGCGTGGGGTCGTGCCGGATCTCGTCGGCCATCACCGCACGGATCTCGTAGGCCGGCTTGTTGGCGCGCTTTTCACTTATCCAGAGAGGGTGTTCGCCTGAGCTCCCCTGGACTTTTCCCCGTCCATTGTCGGAATGCCCGGATGAAACTGGCCTCGCTGCCGAACCCGGCGGCGATCGCTATCTGCTTCAAAGGCCTGGAGGTTCGTGTAAGTTGCCGGATAGCCAGATCACGTCTGACCTCATCCTTCAGGCCCTGAAGCGAGACGCCTTCTTCTGCCAGGTGCCGGTAAAGGGTTCTCGTTGAAACGTTCAGCATCGCGGACACTGCGGCCGACGTCGAGACCTCGAACCCATGCGTACGGAAAAGCTTGCGAATTCGCTGCGAAAGGAGCCGGTCGCGCTTGTACTGGAGCACGATGAGCGGCAGAGGACGAAGTAGCATCTGCCGCAGATCGCGATCGTCCCGCCGCACGGGTAATTGCAGATACTCCGCGTCGAAAACCAGGCTGGCCTGGGGCGCTTCGAAATCGATCGGCCCGCGGAACATCAAGTCATACGCCCTGGCGTGCCGCGGCTTCTTGAATGGGAAGGTGGCGCGCGACAGCGGGATGCGGGAATCGACCAGCCAACACGCGAAACCGTGAATATTCCGAAGGGTACTTACCAGGCAAAACTCACGTTGCCGGAGCAGGTCACCGTTCTCGCGGATGACGAGATGCGCCAGCCGAGCCTCAACGCTCAGTTCCAGCTTAATGTCATTCACCAGCAAGCCATAGTGCCGGCACCAGCGCAGCAGAGCTACCCGCAAGTTCTCCGACGGCAAGGAGGCGCGGCAAAGCATCCCATTAGTTCCCCACGGGAGCCGTTGCGAGAACCAGCCAAGCCCCTCGTCGTCGAGCTCCTGCATTGCAGCCGCCGATAACGCTTCGAACTGATCGGCACTCACGCGCGCATCCTCGCTCCGCAGTAGCGACGGCGAAATATGCGCTTGGCGCAGCGCTCGCCGTGGTTCCACGCCATAGCGCTCGTACGCCAGCACGATGGAACGAACAAACGCGATGGGTGTTTCTGCAGCCGAGCTCATGTCTGGTGAGTATTGGCCCAATTGGCACGATCTGCAAGGGAGTTGGCACGCTTTGCATCCGCTGTTGCCCTATGCTCGGCGGAGTTGGCCGTGGTTCAGATCACGGCGCTGCTGGAGTGGCCGCGGGCATCTCGTCATGGTTGCCTCGGGCTGCGACGGTGGGCGAGGCGTGGCCATGGCTGCGGCGCTGGTAAAGCTGGCGGGCGTCGTGGGAGTGCTTGAATTCGGAGGAGAGTCGATATGGATAATGGGATCGCCAAGTCATGGCCAAAACAGGTAAGGATTGTCGAAGTCGGACCGCGGGACGGCCTCCAGAGTGAAAAGCAGATAGTTCCTGCCGCGGTAAAGATCGAGCTTATCGAACGTCTGGCGGATGCGGGATTGCCGGCGGTGGAAGCCACGGCCTTCGTGTCGCCACGGTGGGTGCCGCAGATGGCAGACAATGCTTCGGGCAACGTTGCCACCGAGGACGTTGTCTACTTGCTCAGCTCCATGGGGATCGAGACAGGTGTCGATATGGACAAGCTGCTCTCGGCCAGCGCCTTCATCTCGGATCATCTGGGCCGCCGGCCGGCTTCCAAGGCGGCACGGGCCCTGATGGCGAATCGCGGTCACGTCACACCGAAGGGGACCTGCCAGTCATGACCATTCTCTATCACTGCATGAGTGCGCGCTCCTTCCGTCCCCTCTGGATGCTGGAGGAGCTGGGCCGGGAATATGAGCTGGTGATGCTTCCTTTCCCGCCGCGCATCCTGTCGCGGGATTTTCTGGGCATCAATCCGCTGGGTACGGTTCCATTCCTGATCGACGGGACGACAAGGATGTCAGAATCGGCTGCGATCTGCCAGTACCTCTGCGCAACCAGTGCGCCCACCTCGCTGCAGGTCGAAGCAGGGGAAGACGATTTCGGCGCCTACCTGAATTACCTTCATTTCGGTGAGGCTACCCTTACGTTTCCGCAGACGCTGGTCCTTCGCTATTCGAGATTCGAACCAGAAGCGCGGCGCCAGCCGACAGTCGCCGCGGATTACGCGAAATGGTTTCTGGCGCGCTTGCGCACACTGGAACCGGTAATCGAGAAGCACGCATACCTGTGCTCGGGTCGTTTCACCGCGGCCGATGTTTCCGTGGGCTATGCCTTGCTGCTCGCACAGCACTTGGGACTCCAGCCGCGCTTCATGCCGGCGACAGCGGATTACTGGCAGCGTTTGCAGCTGCGACCTGGCTTCATCCGTGCCCTGAAAGCCCAGGAGGCGGCAGCGCTGGCGCAGGGCATTTCGATTGTCCATGGGCCGGACACCGCGCCAGGCACGTAGGCTGGCGGGGGCTCCTGAAGCCGGGATGGTGCAACCATGTGTGCCTGTCCATCGCCACGGCGCACGACGCATCCTCTACTTTATTGGGGGCTGCGGTTTCAGCACGGTCATGTTCTGGATCGCGTTCTTCACGTGTTTGTTCATGGTGTACGCGCTCAGTTCCTGGCTGACAAAATTGATGGCCAACGCGGGCTATAGCCTCGGCTCCGCGCTGACTTTTGTGCTGGTGTTGAATTTCGGCGCCATCGCCGGTGCGGTCGGCGGAGGCTGGCTGGCCGACCGCTTTCACATCAAGCATGTGCTGGTGGTGTTCTTCGCGCTGGCGGCCGTGTCGATCGCCATGCTCGGCTACAAGGTTCCGACCGCGGTGCTGTACTTTCTTGTCGGCATGGCCGGCGCCACGACTGCGCTGAGAGGGGAGCGTTCACCAGGGGTTGACGGCTTGCGTCCGGCGCCGCCGCTGGGGAACGATTGTCTGGAATGAGGCTAGTTCCCCGGTACGCTGGCTCCGTGCTTCTTGCAAAAAAAGAGGTGGCATCGCAGGCGATGTCCCCCCAGCTTGCTGACAAAGCCAGCCTGCGTGCTGCCAGTTTGCTTCCCCCTCCCGCTTGCGGAAGAGACTAAAGCACGTTCGCACGTGCCGACAGGCCTAAGCCTTGTCGGCAACCTGCCGATATCAAGCCTCAAACGCCAGCAGTTGCGCCCCTTCGGTCACTTGCTCGCCGATGCCGTACAGCACCTCGCTGACCACGCCGTCGGCCGGCGCGCTGATGGTGTGCTCCATCTTCATCGCCTCCATCACCAGCAGCGGCGCGCCGCGCGTGACGGTGCTGCCGGCCTCGACCATCACCGCGATGACCTTCCCAGGCATCGGCGCGGTCAACTTGCCGCCTTCGCTTTCTGATTCGCCTGCATGGGCCAGGGGACCGAGCCAGGTCAGCGTGACGTGACGACCGGCACTGAAGACGTGGACCATCTCGCCATCGAGATGCACCTGGCCGTGCGTGCGGCACGTGCCGAGGTCGACGCGGATATCGTCGGCCTTGCATTGCGTGGAGAATTGCCCAGCCATGCCCGCGTAGTACAGCGTGCTGCCGCGCTCATTGGTGTTCAGCGTCACGTCGAGCACCTGCTCGCCATAGCCGAAGCGCAACTGGCGCGACGCGCCGCCGTTCAGCCGCCACGCGCCGCCATGGGTCCACGGCGAATGCTGGTCGGCGGCATCGATACGTCGTTCCTTGTTCTCGCGATCCAGCAGCGCCGCCACGGCCAGGGCGATGACTTCCATGCCGACCGGCGCCGGCGGCGGGAACAAGACCTTCTCGTTGCGCTCGATCAGGCCGGTGTCGAGATCGGCGGTGCGGAACGCCTGGGACGACACCAGCCGCTGCAGGAAGGCCACGTTGGTCGACAGCCCCACCACGTGGTAGGCCGCCAGCGCCTGGCGCATGCGCGCNAGCGCCTCGTCGCGGTCCTTGCCCCAGACGATCAGCTTGGCGATCATCGGGTCGTAGAACGGGCTGATGGTGTCGCCCTCGCGCACGCCGGCATCGATGCGGATACCCGCCGGGCCGTG
>NZ_KB903192.1:0-18176 GCF_000379565.1 Cupriavidus sp. UYPR2.512 | reverse complement strand
CAAGAAGGCTCGCTACAGGGGATTGGCCAAAAACGGTGCGCAGTGCGACACCTTGTTTGCGCTGGCCAATCTGGTGATTGCAAAGAAAGCGTTGCTGCAATCAATGGACAATTCCGTCTGCAAGGCGGCATAAGGCGTGAAACCCGGGGCAAAAGCCCCAAAAAATGAAAATTTCCAACTGGCAAGCCGTCAAATCTGCTGTTGGTTGACAAAAAAAATCGGCATCACACTGGCAACGCTGCGCGCTGACGCTTTGTTCAGCGATTCCCTTACGCCCTGCTTGCGAGAGGCGATTGCGACTTGGTTGTGGAAGAAGGTCTCAAGCCATATGACTTTCTCCCTTTGGTTCCTATAATCGAGGGAGCTGGCGGTGTGATCACTGATTGGCATGGAAAGCCTCTCAATGGGCGCTCAGATGGACGGGTTGTTGCTGCAGCCGGTAGAGCGTTATGGACAGAAACATTGAAGGTACTTGGCTAAGGCGGTGCCAGCCCATCTACCGATGTTTTCGTTTCAGGCTGGGGAAACCGTGGATTGAAGTCCGATGTGATCACGCTATGCGGTATTATCGTGGTGCGATCAGTGCCCTTGCAAAAAAATAATCAGTTGGAGTGGTCATGAGTGATTCCGAGCTCGACGAAATGGAAGACGTCACGTCGGAGGAGGCGCTGGACGCCCCTGCTGTCGCAAAGCTCAACAACGTTGCGCTGCGCGAGCGAGTCTATGAAGAACTTGCCAATGCTTTACGCAGCGGCCGTTTCTCGGCAGCGACTACGGTAACGATTCGTGGCCTGGCAGCATCGCTTGGCACCAGCACGATGCCAGTGCGGGAAGCAGTCAGTCGATTGGTTACCGAAGGCGCGCTGGAGCTGATGCCCAACCGTACGTTGCGCGTCCCGTCGGTGTCGCCGGAGCGGCTTAGAGAATTGATCGATGCGCGTGCAACCGTCGAGGGTAGGGCGGCGTGGTTGGCTGCGGAGCGCATGACGAGTGCGGATTTTCAGGCGATCAAGGCTGCCAATGAGGCATACAGCCATGCTGTTGATGCCGGCGAGATCTCGCGAGCAGTCGCGGCTAACGAGCGACTGCACTTTGCAATCTACGAAGCAGCGCATTCCGAATTGTTGCTTTCCATCATTAAGATGCTATGGCTACAAAGCGGCCCATATATCGCGTCTGTAATGAAAAAGATGCAGGCCATCGATTACGAGACGCTGCACGATCGAGGCGTCATGCACCACTTCAACATTCTGGCTGCGCTGGCTCGTCGTGATTCCCAAGCAGCCAGTGATGCCGTCCAGGGGGATATCACGGAGGCTGCTGACTGGTATCGCGAGAGGATTTTCAATGCCGTCGAGGAGCCGGTGGAAGTACCTCGCCGTCGACGCGGTAGGCCACCTAAGGCAAAGCAGGAATAAGGCAAAGCAGGAATAACCAGTACACATTGGGGGCCGCTGCTTAAGCGACCCCCCATGAGGTCTAGCCAAAATTGCCGGCACGGGCGTAGGTGGCACCGAGCTTCACGTATTCGGCGGCGGCACGCCTGAGCTCCTTGACCTCAGCATCGGTCAATTCGCGGATTACCCGCGCTGGCGCGCCCATGACTAACACACGTTCCGGAATTTGCTTGCCCGGCGTGACCAGTGAGTTGGCTCCGATCAAACTGTCTCGTCCAATCACTGCGCCATCGAGAACAGTGGCCCCGATGCCGATGAGCGCGCCATCCATCACAGTGCAACCATGCAGTCGGGCTGCGTGGCCAATCGTTACGCCTTGCCCGATCCGGACAGGAAAGCCCGGATCGGTGTGGAGGATGGCACCGTCCTGGATGTTGCTTTCGTCGCCAACAACAATCGCCTCAACGTCGCCGCGAAGAACAGCGTTGAACCACACCGAAGCATGGCGACCAAGCAAGACGTTACCCGCCACGGTTGCGTTGGCGGCAACGAAGGCGCTGGCCGGCACGGAAGGCTGCAGATCTTCCAAGGGCGCGATCATGAGCGCCCCTGAACGGTCGCAGCTGTTGCGCGCAAGGCGGACGTCGCGTCACTGTCCACGTGTCCGAGAGCATCAAACGCGACACCAAATACGTTCCTTGCCCGAGCCGGGGTGATATAGCCTTCCTCGACATCCTTGCGTACGAGTTCAGGATCGCGCGTATGAGGTTCGCCGTAGCCTCCGCCCCCGCATGAGTAGGAAACAATGGTCTCGCCGTCGCGAACATTGATCAGTCCGCCGCCAGGCAATTCCACGATTTCGCCTGTGGTCAGTCGCTTGTATTGTTTCGACGGAGCGCCTGAATGTCCGCCGCGTACGCCTTTCGGTGCGTTGATTGAGCCGTCGCTCACGTAACCGACGTCAATATCGCAGCCCCGCGGCCCAAACTCGACGGCGATGCTGCGCGCGCCGTTGAAACGACCGGATCCTTCGCTGTCGCTAACGAACTGGCGGGAGTGAACTAGCAGCGGCTGTCGGAGCTCGTCGAGCTCGACGCTATCCTGGAAACAAAGTCCCGCATTGCCGACATGGCCGATGGTTTGCCATGCATCGGCGTGGGGAGCGCCGGCACCGCCGGTGAAACCAAGGAAAAGCTGGTTCACGAACGGCCGCCCTGACTCCGGATGGATGCCCGAGACTACGCCAACCGAAGGCGGGATAACGGCACCGCATTCTGCCAAACCGACGCCATCATCCAGTTCTGCCATGGCAGTCTGCACAGCATTCGCGACACGATCGGCCATGTTGGTCGTCGCTACCGAGCATGACGTGGGGTGGAGCGGGATGCCAACGATGCAGCGCTCGCGCAGCAAGATGTCGAAGCGGCGGAACGACCCGGAGTTCTTCGGCACTGTGTGGTCCAGGCTGTTGAAGATGCCGACCATGGCGGCCGTGCGCGCACAGGCTTCGCTCAAGTTCAGGCCGCACGGCAGGCAGTCCACGTTGTCGCGTAGGTCGATCTTGATCCGTGCCGACTCCGTATCGACGGTCACAGCGGCCTGAATGGTGACGCCTGTTTCTGGCATGCTCGGGAACAGCGGGTCATGCGTGCTGGAGCCAGTGACATGGCCGCTGGTCAGTTTCTTGATCGCGCCGATCATGCGTTGCTCGGAGTAGTCGAGGTAGTCCCGCGCATACGCGTCCAGTGTCGCCCAGCCGATTTCTTCGGCCAGATCCAGCAATTCACGTTCGCCGATGCGTGCTGCTCCCACCATGGCGAGGTAATCCCCCCACCACTGCTCCGGAACGCGAATCCGCATTTTGCACATGCGCACGATGTCATCGATGTTCTTGTAATCCTGTTGCACCTTGACGGCAGGGAAGATCAACGCGCCTTCGTGATAAACATCGCGTGCGGCTCCCATATACGTGGTGGGTTCTGAGTTTCCGCAGTCGGCCTGGTGCGCCTTGGCAACGACCGTGAAGCGATGCACGCCGTCATTGTCGATCACCGGCACCAGGATGGTGTGATCGGCGGGGTGCGAGCAGCCGTGGTATGGCGAGTTATGTAGGAAGGCGTCGCCGCGCTTCAGTTCAGGATGGAACGACTTCATGGCCGCGCTCATCAGGTCGGGGCCAGAAAGCACATGGATCGGCAGGCTTTCTGCAGCAGCTAGCAATTGGCAATCCGCTGTGACGATGCAGCAGGAAAAGTCGCGCGCGATATTCAGAACGCCGGAGCGGCCGCTTCGCAAAAGCGTGTTGGCCATCTTGCGAGCGATGCCTTCCAGGCGATTGGTCAGCAGCGCCAGTTGCACGCCGTCTGTCGTCGGGGCCATTTTGTTGTCACGATGCATGACGTCTCTCCAGTATTACGCGTTACCCGGGACAATCGAGAGGCTGCCGCTTGCACGCCGCTCAGCGGTTGCTCCGGGATTGAGTACGACAGTCGTAAACGACGATTCGATGATCGCCGGTCCATTCACGGTAATTCCAGGCTCCAGCGCTTCGAACCGCAAAACCGCGCTGTCGACATAGCCGTGCCCTGCAAAATATGCTTTGCGCACCGGCTTTCCGAGCGGACGCGCATGTGCCCCAGCTAACGTCGCGCCCTGCTGCTTCCGGATTCGGCAAGCTACCGTAGCGCTCCAGCCGACGATTTCGATTGGCGAGTCGGCATCACGAATAGCGAACACCTCCTCATGTGCCCGGTGAAAGCCTTCCACCAATTGCTCGACATCCGCTTTGGAGCTCACGCTCAGGGTTTGTAGCGGCACCTCCAGTTCCCAAACCTGCTCTGGATAACGGGCTTCTGCAAACAGCGAGATCGATTGCTCTAGGGAGTCTTTGCCAGGCCCCACAATGAACTCCTTACATTTCTCCACGAGTGTGCCGAGCACATCAGCGACTCCCTCGAAGTCGAATGTGTCGCTGCGGGTGAAGAACGTTTGATGGAACTGCGAAGTCAGGTCCGACATGATGGCCCCCGCTGCGCTCATCGTTGCGCCTACCTGCGGGATAACAAGTCGCGGGGATTCGAGTCGGCGTGCGATCAGGACGGAGTTCAGCCCGGCAGCCCCGCCGCCGCCGATCAAGACAGCATGGCGTGGATCAATGCCCTGGTTGATTGTGATATCCGAGATGGCTTGAACCATGTTCTCGGTGGCAATGGTGATGATGGCAGCGGCAGCTTCCTCGATGCTCACCCCAAGCGGTTTGGCCACGTAGTGATCGATGGCCTGGCGCGACGCGGCAGCGTCGAGCTTCATTGTGCCGCCCAGGAAGAAGTCGGGATCGATATAGCCAAGGGCGAGCGATGCGTCGGTGACGGTTGGGAGCTCACCGCCACGGCCATAGCAGACAGGGCCGGGTACGGCGCCCGCACTTTGCGGGCCGACATGCAGCATCCCGCCGTCGTCCACCCAAGCAATGGAACCGCCGCCGGCGCCAACGCTCTTGACGTCTACGGAGGGGAAGCCCGTCATCGTTCCTCGGTATCGCGGGCCGATCCAGGTTTCGCGGGACCACGGAATCCGGCCGCGACGTACCAACGAGACATCATAAGTGGTGCCGCCGGTATCCGCGACGATTGCTGTGTCCGTCCCTTCGTCGGTTCGGGCGAAGTATCTGCCCGAAACCGGCGCCATCGAGGGGCCTGAGTTGATCAGATGGATTGGCGCCTCTGCAACGTCGCCCGCGTCCATCACGCCACCTTGCGATGTGACCACAACCACGCGACCTGGAAAACCGGCATCCGCGAGCCGGTCTACCAGCGTATGCATGTAGGCCCGCATCATCGGTTTCAGCGATGCGTCGATGCTGGCCGACGCTGCGCGGCGGAATTCCCGCGGGATCGGGTTTAACTGATGCGATAGCGTGAACGGTACGCCGGGGAGATACTCGGTCAGCAACTCGCCAATGCGCAACTCATGGATCGGGTTGACGGCAGACCAAAGCAGGCAAACGGCTACGGCTTGCACACCGGCGGCGCGCATCTCCGTGCATGCCTCGATCACGGAGGCTTCGTCCAACTGCCGGAGTGTGGCCCCGTCAGCCAGGATTCGTTCCTCGATCTCCCATGTCAGCGCGCGAGGCACATACGGGTCCGGATAGGGCACCGTGAAGTTGAATGGCTCCAGCCGACCACCTTCGCGCAAGGTCAGGATGTCGCGATGCCCTCGCGTGACCAGCAGAGCAGTCTTTGCCGCATTACCGGTGATGATCGCGTTGATGGCGTGCGTGGTTCCATAGATGAACATGTCCCCCTTGGCGAGCATTGCTTCGCGGGTCGTGCCCAGGCCTTCAGCTGCTACTGCCAACGCATTGAGTACGCCGCGGATGGGGTCAACTGGCACCGTTGGCGACTTGAACATATGGAGGTTCCCGTCATCATCTTCCACGATGAGGTCCGTGAATGTACCGCCTGTATCGACTGCAAATCGCATCTTTCCTCCCTGATGATCATTGGCCGGCGCTGTGTGCGGTTCTGGCGCCGTACGACTGACGGCAGTATATGATCTGAATTCTGTGATCACAAGAGCAATGTTCAGATGTCGTTGATATGCCCAATTTATGGGAATTTTTGATCATATATCGACAAAGAAAAAAATTGTCTTGGATATGTGATCACACGATGCTACGATTTCATCCAATGGCTGGCCAGCAGGCCAGTTTGCTCTGCACAGAGGAGAAACAGGATGAGCAATGAAGGCAAAGTCGCTCTCGTGACCGGAGGGTCCCAAGGCATCGGGGAGGCCACAGCCCGGCGTTTGGCAAGGGAAGGGTACCGAGTGGCGGTCGTGGCGAGCTCGAGTGTGGCCAAGGCAGAAGCCGTTGCCGGGGCCATCAAGGAAGCGGGCGGCAAGGCTCAGGGTTTTGTCTGCGATGTCCGGAGTGGGGACGCAGTGCGTGCCTTGGTCGGCGATGTGCAGTCCGCATTTGGTCGCGTCGACGTGCTAGTGAACTGCGCCGGTGTATTTAAGCCGACGCCTGCGGGTGAGGGCGGCGACGATGGCGCCGTAGACGCCATGATCGACATCAACTTGAAGGGCACATGGCAAACCATCGATGCCGTCGTGCCGCTTTTTAAGCAGGCCGGACAGGGCCGAATTGTCAACATAGCTTCCGTTGCAGCTTTTCTAGGTGTCGGCAATTACGCGATCTACTGCGCTACGAAGGCGGGCATCGTCATGATGACGCGAGCTCTGGCCTGCGAGTTGGGGTGGCACAACATCAACGTGAACTGCATTGCTCCAGGCAATACCGCAACCCCGATGAACGAAGACATCCGCAACGATGCGTCGATGCAGGCTTTTCGGGATGCGATCGCGGCGCGCACGCCCAGTCCGCGCACTTTTTCGGAGCCAGACGACATTGCGGGTGCGGTGGCATTTCTCGCGTCCGATGCTGCGCGCTCCATGAACGGAAGCTGCCTGCTGATGGATGAAGGCTTGTCTGCGGGCATGTGAACGCAAGCATATTCAGTCGAGCGAGATCATGAATGAAACCGTTATCGTGACCGGAGGCGCTGACAGTGTCGGTCGCGCTGTCGCCGAGTTGTTCCTGGCCCGAGGCGCCCGTGTCCACATTTGCGATGTGAGAGAGGACGCGCTTGCTGCGACATTGGCCGCCAACCCGGGAATGACAGGCACCGCCGCGCAGGTCGGCGATCCGGCGGAAGTTCGTCGCGTCGTATCCGATGCCCGACACGCCTTTGGCGACGCGTCGATTCTGATTAACTGCGTGGGCATTGCGGGGCCACGCGCTGCGCTTGAGGACATTGAGGATGCTGCCTGGCAGCAGACGATCGATGTCAATCTCGGCGCCATGTTTCAGTTCATGAAGCATGTGGTACCGGCGATGAAGCGCAATCGCCATGGCGCCATCGTCAATTTTTCCACCGGCTCGACGCGCACGCGCTTGCCGATGCGCACGCCGTACGTCGTTTCCAAGGCTGCCGTGGAATCGCTGACGCTCAACGCTGCCCGTGAGCTTGGCCCGTTCAATGTGCGATGCAACGCCATCCTCCCCGGAATGATCGACAACGAGCGAATGCGGCGCATTGTCGAGAACGCTGCGCGCGAGCGGCAATCGTCTGTAGACGAAGTGGAGGCTGAATACCTCAAGTACATCTCGATGCGAGCCAAGGTGACGCCAGCTGAGTTGGCCGAAACCGTCTGTTTTCTTGCCTCAGCATCGGCATCCAAGATTACCGGCGAACTGATTGCCGTGAGCGGAAACGTTGAATGGGAAATCTGACCATGTCTCGAAAAGTCATTCTTACTTGTGCGGTAACTGGCAACGCGCCTTTTAACCCAAAGCATCCCTCCATGCCTGTGACGCCAAAGCAAATCGCAGAGGCATGCGTCGAGGCTGCACATGCTGGCGCGTCGATCGCGCATATTCACGTGCGTGACCCCGAGACAGGCGCGGGAAGTCGTGATCCGGCCTTGTTCAAGGAGGTAGTCGATCGAGTGCGTGCTTCCGGCGTGGACATCGTCATCAACCTGACGTGCGGGTTGGGGGCGTTCTTTTTGCCGGATCCGGAAGATGAGTCGAGAGGCCTGCCCGAGAGCGACGTTATTCCTGTTGCTGAACGGGTGCGACATCTCGAGGAGTGCCTGCCCGAAATCGCGTCGCTGGATATCACTACGGGCAACCAGAAGGAAGGCAATCTGGAGTTTGTCTACCTCAATACCACCCGTACGCTGCGGGCCATGGCGAAGCGTTTCCAAGAGCTTGGCATCAAGCCGGAATTGGAAGTCTTCAGCGCGGGCGACATCCTTTTCGGGAATTCTCTGGTGACGGATGGGCTGATCGATGGCACGCCGCTATATCAAATGGTGCTCGGCGTGCTATGGGGGGCGCCAGCGACTCCCGAGACCATCCTGTACCAGCGAAACCTGTTGCCGAAAAACGCGCAGTGGGCGGCATTCGGCATTGCCCGGGACGAGATGCCTATGGTGGCGCAGGCAGCGCTGCTGGGCGGGAATGTGCGCGTTGGGTTGGAGGACAACCTCTACCTGAGTCGAGGGGTGTTTGCCACAAATGGCCAACTGGTAGAACGTGCGACCACGATTCTCAGCCATATTGGGATGTCTGTTGCGACCCCGGCGGAAGCGCGGGAGATTCTGGGGCTTAAGTCGCCACACTAGTCCTAGCAGTGTGTGGGTGGGGCTCGCGTACCTTGTTATCGATGCGGGAAGGGTGGGTGGGGGCAATTGGATCTGCGGTGATGGTGCGAAACGTAACTTCGCACCGTCAGTTCAACATCACGATAGAATGGAACGATTCCGTCTTGGTGTGGATGGCCCAAGGCGCTACGTCGTCCCTATCTGCCTTCGATACATGGATAAGCCTTTCGAACCCGCACGTTCACGGACTCCAGCAGGTGCCGCCGTATTGCGGACCGATGTAACCGACGCCATCGTAGCTGCGGCTCGCGAAGAGCTGGCTGAAGCCGGCTTCGGTCGCTTTTCGATGGATGTGGTCGCCAAGCGTGCTGGAGTTGGCAAGGCGGCACTGTATCGGCGCTGGCGATCGCGCCAAGCGCTGATCGCATCGCTGGTGCAGGACATCGGTATCGGTGTGGAGGCGTCGCCGGATACCGGTTCCTTGGAGGGAGACCTTAAGGCATTCTTTGAGGCCTCCTCTAAAGCGCTGGCGGACCCGTTCGCCACGCGCGTGCTCCCCGAACTCCACTGCGAAATGGCGCGCGACCCCGAGTTGCAGAAGACGGTTCTGGACTCGATTCAAAAGCCACGCCGCGCCAATGGCGTTGCCATCCTCCGGCGCGCGCAGCAGCGCCGTGAACTGCCGGCAGATTTGGACGAGGATTTTGCGCTGGAGGTGCTCGGGGCGTCACTCTACTGGCGTCTAACCGTCATCCGCAAACCGGCATCGCCGAAATATCTTCGCCGGCTTGTCGCAGCGACCCTCGCTGCGTTGAAGGCGAGCGCGGTATAGCCGCATACCTGGAGGCGCATCGGCCTACCGCTGGGTAGGCCGTTCCGCGCGCCCGAAAGAAACGCACGCGTACCTTTTTTTTGCCAGGTGTTCACCCTGAGGGGCTGACACGTGGCTTTTTCGCGCCTGTCAATTCGCGCCGGAACCCTAGCTACGACGATACTCTTGAGTTCCATCGTCCCATGTGCTAACTTGATATGGAACGGAACCGTTCCGACGTATAAACTTCGTGAGAGGGCTAATCAATGGACAAGCAAATCGACACTTCCACCGGCAGCGGGTCAGACCGCGTCAAGGTGTTCAGGGAATTCATAGATTCTTTGGTGGCACAGGATATGGAGCGGTTCTTTGCTATCTGGCACGACGATGCTGTGCTCGAGATTCCATATGCACCTGCCGGGCATCCGAACCGACTGGAAGGAAAGGCTGCGCTGCGTGCCTATCTCAAGGACTTTCCCAATCTTGTCGCGATCACGGGCTTCCCCGAGCAGACGCTTTATGAGTTGCAGGACGTCAGCAAGGCGATTGCCGAGGTTAGCTGTAGCGGCAAGGTCCTCAGCAACGGCAACGACTACAACATCTCCTATGTGTGGGTTTTTGAAGTTCGTGATGGGCTGCTCTACAGACTCCGCGACTACTGGAACCCGTTGGCAGTGCTAGGTGCCATGGGCGGCGCCGAGGCGCTGAAAAATGTCCTGGGGGAGCACTGAACCATGACCCAGCATCACGACAATGCATCTCGACCCTCGCAAGTCTTGGTTCTTGGCGGGACCGGAAAAACTGGACGTGCACTGACCGCACGGCTGACCGCGGCAGGAGTGAAGGCTCGTGTGGCGAGTCGCTCTGCCAGTAGCGATGCAAACGTTGTTCGCTTCGACTGGAACGACGTCGCAACGCACGGTCCTGCAGTCTCGGGCGTGGATGCGATCTACCTGATTGCTCCATTACTGGTGGCGGATCCGTCTGAGCAGATGCTGGAACTTGTGCGCCGTGCGCTTGACGCCGGGGTCCGGCGTTTTATCCTTCTTAGCTCGTCGGCAATCGAGGAGGGAATGCCCGGACTGGGCACGGTGCACGCCGGCCTGCGCAGCATGGCTCCAGAGTGGGCGGTATTGCGGCCATCCTGGTTCATGGAGAACTTCGTCGATCCGACGCACCATCACGGCCGGTCCATCGCAGAAAACGGTGAAATCGTTAGCGCGGCCGGAAGCGGCCGTATCGGCTTTGTTTCGGTGAACGATATTGCCGCCGTTGCATTCCACGCGCTGACAGACCGGAACGCGCATAACGCTGCGCACATCATCACTGGCCCACAAGCCCTGAGTTACGACGATGTTGCTGGCGTCATCACTCAACTGACCGGGAATGCCGTGCGCCACGTGGCCGTATCGACGACTGCTGCCGCGGCGCATATGGCGAAGTATGGCGTCCCTGAACTGTTCGCGGGATTCCTGGCATCGCTAGAGCATGAGGCGATCCGCAATGGCAGCGAAGACCGCGTCACCGACACCGTGCTGAATGTAACTGGCGTAGCGCCGCGCTCTCTGGGGGACATGCTCCGCGCGCACCGGGCTGTGCCGGGCACGGTTGCTGGCTGACGCGCGCTTGAAGAGGGTGCTCCCGATGGGCCATAACGGCAGAGGTGTCCGAGCAATCCCGCTTGTTTGATCATCAATTGCGGTTGGTAGTGACCTCCTGAACAAGAAGGATGCGGGGCGTTCTGCTCCGCACTTTTCCGTACCGGTGTCCGCGACGCCCGGCACAGTGTTTTCCCTTTCCGCTGTCGGTCCGGGCGTACGTTTTCCTGTCAGGTTTCTCATTGAGCAGTGGGGCTGGCCTGACTCGGCAGTGGCCCCCAAACAGTGTGGGGCGGTGAACCCGCCGATTCTTCAAAGATACCAGCTTAGCTAGCGGGCGACCATTGCGAGCAATAGCGATTTCGCGCTCCCGCCCTTTCTCGAGGTCCTCTACGATGCGAGATAACGAAGACTTGGCTTGCAGCATGTTGACGGTCCTCACTGCAATCCCCGCTTAATACAATGTCAGTCTAGTCTCAAGCCAGACCATCTTCCCACGACCCATTCTGAACTTCAAGAGCGATTCGCTTCAAGTCGCGAAGACGATTTGCACTGCCTGCAGGATGACGAAGTCGTCTCAGCCCACGACTTGCCGCCAAAAGGTTATTCCTGCCCCCTGCAGTGAACTGCCCAGTGCAGATGAGGTAGGCTGCACTGGCCTATTCTGACCACTCTGAATCCACATCTCTCATCAAGTGCCCAGCCAGGATGTAGTCCCCGAGACTGCTTGCCTTCGCTTCCAGCGCCGCTAGCTCATTTGCTGCCAGCCTATGCTCTTGGCGCATGCTGTCGTCACGGTGCTCCCTCCCTCGCTGCATATATCTCGCATCCTATTTTGTTGCGGTGAGCTGAGTACGGCCTGGCCGACGACACAGAGGCGTTGGCATGTCCGGGTCAAGCATCATTCTGCTATGGGGACGCCAGGCAAGAACTCCACGCCGGTTCGCTTGACAAGTTCACGATATGTAGTCGGCTGCCCAGCGCGTGCTGAATCTGAATTCTCAATCCAGTGAATCCAGGCGCGATGTGTCGTCGAGTCATACACGAGTTTGAAGAGATATTGCGGCACCCACACTTGGTCTTGGCCGATGGTGGCGGGTGCGGCGGACCCAAACACTGGTCCCGTGATTACATACACATCCCCCTTAGCACGCCAGACGTATTTTCGCGTTGCCTTCTCAATGCCTGCCCAGCTCTTTCGATTATTCTGTGGAGCTTGGGGGACCATATTGGCCAGGGAGAAGCTTTGTGCCATTGCCGTGGCATTCGGCATATCCCCCGCTGGTGCCATGTGCCCTCGGTCGTAGCCTGACCCCTTGTAATCGTCGAGCTCAGCCCGTTCCGCGCGAGGCAGCCGAGCATCGGCAAAGAACTTGTTCGTCCGTTCTTCATCCTGTGCATCGGCAACTCGCTCTGAATTCAGCCGCTCAGCCACATAGACTGGCGTCTTCGTCGTGCCAGAGTGCAACACGGCGAATGCTTCAAAGCACAGGGCGCGCGGCTTAAGGCTTTGGACGTTCCGGACCTGCGGAACAGCGCCTTGTGCAAAGAACTGTGGGCAGCGGTCAAAATTCCGTTGCTGCTTGAACGGGGGCGGTGACGCCCAGGCAAATGGCAGCGGTTGCGGCCAACCGTAAAACAAGATGCATTGATTCCTTCCTTTGACTGTCTATCCCTTGGCGGAAAAGCAAGCGCTTGAAGCGCAGCTTGCCGAAGTCCGCGCGACCGATATCGCTGGCGTTATCGAGAAAATCCAAGGGCTGATGGTAGAGTATGAGCTCACCGTCGACGACATTGCCACGAAGCGTCGTCGTGGACGACCGGCTGCTGGCGCTGAGAAGGGTAAGGCTGCAACGAAGGCAAAGTCCGAACTTCCGCCCAAATACATGGATCCTAAGACTGGTGCAACTTGGTCTGGACGTGGTCGAGCACCGGCATGGCTCGGAAAAAATAGGGCGAGATTCCTGATTGCAGAAGCCTAAGAAGGCGGCGCAGTGCTGCGTGCGGAGGGACCATTCGGGGCTAGTCGATGGGCTCCTTCGATTTTCGACTAATACCAAACCTCCGCACGAAATCGGCAGACAGACTTACCTCTTCGGGCAACTCCAGCTCAGGGGGTGAAAAATCATCGTCGCCGGCGGTGATAAGCACGGCCCTTGTGCAGCCTTCCGCTCGGGCCCGCGTTAGAGCCGTGCCAACAAGGTGGATGGTAATGTGTTGGCCGTGATGCTCAGGTGTCACAGCCACAGACCGCACAACAACGGTTTCGTCGTATTTCTCTGTGCAAGCACATCCCACCACTTGCCCGCCTAACACCGCGACTTGAAAGAAGTGCGATGAATCGCCGACCACATCTGTCGGCAAGCCGCAGCATTCTAGAATATCAACGATTGAAGACCAATCAGTTGCTTTTGCTGCTCGAATTTGCACGCTCTTTACCATTGCGGCGCCTCCCCATGTTACGTGCGAGCTGAAGGCGGGAACGCAGCAATTCGAGTCACTAAAGTTGCAGCTGCTACGTCGAGTCCGTTGAGCTCAGCCAATAGGGGGCCAGCGAGCCGGTGTTGTTCGACACCTGCTTCAAATTGGCTAGCCCCTTTGTTGCCGCTTATTGCTCTTGAACGCCGCAGCGATTAGTTCCACAAGGCTATCATTGCAGGGTGCCGCATTTTGTAAGCGATTGTAAGTCGCCAGGTGACACGGTACTCAGGGTAAGAAAGTTCTTTGCAATCTGGAAGCGATTCTATTCGGGGGCCTTTCGTCGCGGTCGACACGCCGGTAGTGAGGTGCAGCGGCTGAGGCGAAGGCCTCTTCTGCTCGATAACTGGCTTTGCACGTCGTTCTGTTTTGGCCCATAGGGAAGTCGAGCAGCGAAGGCCAGGTGGCGCAAGCGTCCGCGTCTGTCGAGGCTTTTATGCAGCCTGAACAATCCTCTGCACAAAACGGATTTCTGAACACAGCGCGCAAAGAAGGGAAGCCTGTCGACGTGTACCTGGTCAACGGTGTCAGACTCGGCGGGTTAATCGTGTCGTTCGACGGATTCGTAGTGGTGCTAAGCGCTCTAAGCGGCACGCAGGCCATTTACAAGAGCGCGATATCCACGATTCAATTACAAGGGCGGGTGCGTGAGCCGGGCTCCAGAATCCGTACCGCCCAAGACAATGCCTCCGACAAAGAGGCTGCGACGCCGCGCATGGTCACGCGAAAGCGTCGTCCCCGCCATGACTGACAGTGAAACAGAGTAGTGTCCTGCAGCGCCATTCCGTTCGGGCTGCAACGCGTGAAAACCTTAGGTGTGCTCGGGAAGAGTGCCACTCGCAGTGGCGAAAAGCCTACGACTATCGAATAACGCGAATCTGCGAAGCTTGGGGTCATTTGGGATTATCTTTGACTTCGAACTCGACTTTGGCGCCTTCCTCGAGGGACTTTGTATCCGGTGCCTTGAATTTCGCTGTGATGAGCGAACAAATCCTTGCCGCCGTCATCCGCCGTGATGAAGCCGTAACCATTTTCGCTGTTGAACCACTTCACAATACCTGTCGACATTTCATCCTCGAAGTAAAAAGAATCAAGCTCGCGAGTTATCAAAGCACTGAACCGTCAGCGAGCTTGTTCGCCTGCTGGCGCTAGTGGTCCTGCGATGAGCATAGTTGAACAAGCCAGCTGGTGCCAAGATCGCTGGCCACTGAGGGTGAGTGATGTTGGCGACGCGCCAACGGGTGTTCCGAATCTCGGAGCCCTCTTCTGAGCGAGTTTTGATTGGCCCTCTGCAGCGCGCTCAACGTAGATTCCTATTTCTCTATCGCGGTAGTGAGTGCTTGCAAGCTGTTATGTGGCCTTCATTGATATTATGATGTGAAATTAATCTGGCTCACACCAGAGTTAAAAATTGCAATGTGCGTTGAAGAACATTGACGACTCAGTCGGGTGAAAGGATTTAACTCCACTAAGACATACTGTCTAGTAGAGCGTGCTTTTGGCACGCCGTGCTTTCGGTGGCTCTTATTGTGGTTGGCAGGACCGCCTTTTGACGAAGAGGCAGAAAAGGTGAAGCACGTTATTCAGTCGTTGACGTATGACACTGGTGGATAGTGCAAATCGGGAAGACGCGCGGATGAACGGCGCACCTTGTCAGGGGATACGCTCACAAAAGGTTGTGCGCACGTCGGGAGGCAGGACAAAAGAATGATAAAAGATATGCGAATCCGCGCGGCCGAGTCTGCAGATATGCAGGCCGTCTCGCAGGTGCTGCACTCCTGCGGTTTGCCCATCAGCGATATGGACCGCTCGACCCGCCTCTTCAGTCTGGCGGTCCTAGGGGAGAAGGTAATCGGATGCGCCTGCGGTGAAGTATATGGCGAGACAGTCACCATCCAATCCGTTGCGGTTCTAGCGGAGTACCGGGGCCACCAGGTTGCCACCCATCTTGTTCGGGCTGTCTTGATGCGTGCTCGCGCCCATGGCTGCACAAAGGCTGCGGTGCTCACGTCTGAGCATCCCGCATTCTTTGCCCGTTTCGGGTTCACACTCACCGCTGTCGGCGAGATTCCGCAAGAGATGCAGCTATCGAAGGAATTCGTTCGACGCTTCGGCGCGAGAACGCATTGCATGTGCCGGCGACTCGATTGACGAGATTGACGAATTCATTGACAGAGCTTGCATTGAGCTCAATCAGCCTGGCAGTTAAGAATCACAGTCCTTCAGCATATATTGCGTTGATTCGAGGAGGGAGCCGGAGCCTGGTCTCACTTACGCCATCGTGATGCTGTCAGTAACGGCACTGGCCCTTGCGTTGGTTTTCGGTGTCATTTATCTGCATTGCAGGTTGCGCACTCACAGCTGATTCGCCGCGAGGGGAACGGGGCCTTCAGCTCTGAGGTGCGGCGGCGTGTCTGTATGGTGTTAATCCTGCGTATGTGTCCGAATACCCGTGCCCTGGGAGGCGCACACCCGTGTACTGCGGTTTGTTGGCGCGGTGCGGTGGCGCAAAGGTTTCAGCATTGCCCTGCGTGCAGAGGCTTGCGCGCAACTTGGGGACGTCTCCGCTCGGGAATATGAATAGCTGCTTTCCCCAGTGCTTGCAGCTTGGTCCGCCTTAGGCGCGATACGCCGTACTCCGCCAAGAGCGGAGACGAACGCGGGAGGCCACCATTGCACGCTCGTGTTTCAGCCGGTCCTGAAGCCATATTGCTTGTTAGGCGTCGCCGAACGGGACGCAATGTACGGGCAAAAAAGAAGGCCCGTGAGGCATGAACCTCAACGGGCACTATCAATTGGTCTTTCGACCCTGAAGGAGATTATCGCTGATGCAGCGAGACCCAACTAAGCTATTCGAGCTTAGTACAAGGCGAAACCAATTGCCAGGCGTGCGGGCCGTTCAATCTTGAAACCTCGCTCAAGGGCGCCGTCGTCATCCCGCCCGGGTCCCATTTCAGACCTAGTCACAATGTCTCACCTGCTGACATCGCGGTGGAAGCAATTGCCAGGTTCGTTAGGGCTGTAGCGATTTGCCAACCCTTGCTCACCACCCTTTCTGGTGGTTCTGTTGCACCCCAGCGCCTTCTCAGATTGATTCTAGGCAGCATTGAGGTTGTCTCATTCATCGCCAACGGGAAATGCATGCAAGCGAGGTGTCTTCATCGCGTTAACGCGAGAACTACCGCGCGAAGGAGACTATTCACTTGCCAGTCTCTTCATGAAGCGATTTGAACGATGACGAAGGTTTCCCACCGCTGGGCCACCTCACAATAATCGATTCAGCCCCAGCGAGCGGATTTCCCCGCGAAGGATTGGCTTTGGTGCAGCGTGTGTCGGGCACGTGAAAACCGCAAAGGCATCGAATGTGCGCTTTGCGACGCAGATCAGGGTGCCGCTTGCAATTGCCTGTACTGTACTGCAACATAGGGAAAACAGTTAATGGAAATGGGCTTTACAAAGCCTTACTACTTATTTCATGCTTTCATCTTGGTCAGTCTATATTATGCGCGAACGAGGGGCGCCCTCGAAATTTCTAGGGAGACGTTATGTTTAAAAGGACGCTGGTAATTGCAGTTGGAAGCTTGCTGATTAGTTTGAGTTTTTCAGCCTCTGCGCGCGGCGGTGGCGCGGGAGGCGGTGGTGGTTTTGGCAATGGAGGCAATTTCCGGGGAGCAGCGTCGGGCCACGCAAGCAATGAGGCTACGATAAATTCCAATGGCTCATTTTCCGGCGACCGCGACAAGGGTCTCCAGCGCGCTGAGGACCGGAGGAGTACAGTAGGTTCGAGTCACGAGAAGGCCCAGGCAAATCGCATGCAACGCAACGGCAAGCACGCGCAGAAGTAATTGATTCAGGTAGACGTAACTAAGTCAGGCTGGCTTGCGTGAGCACCCCATGGCTAATGGGGCTGAGTCCCGCAAGCCTCTCCCGGTCTCGCCATTTCAGCAGTCTGCCGTGAAAAAAGCCAACGCGGTGCCGATGCTGCATTTGCGCTCCGGAGCACCGTCAAAAACGCTGCTCAGCTTCATGCCCTTCGCTTTTCACAGTTCATCACTCGGCGAGGCAGCAACAACCGATGCCAGGAGAATCAATACTCGATAGCTTGGCATGGCGCTGTTTCAGTTCTGAAACAGCCTGCCGGGGACTAAGAGTGGGGTGGGTCACGGAGTAGGGCGAGCGCTAGCAGGACTGCCACGGCAGTGTATGACAATGCAAGCCTGGCTCAGGCCAGGACTCAATGCCATTCTTTCCTGCATCCGCCGACTTGCGTTTGCCGCCTGTTGCCTCCTAAGCTGAAGACGAATTGTTCCTTTACGCGGGGGTGGCGCTATGAAACCAAGCTCGTATGCTATGGCCCGGTTGGTGGCGGCAATTCTGGTTCTGTGGCTGGGCGCATGGAATGTCGCATGGGCGCAGGTCGTCTGCCTTTCCGGCATCGAGGCATTCCCGGGCACGACGTCCGGTAGCGGCGCTAAGGAACGTGCTCGAAATAACTTCCCGCTATGCGGCGTTCCGTGAGCGGATGCTGTAGTTCCACGCAGGCAAGGTTGAGTCGTACTCGATGTTCAGTGAAGCACGGACGCAACGAGTGACTGTCCGTCCGGCTTCATAGACTCCGTCAAGAATGTCAGCAGTAACTTTCAGTCCGGTTTTTGTGCAGGCTTTTTCGATCAGTTCACGAACCAGACTAACGCTGCTGAAGACTACGCCAGCACAGGC
>NZ_KB903191.1:0-18684 GCF_000379565.1 Cupriavidus sp. UYPR2.512 | reverse complement strand
ACCTGCAAAGCTATTTTGACTCGATCCCACACCTCCCCCTTCTCGCGAAATTAGCTGGGCGAATTGCAGACCGCCGAGTTCTGGACCTCATCCAGTGCTTTCTCAAGCAAGACATCATGGAAGACATGACGCGCTGGACGCCCACTTCTGGGAGTCCTCAGGGGGCGGTTATTAGCCCTCTGTTGGCGAACCTCTACCTGCACGAGCTTGACGTAGAAATGCGCCAGGCAGGGTTGGTGATGGTGCGCTACGCGGACGACGCCGTGGTGTTATGCCGCACGCGTGAGGAAGCGGAAGCCGCCCTTGCTCGCATGCGGGCATGGGTGGGCGCGAACGGATTGACGCTGCATCCAGACAAGACTCACATTGGGGACTGTCGGTTGGAGGGTCATGGGTTCGAGTTTCTGGGTTACCGGTTCGAGGCGGGCCAACGCTGGGTGCGCAAGAAGAGTTTCATGGGGCTGCGGGATAGAATTCGGGCCCTGACCAAGCGCCACCGGGGCGATTCGATCGAGAGCATCATCGCTTCGATCAACCCGATCCTGCGTGGCTGGTTCGGTTACTTCCGGCATGCCCACCGATACACCTTCTCGTCGGTCGACGGCTTTGTGCGCCGCCGTCTGCGAGCGATCCTGCGCCGACAGCTTCATCGTCCAGGTCAGGGTCGATGCTTTCGCGATCATTCTCGATGGCCAAATGCCTTCTTCGCCAATCTTGGGCTGTTCACGATGCACGAGGCTCATCAATTGGCGCGCCAATCCCGATGTGGAAACAACTGACTGGAGAGCCCGTCGCGGGAAAACCGCACACCGGGTTCGGAGGGAGGGGACGGCGCTCGCCGTTTCCTACCCCTATCCGTCGGCCAAAAGCGGACGCGGCGCAGCCATTGATTGGGCGCTTGGCCCTGCGGTGGCCTTCTGCTATAAATTCAGACGTTGTCACGCAGGAGGTAGCCATGCCGCTCGTTGTCCGACCTGCAAGCGCCGACGAACTGGCACACGCCGAAGAACTGGTAGCCCGCAGTATCAACGACCTGACCGTCCGCCACGGTTTCGGGCCGATCGCCACGTCGCGGCTTCCGGATTTCCAGGCGTTCTGCCTTCGAGACGATCCACGCGGAGTGTGGCTGGCCGTGGATGATGACGAGATTGTCGGCTTTGCCCTGAGCTGGGTTTGCGGCCGGCTCTGGTTCCTGGCGGAACTGTTCGTTGCACCTGGCCGGCAGGGACAGGGCATCGGCAACGAACTGCTGGACCGCACCATGCAGCATGCGAGCCAGGCCGGTGCGACCGAAAAGAGCCTGATTACCTTCGCCTTCAACGTCGTGTCCCAGGGTCTGTACGTGCGGCACGGCTTGCTTCCGCGCGTGCCCATCCATTTGTGCAGCGCAGAGCGCGAGTCATTGGTGCGTCACGCGCAGGGTCCCGCGCTTCGCGCGACGCCCATCCGGACGACTGCCGTCGATCTCGAAATGCTGCGGCAGCTCGACGTCGCAACCGTGGGTGTTTCGCGAGAGAAGCATCACCGGTATCTGCTGGGTGCGCCCAGGATGAAAGGCGTTTTTCTCGAAGACGGAGGTGAGCGCGTCGGCTACGCGTACGTTGCCGCAACCGGCCATGTAGGTCCCCTGGCGGTCATGCACGCGCATGCGATGCCTGGTGCATTCCGGGCGGCGCTGGCGATGGCCGTCGCGGGGAATGCAAAGCAGATCTCCGTGTTCGTTCCGGGGACGAGCGATGCACTGGCGATCGCGGCCAGCCAAGGCATGCGATTCGCACTTCCGATGGTGCTGATGTCGACGCATGACTGCGGCGACTGGACGCGCTATCTCCCGCGAAACCCGGGCTTCATGTGAGGCCGTTTCGGGCACCGGGACCCCGGGGCTGGAATATCGGCAATGGGCCGGTCAGAGACGGCCGCAGCTACTTGAACATTTTTTTTTGCCTTGCGTGATCCGGGTGTCATGGCCAACCTCCGGTTCTCGCAATCTCGATTAGACCGCTTTGCTGCATGCCGGCTGCGACAAGCCGCTCGCTGGCGCCCGAAACTGGAAGAGCCCGCCTGCCAACGGTTGCCGGTCGCGCTCCTCGGGGACGAGCCCCTTCCAGGCGGTTGTAACGTAGACGCTGCGCAGATCGTCTCCTCCAAATGCCAGTTTGGTGATATTGGCGCATGGAAATTGCACAACGCCTGCCAGCACTCCGTCGGCTGACCAGCGCTCGATTCTCGCGCCGCCGAACAAGGCAATCCAGACAAAGCCGTCCGCATCGACGGCCATCCCATCGGGGAAGCCGGACCCGGAAATACGGGCAAAGATCCGCTTGTCAGACAGCACGCCATCATGCCCTACGTCAAAAGCATAGACCAGACGCCGCACCGTGTCGGCGTGGTAGAGCGTGCGGGCATCCGGGCTCATGGCAGGCCCGTTGGTGATGGCATACCCTGCGTCGCGGCGCGATAGTTGTCCGCTCTCGCTCATCTGATAGAGCGAACCACTCACCGCGGTCTCGGCGTCATCCATCGTGCCAAACCAGAGGCGGCCGTGCGGATCAACGAACCCGTCATTGATCCGGTTTCCCGGAAGGTCCGGCTCGACCTCGACCAGCTTGAGGCAGTGTCCTTGCACGGGATCAAAACGGTAGAGTCCGTCCTGCAGGCCGCACAGGAAAAATCGATCGGAAAGCGCCGCAATGAATCCCGGCTGGCCTGGAACGGTCCAGCTTTGCTTTGCGCCAGTGGCCGTGCAGTAACGATGAATCCTTCTTCCCTTGATGTCGACGAAATAGACCGCGCGCTCGGCGCCATGCCAGAGCGGCCCTTCTCCAAGCTCGGCGTTCAGGGGCCATATGCAAACAGGTTGGATCGTGTTCATGCGCCGAAGTACCCCGCATCGACAAAATACTCGCGCCCTGAGCAGCGCGCTGCGTCGTCCGATGCGAGAAACAGCGCCATGCGCGCCACGTGCTCCGGTTCGATGCGCTCAGGAAAGCATTGGCTCTCGAGCAATTTCGCTTCGCTCTCAGGTGTCTGCCAGAGCTGCGTCTGGCGGGGGGTCCGCACGGCGCCAGGCACGATGCAGTTGACCCGTATGCCATGGCCACCCAGGTCGCGCGCCAGTCCGCGCGTGAGCCCTTCAATACCGGCTTTTGCCGTCATATAGACCGAGAGGTTCGGCACGGCCACATGCCAGGATGCCGACCCCATGTTCAGGATGACGCCCCGGCCGATGGTCCGCATGCTGGCAGCCACAAGCTGCGCACAGAAGAACTGATGCCGCAGGTTCACGGCAATGCGGTCATCCCAGTAGGAAGGGGTCACGGCATCGACCTGGTGCCGGTCATCGTTTCCCGCGTTGTTGACCAGCACCTCGATCGGCCCGGCGTCGTCGGCGATGCCGGCGAACACCGTCCCGACGGCATCCAGGTCACGCAAGTCGCATTGGCGAAAACAGGTATGCAGTCCCTCAGCTGCAAGCGCGCCCTGGACCTGCCGGGCGTCTGATTCGGACACATCGATGAAATGGACCCGGGCACCTTGCCGGGCGAATGCACCCACCATTTCCGCGCCGATTCCGCTGCCGCCACCGGTGATGACTACAGGCCTTCCGTTCAGGCTGGGGTAGATCGCGTAAGACATCGGGATTCTTGGGATTTCCGCTTGTTGAGAGTCAATGCTGCTAGAAGGTGAGCGCGTGCCGCACTTGCGGACCCGGCTGGCCAATGGGGCGCACTAAGGCGCATCCGGCACCACGGTGCTGCCGTCGACATGATCAATCCGGGCCGGGGTATAGCCAATGCGCATCGCATTCACGTGCAGGATCTCCCCGCGACGCAGCGCAATGACTTCGCCGTCGTAGACGCGCCATATGGGTGGCACCGGACGTTTGTCGCCCGGCTTTGCATAACCTTTCCCAAGCAATTCGCCGGCCAGGCGCTCGTAGTCCCAGCTTTGCACCACGTGCGTAGCCGCGGCCGGAATCGCTGCGGGCCGCTCGATCCAGTACCCGATGGATGCTCCCGCGGTCGCGCAGGTAATGCGCACGCCATCGCCCGCCTTGTGCACCACGGGTGTCGCGGTAGCCGGCGGCGCGTTACCGCCCAGCCACATCTGTCTCAGCATGTCCCGCTCGGGCACGCCCCCCAGATCGCCGTACCTGGCCGTCCACGCGTGAAAGGCCTGCCTCAGTTCCTCAAGCTTGCCCTGGTAGCGCGGATCGTCGGCCAGGTTGTGCAGCTCCCATGGATCCTGCTCCGCATCGTAGAGCTCCTCCACAGGCTTTGTCTTGAACCATGCGGCCGTGGCGGGAGGGAGGCTGCCTTCACCCCTGAGCTTCAGGATGTCGCGCATCATGGGCAGCATGGTGCGGAACTTGAGATCCTGATAGTAGGGCAGCTCCGGCATGTAGTTGTACAGATAGCGATAGCGCTGGTCCCGCACCATTCGTACCCTGTCGTATCCGGTATCCATGCGGTCGCGCGCCGCAAAGACGTAACGGCGAGGGATGCTGGCCCGCTGCTCGCCGAGGAAGGCCTGGCCCTGCATATAGCCTGGCACCGGCACGCCAGCCAGCGAAAGCACCGTTGGTGCCAGGTCGACACCGCTGACCAGCTCGTCGCGGCGGGTACCCGCGTGCTGGCCGCCGGGATATCGCACGATGAGGGGCACATGCGTGCCGCGCTCGAGGATCTCCCGCTTCATCCATGGCAGGTTGCCGCCGTTGTCGGCGAAGAAAAAAATGACGGTGTTGTCGTACAGGCCGTCGTCCTTCAGGATCTGGATCAGTTCGCCAACCTGCCGGTCCATCAGCGCGATATTGGTATGCATGCGGGCAATGTCGCCGCGCACGGCCGTGGTATCCGGGAAGATCGGCGGTACGGATACCCTGGCCGGATCATCGAGCAAGGGATCCTTGCGCAAGGCCACCATCGATTCGTGGGTCAGGAAGAAGTTGAAGACCGAAAAAAACGGCTTTCCCTTGGGGCGGTTCCGGAATGACGCTGATGGCCCGTTTTCATCCCAGACCGTGACGGGCGCCTCGAACTGGTAATCCTGCTTCTGGTTGTTGGTGGTGTAGTAGCCCGCCTTGCGCAGATACTCCGGGAAGGCCCGGACTTGCTCCGGCAGCACGACGGAGTAGGTCGGGGGGATCCCTTCCGGCCGCTGCGCAGCGCCGCTGCCGGGGGCCTGCATCTCCCCGGGCCCGGTACGCATGTGGTGCGCGCCCACTGAAGTCGGATACATGCCGGTGATCAGCGCAGCGCGCGCGGGCGCGCAGACGCCTGCCGTCTGGTAGGCGTGGGTGTAGAGCACCCCTTCACTGGCCAACTGGTCAATATTGGGGGTCTTCACCTCGCGATCACCGTACGCGCCGATGAAGGTCGTGATGTCTTCCACCGTAATCCAGAGGATGTTCGGCTTGTCCGGCTGCGGCTGCGGCTGCGGCTGGGCATGGAGCAGGCCTGACTGCGCGGCCATGAGCAGCAGGATGGCGTGCATGGCCAGGCGCATTGCGCCAGGCAGGCGAGCAAGCGGATTCCTCGTGCAGTTGAGAACGTTCATGCTGGGTCGATTCCCGTTGGTGTTCCTTCGTTTCGGCAGGCGCAGGGCTTGGCCGCAAGACGCCACAGTCAAAGCGTCATTCGCCACGTCGCCCTGCCGGACCATGCTCGAGGGTCACCCGGTCGAACTCCGGCGCGGCCTTCAGGAACGAGCGTTCGAATGCCTCGGCGTCATGTTGCAGGCGCTGCAGGATTGCGGGTTCGATCTCGGCCTTGTCAAACTTCTCACCGGGATCGCGGCCAAGGTTGTACAGCGTCGGCTTGGCCAGCCTGGCCTGCAGGCCGCCCTCAGGGTTGCGCCCGCTAACATCGTAGAAATTGACCTTCCAGTCGCCTTCGCGCCAGGCCTGCAAGCGACCGCGGTAGAAATAGGGAAGCACCTGGCGCGGGCTCGGCGACTGATCACGCAGTGTCTTGCTCAAGTCGCTGCCGTCGATGACCGCATCGGGCAGCCTGGCCTTTGCCAGCGCCACGAAGGTGGGCAGGAAATCGTAGGTGGCGCCAATGCCGTCCACCACCCGGGGGCGGACGGTGCCCGGCCACCAGAACAGCGCCGGCACGCGCGAGCCGCCTTCGTAAGTCGACGCCTTGCCATCGCGCAGCATCCCGGCAGATCCCACCATTTCCTCGTACAGAATCCAGGGACCGTTGTCGCTGACGAACACGACCAGCGTGTTCTTGGCGTCGGGGCTACGCCGCACGGCCTCCAGCACCCGCCCCACGCTGTGGTCGAGCTCCGCGATGGCGTCCCCCACCGGGCCGCCCTTGCTGCTGCCGACGAACTCGGGGGCCGGCATATGCGGCAGGTGTGGCTTCTCGTATCCCACCCAGGCCAGGAAAGGCTTGTCGCGCTTGCGGCCGATGTAGTCGACGACCTGGTCGGTCAGCCGCTTGTTGTAGCTGGGCTGGTCCACCGGCCGCTCGACCACCTGATCGCGGTAATCGGTCTTGCCGTTGACGACGACCTGCTCGCTCGCGATCAGCGGCGAGTTCCAGTAGCTGTTCTTCGGATCACGGAAGGCCGCGACCGCCTGCCGGTAGTACAGGGGGTACAGGGTCTTCGGCGACTCACCCCTGGCAAAGCGTTGGCGCAGTTCCTTGATGCTGACGCCACCAGGAAACCCGGCGAAGTACGCATCATTCGACATCGGCATGCCCCACCACGAATCGAAGCCGTGCCGCGTGGGGTAGGCGCGCGGGGCGTCGCCCAGGTGCCATTTGCCGAACAGGGCGGTGGCGTAGCCGGCATCGCGCAGCAGGCTGGCGACTGTCGTCTCGCGGTCGGGGAACCCGTAGGGATCGCCTTCGACCTGGACGCTGTTGAGTGCGCCGTACAGGCCGGATCGGATTTCGGCCCGCCCGGTCAGCATGGCGCCGCGGCTGGGTGAGCAGACCGGAGAACTGACGTAGAAGTTGGTCCAGCGCTGGCCCTCCGCCGCCATCCGGTCCAGGTTCGGCGTGCGGAACACCGGATGGCCATAGCTGCCGAGATCGCCCCAGCCCAGGTCATCGGCAATCAGCAGGATGATGTTGGGGCGGCTGTCCCGGCCGGTATCGGGTGCTGCCTGCACCTGGGACAACGGTACGGTGAGCGCCAGGGCTGCGATGGCGTGCAGCGCGCGCCGGCACGTGTCCCGCCCTTTGCGCGCTTCGGTTTTCGCTGCAAGTTCTGGTAACTGTGCCTGAATCCCCATCGCGAGCCCCGTTCCGTTTGACCTACGTTCCATTCTTCGTTTCTCCTCTGCCTCATGTACGAGCCGCTTGGGCTCCTCACCCTGCCGTGGTACTCGCCCTCAAACAAGCGATTGCGTCTTCTCCTGAGTCACAGGCCTATCCGCCAGGCACTGTTGCCCTGGTCAATTGCCGCACTTGTCCTTGCTGCTGTCGCGCCCTTGCATGCCAGGCGTCCTGGTCCATCACCAGCCGGAAGCCAAGGTGCGACATGCTGGTGTAGGGATCCGTCCCGCGCCTCGCGCTCGGGCGGTAACTCAGGCAATAGTCCTGATTGCAAAGGAAGGAGCCTCCGCGAATCACGCGTCTGGGCGCTTGCACGGGAACGCCCGGCTCCGAAGGGTCCCAACTGTCGGCAGGGCCCTGCGGATCGACTTCCTTGTGGCCAGCCGCGGCAACGCGCCTGAACTGGTCAGCGCGATACCAGTCCGCTACCCATTGCCACGCGTTCCCGGTCATGTCGTAGAGTCCATAGCCGTTGGCAGGAAAGGTGCCGGCGGCACTTGTGCCGAGCGCACCGCCAGCCTTGGCGCTGACCACCGGGAACGGTTGGGACTGCTGGCCCTGCCAGACATTGGCCATCTGGGTGCCGCCTGGCGAGAACTGGTCTCCCCAGGCGTAGGTGGCCTGCTCCATGCCTCCGCGCGCTGCGAACTCCCATTCGGCTTCGGTCGGCAAGCGCTTGCCGGCCCATCTGGCATAGGCTTGCGCATCCTCGTAGGACACCTGCACGACCGGATGATTGTCCTTGCCTTCAATGGAGCTGCCCGGGCCGTTCGGATGACGCCAGTCTGCGCCCGGCACAAAGCGCCACCAGCGGGAGTAGTCGTGCAAAGGCACTGGGCGGTCGGTGCCAGCGAACACCATGCCGCCGGGCACCAGTACGCTGTCGGACGGGCGCGGCGTGCCCGGCGGAACCTGGACCCTGATGGTTTCCCAATCGGGCTTCTGTTCCGCAGTGGTGACGTAGCCGGTTTCCGATACGAACGTGCGAAACTCCGCATTGGTCACGTGATGCTGGTCCATCCAGAGGCCATGCACCCGCGTTTTGTGCGCAGGGCGCTCATTGGTCTGAGCGAGCTTGTGGTCGCTGCCCATCATGAATGTGCCACCCGGGATCCATGCCATGTTGCGCGGACCGTTGACACCGTCACCGATGATCACCGGCGCAGCTTTTCCACCGCTCGGCGACGCTGCCTCGCCCTGCATACCACCCGCCCAGGCCACTGCGAGGCCAATTGCCGCCGGTATGGCAATCGCCGTGGCGATCCACGCACCGGTGCGCTGGCGCCACGGCACTGCGCGCTGGCCAGCCCGCGTCTCCTGGCGCACGGAGGGCGCAGGCATCTGCCTGACCGCTCGCGGCCCGCTATGCTTCCTGTCCTTCATGGAACTCTTCATGGCACAAATTTTGATCGTTGCGCGGTATTGGGCCGGCCAATCTCGTGTGTCATGGCGGCCACGCACGGTATGACCAGGGAAATCAGACGGTGCCCAGGTTGCGAATGGTGACCGGTGGCCGGCTTTGCCGAGCCGGCCGCTGCAACTCTTCGGCGTACTTTGTAGCCAGCGCTTGTGCCTTATCGGCTCTGCCCGTTTCCACTAGTCGGGTCAGATAGGCGGGCAATTTCCCGCGGACGTGATAGGGCCCGCCCTCGTCGCGGACGTTGGCCAGCGGGTCTCGGCCCCGAGCGGCATTGGGCATCATTTCCGCCTCCCAGGTTTCCAACAGATCCAGACCTTTCTTCACCACGTCAGGTCGGGCGGCAACCAGGTTATTCTGCTCATGCGGGTCGGTGTCCAGATCGAAGAGCATCATCTCGTCGAACAAGTGGTAGCCGTCATGCAGCGTGCAGATCAGGATCCAGTTCTCGAAGCGAACACCGCGTTGGCATGTCCACGCGCCTTGCGAAACCACCAGGTGGTCTCGCCCTTCATCCACGTTCGACTTCAGGCATTGGGCAAACGACACGCCGTCCCAGTTCTCCGGTACGGGCTGCCCCAAAAGCTCGAGTACCGTTGCGGTGACGTCAATCTGGTAGTGAAAGGCGCGATGCTCCTCTCCCCCTGGAAGGCCAGGCCATTTGAGCAGCAGCGGGACGTTCGTGGTGAACTGGTCTGCCGTCTGGTGATCACAGTAGACGTTGAGCTCCCCCAGCGTTTCGCCATGATCGGACGACAGCATGATCGCTGTTTCGTCCTTGATCCCCAGACTGGACAGTTGGGCCATCAGCTTGCCGACGTGCTCGTCGGCAACGAGGACACCCGTGTCATAGCCGTCGAACATGGCGCGCACTGCCGCCATGTCAGGAATGCTTTGCGGCTGCCTCGGAAATCTTGCCTTTGCCCCGGCGTTCGGCGCGAAGCCCGTGCACTCTTGCGCGCTGTGCGGACCGCAGCCCTGCCAGTGGCGCGCACGGACGTCCTCCGTCAGCCATGCCGGCAAGGGCTCGTTCGAGAATGGCTCGCCATACTCCATTCCCGCGCGATAGGGGGTGTGCGGATCCCACATATGGACATGCAGGAACCAGTTGTCCTCCTTGCCGTGCCGCGCCAGCCAATCGGACGCAATGGCGAACACCTCGTCCGCTGTCTCTCCGCCATACTTGCCCACGTTATAGGCCTCGTCGAATCCGGCGTACCAATGAAAGGCTGAGTGGCGCTGGGCGAAGGAACTGACACTGACGGTCCTCAGCCCGGCCTGCTGCAGACGAAACGGGAAGCTCTCGAAATGCAGCCTTGACAGGAACTCCCGGCCAGCGCCGTCAAGCAGGGGGTCGGCATCCACGCCGCCATGATTGACCACGCCATTGTGAATGCCGAAACGCCCGGTCAGCAGCGCAGTACGACTGGGCAGGCAAGGCGTGTCGGATGCGTGCACATTGCGAAACAGGATGCTCTCGGCAGCCAGCCGGTCAATGTTCGGACTTGTATTGCGGTGGTACCCATAGCACCCGAGATGGTCGGCGCGCAAGGTATCAATGTCGATATAGAGTAGTCGCATGATGTGATCTCGATCAGCAATGCAATATGCGCGCGCCCCGGTCTCTCTTGACCGTCAGCGCCGCAGCGGTGCCCATGGCGGCTCTGCTAGAACTTGTGACGAATGCCGATGGCCGCCCCGGTCTGGCTGTTCTTTCCTTCGCCGAGAAAGGCTCCGTTGGCGAATCCGATCGCCGGCGAATCGAGATTCAGGCCGGAGTTTCGCGCGTATGCCACGGTCCGTGCGCTTGGAGAGCGAGTAATCCGCAATGAAGTTCACTTGCCACGGATTCACTGGATTGCTGTCGGGCTGTACTGCAGTGGTCTTCAGCGTCCGGCGATCATCGAAGTAGTAGCCCAGCGTCAACGTCAGTGCGGCGGTGGCATCGTAGTTGGCGCCGGCCCACCAGAAGTTGTCACGAACCAGGGTGCTGCCGCCGGCGTCCTTGTTCTGCCCCCAACGATAGCCCGCCATCAGTTTGGTTCGTCCGAACGCATAGCTCGCGGCGAGCGCCGCCTTCTTGGATGTGCCCGTGCTTCCAGTGACCACAGCCGGATTCCACTGATCGTAGGTTGCCGTCAGGCCAAGACCCGTGCCGAGGTACGTCACTCCAGCACCATAGGCTGTATTGTCCCTGGCGTGTCCCGGCGTCTCGCCCCCGCCTTGCACCGCGACCGGCGTAAGTCCGAAACGGCTCAGACCGGCCCCGAAACTGTAGTGGACCCTGACTGTCACCGGGCCGGCGGCCGCCGTGTACTTCACCGCATTATCGAGACCGCCTCCACCGGCGGTGCCGCCAAGCAGGGCCACGGATGGTTCGAACAGCGGGGCGAATTTGGCCGGCAGAAAGTTTCCCAGGCTCTCATACATGCTCGTGTTTTGCCTGCCAAGCGAAATTTGCCCCAAGCGATTGCTTTGCAGGCCGACGTATGCCGTCCTGCTGAAAATGGCCCCGACCCGGGTCGCCTGACCGGTATCCGCAGCAAAGCCGCTTTCCAATACGAAGAGCGCTTTCAGACCGCCGCCCAGTTCCTCCACGCCCCGTAGGCCCCAGCGCGAACCCGACATGCCCCCTGCAGATACCATCGAGAAACTGTTTGCGCCCGGCTGCCTCGTCACTGCCCCGGTGACGGGATTGATGGTCGGCGCGCTTGCCGCTTGATGGTTGATATATGCAATCGGCAAGTCAACGACGCCATAGATGGTCACGCCTGACTGTCCATGGGCCAGACCTCCACAACCCGTAGCCGACACCAATATGGCAGCGCGCAAATGTCTAGTGTTCCCCTTCATGCTCCTCCTCGTTTTCTTGTGTCGGCACGAACATGCGCGCCTTTTTTCGGTCGACGGTTCTTTTAGTTGCGATAACCGGGGTCAATCCGATCGAGCTTGCGAAGCAACGCCGGCCAGACAAAGGCCCCACCGAGGCCACCCGTCTGCACACGCACCGACTCCGCAACATCTCGCACGATTTCCGCGGGCACACGCGTAAGCTCCCCGCCTGCCTGCGCGGCAATCTGGATCTGGCAGGCCGCCTCCAGGACATACATGCTCAGGAATGCATCGGCTACGGTCCTGCCGACCGTCAGCAGTCCGTGATTGCGCAGGATCAGGTGGTTGGCATGCCCCAGATCCGCCTGCAGGCGAGGCTTCTCCGCCTCGTGCATGGCGACGCCTTCGTAGTCGTGGTACGCCAGCGACCCCAGAATGAAAGTGGCCTGCTGGCTGAGTGGCAACAGGCCTGCCTTCTGCGCACTCACGGCAATGCCGCAGCGCGTGTGGGTATGCAGCACGCATTGCGCATCAGCGCGTACCTGATGCACGGCGCTGTGAATGACAAAGCCCGCGGGGTTCACCGGGTATGGCGAATCCAAGACCTTGTTGCAGTTGGCGTCGATCTTCAGCAGGTTGGAGGCCGTGATCTCCTCGAACATCAAACCATAGGGATTGATCAGGAAATGGTGGTCCTCCCCGGGTACGCGTGCGCTGATATGTGTGAAAACCAGATCGGACCAGCCATGCAGCGCAACGAGCCGATAGCAGGCGGCAAGGTCGAGGCGCAATCGCCATTCCTCGGGGCTGACGCGTTCCTGCATGGAGGCTGAAGGGGTAGCGGTCATGAGTTGTCTCCTGTTGGGCAGTTTTATGTGTCGGGAACGCTCGATTCGCGCAAGCGGCCGAGGTCATCCCTCCCGCCGGAGGGATACCATGTGTTAGTTCAGGTAGTAGCCGGTGCAGAAGCGCACGCCTTGACGGTCCGTGCCACTCGTCACCGGCACGGCAGGGACCATTCAGCGGCCAAGCTCGCGCGCCACGAGAGTGGTCTCGGCACACAGGGCAAGCTCGGATGCCGAGCGCCCCAGCGCAACACAGTACGCACCTGCCTCAATTCGCCAGTGTCCCGACGAGGATTGAAAGCGCGCCAGCAAGCGCGGATCGGCAGTCAGGCTGATCCGCGCCGACTCTCCCGGCCGCAGGGAAACACGCTCGAAGCCGAGCAGGCGCATGCGCCGCTCGCCTGCTGCTTCGGTCAGGTACACCTGCGGGACATCATCGCCCTCGCGCGAGCCGGTATTCGTTACGGTGAATGTCACCGACACGGTCTCGCCCCCGCTGACGTGGAGATCGCCATAAGCGAAATTGGTATAGCTGAGGCCATGACCGAAATTGAAAAGCGGCTGTCGGCCGCTCCTGGCGAACCAGCGGTAGCCCACTTCCGCGCCCTCGTGGTAATGCACCTGAATCGGCGTGCCGAGCTCGACATCGGCCCCGGGCAATGCAGGGTGCGGCGTCTGCTCGACATCGACGGGAAAGGTGATGGGCAAGCGGCCGGACGGGCTGATATGACCCGCCAGCACTTCGGCAATGGCCTGCGCGCCAGCTTGCCCCGGGAACCACGCCTGGACAATGGCGCGTACCTTTTCGTGCCACGGCATCGCCACCGGATTGCCCGTTTCCAGTACCACGATGACGTTCCGGTTTGCGTCCGCGACCGCTTCGATCAGGGCATCCTGTCCGAAAGGCAGCGCCATGTCCGGGCTATCGAAGCGTTCCCCCTCATGCCGGACAGCAAACACGATTACCACGTCGGCGCGTTTTGCCAGGGCAACGGCGTCGGCAAGGTTGGCGCCGCTGTCAAAATCAATGCGGGCCTCCGCCAACTGCCTGCGAAGCTCCGCCAGCGGAGACGAACCGGAAAAGCGCATGGTGGTGGGCCCCAGCAAGGGATGGCTGTGCAAAGGCACCTGTGCTGCATATCCACCAGGAGGCATGACCTGGCTCGATCCGTCGCCGGACAGCACGCCGGTCTGCGCAAATCCGCCAATGATCGCAATGCGCTGCTTGCCTGACGCCAGGGGCAGCGCCTCGCCTTCATTTTTCAGCAACACGATGCCTTCGCGGGCGACCTGCAGCGCAACGGCGTGGTGCGTGTCGAAATCTATCGTCACCGCCGGCCGCTCCTGGTCGATGCCGATCGCGTAATACGAGCGCAGCATGCGCCGGACCATCTCGCTGATGCGCGCCCTGGACACCTTGCCCGCCTCACAGGCTTGTCGCAGCGGTTCATTGAACCACTCCTGCTCGTCGAGTTGCGCGCCCGAGTGCTGGTCCAGGCCGTGCAAGGCGAAGTCCCAACTGTAGACGGCTCGCCAGTCCGACATCACCCAGCCCTTGAAGCCCATGGCGTCCTTGATCGTCTCCTGCAGGATGACGCGATTGCCGCAGGCATAGGCGCCATTGACAAGGTTGTAGGCACCCATCAGGGCCCCGGGCTCGCTGCGCTCAATCGCGATCTGGAAGGCAAGCAGGTCGCTCTCGCGGTGTGCGGCGGGATCAATGATGGCGTCAAGGAAGAACTTGTTGGTCTCGCTTGCGTTGAGCGACACATGCTTGAGCACCCCGATGACACCTTCCTCCTGGGTGCCCGAGACCATGCCGGCGCCCATCATGCCGGAGAGCAGCGGGTCTTCCGAGATGTACTCGAAATTTCTTCCGTTTCGCACTTCCCGCACGAGATTGATGCCACCGCCGAGCATCACATTGAAGCCACGTGCGCGCCCTTCCTTGCCGATCAGATTGCCAACCGTACGCGCCAGCGCCGGGTTGAAGGTCGCACCCATTGCCAGGCCGCAGGGAAGTGCCGTCGCGCAATCGTCCGGTCCATCGGTATGGCGCAGGCCAAGACTCGCGTCGGCCAGTTTCAGTGCCGGAATGCCCAGACGTGCCACGCCCGACACGTAGCCGGCGATGACCGGCAGATCCTCCGGCACACGCGTTTCGCGTGCCGTCTTGCCGAATACCCTCACCATCAGGCTGTACAGCATCGAGAACCGTTCGTCGTCGGTCATGCGCGCCTCGGTTTTGCGGGCGCGCGCATCGGGATCCGCGCACGGGACACAGAACGGCGACGCCGGTGGCAGAGGCGGTACGGGGCCCGTACGCAGGCAGAGATCGTTAGGCATCAGGAGATTCCATGCTTTGTGGGTGCGGCATTGGTGACCGCCGTGGCGTTGGGGCCTGGAACGGCCGGCAACGGTTGAATCAGTCGGGTATTCCCGACGCTGCCCGGCGCTGGCGCAGATCGCCGAGCATGCGCTGGTGTGCGCCGGGCGATATCGGATAGAAGAAGGCCAGCAACACGCCGATGCCCAACAAGGCCATCGGGCCCAGCCATAGCATCGCCCAGATACCGTCGGTTGCGGCTTGTGACTGGGGCTGATTTGCGACGAAGCCGACGGCGCCAAGCAGGTGCCCGACGCCGCCGACGGCAATGGCAAGCGCGCCCTTGTGTGCGAACGAAAACACACCGAAGATCGTTCCCTCGCCGCGCACCCCGGTGCGCCACTCCCCGAACTCCACGGTATCGGGAACCATGGCCCATGTCGCCAGCAGCCAGGCGGCGCTCGCGAAACCGATCAGGCCAAGCAGACAGAAGAAGGCGCCGATGCCTGACGCGCCTGTTCCGCCCAGCGCGGCATAGCCGAGCATGCCGATGCAGCCGCCGGACAGCGCGACCAGCCGCTTGGACGTGCGCCGCATGACCCATGCCCAGAAGGGGATGGCGATGAACACCTGTACCGCGACAGTCCCCAGCGCGGGTCCGATCAGGTCTTCCCTGTGCAGCCCGTACTTCAGGACGTAGGGCAGCGTCTTTGACAAGAAGGTGCCCGCTGCAGCCATGGCTACCGTCATTCCACAGACCAGCAGGAATGCGCGATTGCGCACGACCACGGCCAATGCTTCCCGGATCGTGATGCTATGCACGGGCGGCTGGATCCGTTCTTCCGTCGAGAAGAACGTGAAGAGAAACACGGGGAGGGAGACGGCCGCATACAGGCCCATCACTAACAGGAAGCCCAGCCGCTGGTCCGTCTGCCCAAAGACGTGCACGAGCTTGAGCGTCGACAGCGCAACAAGCATGCCCGCCGAACTGGCACAGATCATCCGGTATGCGGCAAGGCTGCCACGTTCCTGGCTGTCGTCTGTCAGCGTCGCCATCAGCGAGTTGTAGGGCATCGACAACACGGTATAGGTGGTCCTGAACACCACATGCGTGCTCAGGACGAACGCCAACAAGCCGGCGCCTTGTGCAGCGGTGGGAATAAACATCGCGACAAAGCTGAGCGCAAGCGGAACGCACCCGAACAGCAGGTAAGGCCGATAGCGGCCCCAGCGTGAGCGCGTGCGATTGGCGATGTAGCCCGCCACAGGATCGCAAAGCGCGTCCCATAGCATCGCGCCGCCGAATATCCAGCCGGCCGCGACTGGCGACAGCCCGACGACATCGGTGTAGTAGTACAACAAGTAAAGCGTGGTCGCCTGCCAGTACAGGTTGAACGCGAAGTCACCGACGCCGAAGCCGAACTTTGTCCGCAGCGGCAGCCTTGCGCCGGAGACTTCAGAGGAAAGAAAATATGGGCACTGCCAGGCAGGCACAACAGGAACGCAGCGAACAGACACGTGCCGAAATACTCGGCATTGCACTGGAACAGTTCTCGACCCACGGCTTCGATGCGGTGAGCCTACGTGATATTGCGGAAGTGGCCGGCGTCAATCACGCCATGATCCGGTACTACTTCGGGAGCAAGGAAAACCTGTGGCGCGAAAGCGTGACCTACCTGTTTGAACGCTTTGCTGAAGAATACGTACCCCCCGAGCCGGGTTCGGAAGGGTTTTCACTGGACGCGGTCAAGGAATACATCCGCAACTACGTCCGGTACTGCGCGCGCCATCCTGAACACGCGCGCCTGATGATGCAGGAGGCCAACCGTGACTCGGAGCGCCTCAAGTGGATGGCGCAGAAGTTCATTCGTCCGCGGCATGACCAAACCGTCACGCTGATCAGGCATGTGAGCGCGTTGACGGAAGGACTGAAAGAGATCGATCCCGTGATGCTGCTGTACATGATCACCGCCATCGCCCAGGTTCCGTATCTTCTTACCTCGGAAATGCAATACGCGCATGGGATCAACGCTATGCGCGACAAGGCAATCGAGGCTCATTGCGACGCGGTGGTGGCGTTCATCTTTCGGTAGTCCCCGCTGATCCGGACGCGCTTCCCTACACGCCCACTTCTCGAACAAGCGGAAAGAAGAGCAGGCCATCTGGAGCGCAACAATGCCCTCTGACCGCCCTCCGGAATCATTCACCGTGCTGCCGGACGGCGAATTCCTGCTTAAGCTAGTAATGCGTCAGACGTCCTGCTCTGGCGTGACGCGCTGCTCGATTCCCTGATCAGGGGACAGGGCAACCGTGGCGGTCGAGCCCTTGTCAGCCTTGTGCGTGCGGCGCTGCAACATCCCGCTGTCGCAGGCTCCTCCCAATGCGGTCAGCGCCGTGGAGTTTCTCGTTCAGCGTACCGCTGTCGCCGCCGCCCCGTTGTTGAAGCGGCGCTGCGGTGCTAGGCTGAAGGCGAAATCTTGCCGCCCAGGCGGAGACACCAATGGTCGAAGCTTCCGAACTGAAGTCGGGCATGGTCATCATGCTTGAGGGTGAACTTCATAGCGTTACCAGCGCCGGGTACCACGCCGGCGGCGGCCAACAGGGGAGCGCAGTTTTCGCCAAGTTCAAGAACCTTAAGACTGGTCACATCAAGGAGTTGCGGTTACACCCGGGCAACAAGCTCGAAGAGGTCACGCTGGATCACCAGGAGATGGAATATCTGTACACCGATGGCGTCGCCTTTTTCTTCATGAATCCCGACACCTTCGAGCAGATCAGTTTTCCTGCGGAAACCATGGGCGCATACCAGAAATTTCTTCACCCCAATATGCGAATCCCGGTGCAGCTTTATGAGGGCGAGCCAGTCACCATCGCATTCCCCGCTGCGGTTGAGGTAACCATTATGTCCACGCCGCCGGGCCTGCACGAGCACGAAACCTCTACCTTCAAGAGTGCCACGCTGGAGAACGGCATGGAAGTTCTCGTTCCTCAGTTCGTCAAGGAAGGGGACACAGTGCGAATCGAGGTCGCTTCAGGAAAATATCTGGAGCGGGTAAGGCGAGGGACGCGAAAGTCATGACTCCAGCGCCGCGCCGACTGGCTTCCGCAGCCGAGCTGACTTACTCGTTCCTGAGGTCAATACCGAAGCCGCCAGCGAGTTCACAATCGATGATCCCTGCGGCGTAGGCAAAAAGCCAGTCCTCTGCCTCCTGCAGTGTTGCGGGCGGGTGGGGCCAGTCCGGCGTAAAGCGTATGCCCATGTCCTCATTGCGCGTGGATATCTGGACTCGCCCGCCTGGCTTGCCTGGCTCAATCACCTCCGGCACGAACAGGGTAATGTGGAATCCCTTGTAAGACCGCTTTGTTTCCAGCATTTCAGCCTCCGGCAATTTACGCAGGTCCGTGGCTCGGCCCGAGCGCCGGACTATCTTGAGTTCAAGATATAGCGAGGCGTGGCTAATGCCTAGTAATGCCGCGGCCAGTGCCCTGACCAGTGCCGGGTTTCAGCAACAGGAACGCCGGGGATCACATCGGAGCGTGCGGTCGATTTTGACCTAGACTGAAAAAGTGCCCTTCGCGCGCTTCGAGGGCTGCGCAATGGAACTTCACTGGCAGCTGATTGATGCGGGCGAATGACAATGGCACAGGCAACACACAATTTTCTGCTGCCTGAATTCATGTGGATTGATGTTCACGAAGGGGGCATCAGGACCTGTCAGAAATTTTGTGTTTAGGGCATAACATGTCACCAAGGAGCATGTATGCCACGCAAGACGAAGACCAGCCAAGCCGCCGACCGCGCGCTGCCGAGCATTCCCGAGGACCTGATCGCCCATTTGGTAAAGGGTCCCATGACCGCGGAAGCCGTCGAGGAGGCCTCGATGGCGTTCAAGAAGGCCCTGATCGAGCGGGCCCTGGGAGCTGAGCTTGGCCATCATCTGGGCTATGCACCGGGCGCCGAGCGCCCGG
>NZ_KB903190.1:0-18704 GCF_000379565.1 Cupriavidus sp. UYPR2.512 | reverse complement strand
CGCCCCGATCGCCATGGAAGAAGGCCTGCGCTTCGCTATCCGTGAAGGCGGCCGTACCGTCGGCGCCGGCGTCGTGGCAAAGATCCTCGACTAAGTTGTTTGATAGCGAACGCGGCACCAACCGGCCGCGTTCGTTGCCAGAAGGGGTTGGCGCAAGCGCCGGCCCCACAGTTGTTTTAGGGGTATAGCTCAACTGGCAGAGCGTCGGTCTCCAAAACCGAAGGTTGGGGGTTCGATTCCCTCTGCCCCTGCCAAATCAATCAGCCGCGTCGCGAAGAGCAATCGTGACGCGGCTTAGTCTCGTTTGCGAAACATGGCCAATCCCAATGTTGAAACCGTGAACGCCAGCAGCGGCAAGTGGATGCTTGGCGTGGCGGTGCTGCTGGTGGTTGCGGGCGTCATCGGTTTCTATGCACTGGCACAGCAACCGTCTTATGTACGTGGCGCCGCACTGTTCGGTGGTATTGCACTGGGTATCGTGGTTGCGCTGGTGTCGGTACCAGGCAAGGACTTTATCGGGTTCGCCAAAGAATCGTATCGGGAAGTTCGCAAGGTCGTCTGGCCGACGCGCAAGGAAGCCGGGCAAATGACGGGGCTGGTCTTCGTCTTTGTCGTCATCATGGCGCTGTTCCTGTGGTCGGCTGACAAGCTCATCGAGTGGGTCGTCTTCTCGCTCGTGCTGGGCTGGAAATAAGAGGTAGCACATGACGGATAACGCTCAGCAGGAAACCACCGCGCCGGAATCGCCTTCGTCGAAGAAGCGCTGGTATGTCGTGCATGCCTATTCCGGCATGGAGAAGAGCGTGCAGCGCGCGCTGCAGGAGCGCATCGAACGCGCCGAGATGCAGGACAAGTTTGGCCGCATCCTGGTGCCGTCCGAAGAAGTCGTGGAAATCAAGGGCGGCCACAAGTCGGTCACCGAGCGTCGTTTCTTCCCCGGCTACGTGCTCGTGGAAATGGAAATGACCGACGAGACCTGGCACCTGGTGAAGAACACCAGCAAGGTCACCGGTTTCGTGGGCGGCGCCCGCAACCGCCCGAGCCCGATCTCGCAGCGCGAAGTCGACAAGATCATGACCCAGATGCAGGAAGGGGTCGAGAAGCCGCGTCCCAAGACGCTGTTCGAAGTGGGCGAAATGGTGCGCGTCAAGGACGGCCCGTTCACGGACTTCAACGGCAACGTGGAAGAAGTGAACTACGAGAAATCGCGCCTGCGCGTCTCGGTCACGATCTTCGGGCGTGCCACCCCGGTCGAGCTCGAGTTCGGCCAGGTCGAGAAGGTTTAAGGAATTTGCCGGCTGCTGCCTGAAAGGGCGGCAACCGGCAACGGCGCCGCCCCGGTGGCGGCGCCAAGAGGAGCGTGAGGCCGTGCCGAAGGTGCGGCGACAGCGCGTTACGACTCAACAGGATCGCATCCCGAAGGGGCGATCCGGATTGGAGTAAAGATGGCCAAGAAGATCATTGGCTTTATCAAGCTGCAGATTCCGGCTGGTAAGGCAAATCCCTCCCCGCCCGTTGGTCCCGCTCTGGGTCAGCGTGGTCTGAACATCATGGAGTTCTGCAAGGCGTTCAACGCCCAGACCCAGGGTATGGAACCCGGTCTGCCGGTGCCGGTGGTGATTACCGCCTTCGCCGACAAGAGCTTCACCTTCGTGATGAAGTCGCCGCCGGCGACCGTGCTGATCAAGAAGGCAGCAGGCATCACCAAGGGTTCGCCGAAGCCCCACACCGACAAGGTTGGCAAGATCACCCGCGCCCAGGCTGAAGAAATCGCCAAGGCCAAGAACGCTGACCTGACCGCCGCCGACCTGGACGCCGCCGTGCGTACCATCGCCGGTTCGGCTCGTTCGATGGGCATCACCGTGGAGGGTCTGTAAATGGCTAAGGTTTCCAAGCGCGTCGCCGCCAACAAGGCGAAGATCGAGCGTACCAAGTTCTACCCGATCGACGAGGCCCTGGGCCTGGTGAAGGGCTGCGCTTCGGCGAAGTTCGACGAGTCGATCGACGTGGCCGTGCAACTGGGCATCGACGCCAAGAAGTCGGACCAGGTGGTTCGTGGTTCGGTGGTGCTGCCCGCAGGTACCGGCAAGTCGGTTCGCGTGGCTGTGTTCGCCCAGGGCGAGAAGGCCGAAGCCGCCAAGGCTGCCGGTGCCGACATCGTTGGCATGGAAGACCTGGCTGAGCAAGTCAAGGCCGGCAACCTGAACTTCGACGTCGTGATCGCTTCGCCAGACACGATGCGTATCGTCGGTACGCTGGGCCAGATCCTGGGCCCGCGCGGCCTGATGCCGAACCCGAAGGTTGGTACCGTGACGCCCGACGTGGCCCAGGCTGTGAAGAACGCCAAGGCTGGTCAGGTGCAGTTCCGTGTCGACAAGGCCGGTATCATCCACGCCACCATCGGCCGCCGCTCGTTCGAAGACGCAGCGCTGAAGAGCAACCTGTCCGCACTGCTGGAAGCCCTGGTCAAGTCCAAGCCGGCTACGAGCAAGGGCGTGTACCTGCGCAAGATCGCCGTCTCGTCCACCATGGGCGTTGGCGTGCGCGTGGAACAAGCTTCGCTGTCGGCCTGAGCTGACGGCACAGGCTGACCGGACCCGATAACACCGGTCGGCCGCGAATTGAAGATCCTGGCGTAAGCGGGGATCGGCTCCGGACCCGGTTCTGCCAAGCGGCACGATCAGGATAGGGAGCAAGGCTTTGGGCAGTGGCGGCAGTCGGACACATTGTGTTCAGGCAGTTGCCGCTGGTTATCAAAGACCGCTGGTGTCCACATGACCGCAGTCAGGCATGCGGGCTTAATCGGCCGGGAGGTACAAGCAGGGCCAGGTGCCGTGCATGACCAACCCCGGGCAACCAGCGCAGATGGCGCACCCGAAGGGATTGATGAATCCGGGCCTGTCCCGGGTGATTCGGGCCAATCGGACGCCGTTCGTTTGTGCTGACGTGAAGACTCCGGTATTGCCGGAGGGCTAGCGTCATTTTGGAGCTTAACCGTGCCACTCAATATTGAAGATAAGAAGGCCGTCGTTGCTGAGGTTTCGGCGCAAGTCGCCAAGGCCCAGACCATCGTCGTGGCCGAATATCGCGGCATTGCGGTTGGCGATCTGACCAAGCTGCGTGCTGCCGCTCGCCAGCAAGGCGTGTACCTGCGTGTTCTGAAGAACACGCTGGCCCGCCGTGCCGTCGAAGGTACGCCGTTTGCAAGCCTCGCAGAGCAGATGACCGGTCCGCTGATCTACGGTATTTCCGAAGATGCAGTGTCGTCGGCCAAGGTTCTGAACGACTTTGCCAAGACCAACGACAAGCTGGTCCTGCGCGCTGGGTCGTATGACGGCAAGGTTCTCGACGCTGCCGCCGTGAAGGCGCTGGCATCGATCCCGAGCCGCGACGAACTGATTGCTCAGCTGCTGGGCGTGATGCAGGCACCGGTGTCGGGCTTCGCCCGTCTGCTGGCTGCACTGGCTGCCAAGAACGCAGAAGGCGCTCCCGCGGAAGCGGAAGCCGCTGGCGCCTAAGGCAATCCAGGCCTCGCATCGAAAGATCGCATTACCGATACCGAATCAAATCTAGTAGGAGTATTTCAAATGGCAATCACCAAAGACGACATCCTGGAAGCCGTTGGCGCGATGTCCGTGATGGAACTGAACGACCTGGTCAAGGCGTTTGAAGAGAAGTTTGGCGTGTCCGCCGCTGCCATGGCCGTGGCTGCTGCCCCGGGCGCCGGCGGTGCCGCCGCTGCTGAAGAGCAGACCGAGTTCAACGTGATCCTGGCCGAAGTCGGCGCCAACAAGGTTGGCGTGATTAAGGCTGTTCGCGAAATCACCGGCCTGGGCCTGAAGGAAGCCAAGGACCTGGTCGATGGCGCACCGAAGCCCGTCAAGGAAGGCGTGGACAAGGCTGCTGCTGCCGAAGCCAAGAAGAAGCTGGAAGACGCTGGCGCGAAGGTCGACGTCAAGTAAGGCATTGCTCGCGTGCCCTTCCGGCACGCGGATGGGGCTGGCAAAGGGAAATTCCCGGCGCCAGCCTTTTTGCGCTTGTGCGAAAGTGTTTTGAGAGGCACTCTTCGCGGAAAAAAGTGACGTTTGCGAACCCTGCTGCCCTTGGGCATGCCGGAGTTTCAGCAGAGGCCAAACATCAGTGGCACACTAAGTGGTTGCTGCTGATGTTTGTCTTCTGAACCGACTGCAGAAGACAAGTTTGGTCGGGTGTCCCCCGGGCGAGTACAGGCGTTGCGCTTGATGCGACGACCACACCGCCCGCAGCGTGCGGACACCGTCAGCCAGAGGTTGGTAGCGGCCAACCGCCAAATCCCCTCCCAGTCGCTGAACACCTCAGGTCCGGCCAGGTCCAGCCAGCCCTGCGATGATTCGGAGATCCCATGGCGTACAGCTTCACCGAAAAGAAGCGCATTCGCAAAAGCTTTGCGAAGCGCGCGACGGTACATCAGGTTCCATTCCTGCTTGCCACCCAGATTGAATCCTACACTCAGTTCTTGCAAGCGGAAACGCCGACCGCGCGTCGCAAGACCGAAGGCCTCCAGGCCGCTTTCAACGCAATCTTCCCGATCTCCTCGCATAACGGGCTTGCCCGTATGGAGTTCGTCTCGTATCACCTGTCCAACCCGCCGTTCGACGTCAAGGAATGCCAGCAGCGTGGCCTGACGTTCCACTCGGCCCTGCGTGCCAAGGTTCGCCTGATCATCAACGATCGCGAGAATCCTGGCAAGGTCAAGGAAGTGAAGGAGCAGGAAGTCTACATGGGCGAGATCCCGCTGATGACTTCCACGGGTTCGTTCGTCATCAACGGCACCGAGCGTGTCATCGTCTCGCAGTTGCACCGCTCGCCGGGCGTGTTCTTCGAGCACGACAAGGGCAAGACCCACAGCTCGGGCAAGCTGCTGTTCTCGGCGCGTATCATCCCCTACCGCGGTTCGTGGCTGGACTTCGAGTTCGACCCGAAGGACATCCTGTACTTCCGCGTCGACCGCCGCCGCAAGATGCCGGTGACGATCCTGCTGAAGTCGATCGGCCTGACTCCGGAACAGATCCTCGCGCATTTCTTCGTGTTCGACAACTTCACGCTGCAGGCCGAAGGCGCGCAGCTGGAGTTCGTGCCCGAGCGCCTGCGCGGTGAAGTCGCGCGCTTCGACATCGCCGACAAGAACGGCCGCGTGGTGGTCGAGAAGGACAAGCGGATCAACGCCAAGCACATCCGCGACCTGGACTCGGCCGGCACCAAGCTGATCAGCGTGCCGGAAGACTACCTGCTGGGCCGCGTGCTGGCCAAGAACATCATCGACCCGGATACCGGCGAGGTGATTGCCAATGCCAACGACGAGCTGACCGAAACGCTGCTGGAAAACCTGCGCGAAGCCGGCGTCAAGCAGATCCAGACCTTGTACACCAACGACCTGGATCAGGGCCCGTACATGTCGCAGACCCTGCGCGTGGACGAGACCGCCGACCAGACCGCTGCGCGTATCGCGATCTACCGCATGATGCGCCCGGGCGAGCCGCCGACCGAGGAAGCCGTGGAAGCGCTGTTCCAGCGCCTGTTCTACAGCGAAGAGTCGTACGACCTGTCGCGCGTTGGCCGCATGAAGGTCAACAGCCGCCTGGGCCGCCCCAGCGGCGAAGGCGCCATGGTGCTGCAGGACGAGGACATCCTCGAGACCATCAAGATCCTGGTCAACCTGCGCAACGGCAAGGGCGAGGTCGATGACATCGATCACCTGGGCAACCGTCGCGTGCGTTGCGTCGGCGAACTGGCCGAAAACCAGTTCCGCGCCGGCCTGTCGCGTGTGGAGCGTGCCGTCAAGGAACGTCTGGGCCAGGCCGAGACCGAGAACCTGATGCCGCACGACCTGATCAACTCGAAGCCGATCTCGTCGGCGATCCGCGAGTTCTTCGGTTCGTCGCAGCTGTCGCAGTTCATGGACCAGACCAACCCGCTGTCCGAGATCACGCACAAGCGCCGTGTCTCCGCACTGGGCCCGGGCGGCCTGACGCGCGAGCGCGCCGGCTTTGAAGTCCGCGACGTGCACCCGACCCACTATGGCCGCGTGTGCCCGATCGAAACGCCGGAAGGTCCGAACATCGGCCTGATCAACTCGCTGGCACTGTACGCCCGCCTGAACGAGTACGGCTTCCTGGAAACGCCGTACCGCAAGGTGGTCGACAGCAAGCTGACCGACCAGGTCGACTACCTGTCTGCGATCGAGGAAGGCAAGTACGTGGTGGCGCAGGCCAACGCGACGGTCGATGCCGAGGGCAACCTGACCGACGAACTGGTGTCGTCGCGTGAAGGCTCCGAGCGTGAAACCCGCATGGTCACGCCGGACCGCGTGCAGTACATCGACGTGGCGCCGTCGCAGATCGTGTCGGCCGCTGCCTCGCTGGTGCCGTTCCTCGAACACGATGACGCGAACCGTGCACTGATGGGCGCCAACATGCAGCGCCAGGCCGTGCCTTGCCTGCGTCCGGACAAGCCGCTGGTCGGCACCGGCATCGAGCGCACCGTTGCGGTCGACTCGGGTACTGCGGTGCAGGCGATGCGTGGCGGCGTGGTCGACTACGTCGACGCGATGCGTATCGTGATCCGCGTGAACGACGACGAAGCCGTGGCCGGTGAAGTCGGCGTGGACATCTACAACCTGATCAAGTACACGCGCTCGAACCAGAACACCAACATCAACCAGCGTCCGATGGTCAAGGTTGGCGATATCGTTGCCCGCAACGATGTGATCGCCGACGGCGCCTCGACCGACCTGGGCGAACTGGCCCTGGGCCAGAACATGCTGGTGGCGTTCATGCCGTGGAACGGCTACAACTTCGAGGATTCGATCCTGATCTCGGAGCGTGTGGTGGCCGAAGACCGCTATACCTCGATCCACATCGAGGAACTGTCGGTCGTTGCCCGCGACACCAAGCTGGGACCGGAAGAAATCACGCGCGATATCTCGAACCTGGCCGAAGCCCAGCTGGCTCGCCTGGACGAGTCGGGCATCACCTACATCGGCGCTGAAGTCGAAGCCGGCGACGTGCTGGTGGGCAAGGTCACGCCGAAGGGCGAGACCCAGCTGACTCCGGAAGAAAAGCTGTTGCGCGCGATCTTCGGCGAGAAGGCATCGGACGTGAAGGACACCTCGCTGCGCGTGCCCTCGGGCATGAGCGGCATCGTGATCGACGTCCAGGTCTTCACCCGCGAAGGCGTGACGCGCGACAAGCGTGCCCAGTCGATCATCGACGACGAACTGAAGCGCTACCGCCTGGACCTGAACGACCAGCTGCGTATCGTGGAAGGCGACGCGTTCCAGCGTCTGGAGCGCCTGCTCATCGACAAGACCGTCAACGGCGGTCCGAAGAAGCTGGCCAAGGGTGCCAAGATCACCAAGGAATACCTGGCGGACATCGACAGGTACCACTGGTTCGACATCCGTCCGGCCGACGAAGAACTGGCTGCCCAGCTGGAAGCCGTCAAGGAAGCCATCGAGCAGAAGCGCCACGAGTTCGACCTGGCCTTCGAAGAGAAGCGCAAGAAGCTCACGCAGGGCGACGAACTGCCGCCGGGCGTGATCAAGATGGTCAAGGTGTACCTGGCCGTCAAGCGCCGCCTGCAGCCTGGCGACAAGATGGCCGGCCGTCACGGCAACAAGGGCGTCGTGTCCAAGATCACCCCGATCGAGGACATGCCCTACATGGCCGACGGTACGCCTGCCGACATCGTGCTGAACCCGCTGGGCGTGCCTTCGCGGATGAACGTGGGCCAGATTCTCGAGACCCACCTGGGCTGGGCCGCGCGCGGCCTGGGCGAGCGCATCGGCAACATGCTGAAGGCGCAAGCCAAGGCAGCCGAAGTGCGCAAGCTGCTCACGCAGATCTACAACGAGAGCGGCAAGGTCGAGGACCTCGACAGCCTGTCGGATTCGGAAGTCCTGGAACTGGCCGAGAACCTGAAGAAGGGCGTGCCGTTCGCGACGCCGGTGTTCGATGGTGCGCACGAGGACGAAATCCGCCGCATGCTGGACCTCGCCTATCCGGAAGAGATCGCGAAGGAGAAGGGCCTGACCGCTTCCAAGCAGCAGGTCACGCTGTTTGACGGCCGCACCGGCGAAGCGTTCGAGCGTCCGGTCACGCTGGGTGTGATGCACATGCTGAAGCTGCACCACCTGGTCGACGACAAGATGCACGCCCGCTCCACCGGCCCGTACTCGCTGGTGACGCAGCAGCCGCTGGGTGGTAAAGCCCAGTTCGGTGGCCAGCGTTTCGGTGAGATGGAAGTGTGGGCACTGGAAGCCTACGGCGCGTCGTACGTGCTGCAGGAAATGCTGACGGTCAAGTCCGATGACGTGAACGGCCGTACCAAGGTGTACGAAAACATCGTCAAGGGCGAGCACTCGATCGATGCCGGCATGCCGGAATCGTTCAACGTGCTGGTGAAGGAAATCCGCTCGCTGGGTATCGACATCGACCTCGATCGCTACTGATCGAGCCGATGCGGGTGCCGGCTGCGGCCGGCACTCACCAGCGCAGGATTTCCCACAGAATGAATGCCGCGGTATCGAACAGAGTTCGGTCCCGCGGCGAAACAAGGAGTTGCAATGAAAGCATTGCTCGATCTCTTTAAGCAGGTTCAGCAGGAAGAGCAGTTCGACGCGATCAAGATCGGCCTGGCCTCGCCCGAGAAGATCCGTTCGTGGTCGTACGGCGAAGTCAAGAAGCCGGAAACGATCAACTACCGTACGTTCAAGCCGGAACGCGACGGCCTGTTCTGCGCCAAGATCTTTGGCCCGATCAAGGACTACGAGTGCCTGTGCGGCAAGTACAAGCGCCTGAAGCACCGTGGCGTGATCTGCGAGAAGTGCGGCGTTGAAGTGACGCTGGCCAAGGTGCGCCGCGAGCGCATGGGCCATATCGAACTGGCCGCGCCGACCGCGCACATCTGGTTCCTGAAGTCGCTGCCGTCGCGCCTGGGCATGGTCCTGGACATGACGCTGCGCGACATCGAGCGCGTGCTGTACTTCGAAGCATTCGTGGTGATCGAACCCGGCATGACCCCGCTCAAGAAGAGCCAGATCATGTCCGAAGACGACTACCTGGCGAAGTGCGACGAGTACGGCGAGGGCGAGTTCGTCGCCATGATGGGTGCCGAGGGCATCCGTGAGCTGCTGCGCGGCATCGACATCGAGAAGCAGATCGAACAGATCCGCGCCGAGCTGCAGGCCACCGGCTCCGAAGCCAAGATCAAGAAGTTCGCCAAGCGCCTGAAGGTGCTCGAGGCCTTCCAGCGTTCGGGCATCAAGCCCGAGTGGATGATCCTTGAAGTGCTGCCGGTGCTGCCGCCCGAACTGCGTCCGCTGGTGCCGCTGGATGGCGGCCGCTTCGCGACCTCGGACCTGAACGACCTGTATCGCCGCGTCATCAACCGTAACAACCGCCTCAAGCGCCTGCTGGAGCTGAAGGCGCCTGAGATCATCGTGCGCAACGAAAAGCGCATGCTGCAGGAAGCGGTTGACTCGCTGCTGGACAACGGCCGTCGCGGCAAGGCGATGACCGGCGCCAACAAGCGCCCGCTGAAGTCCCTGGCCGAAATGATCAAGGGCAAGGGCGGCCGTTTCCGTCAGAACCTGCTGGGCAAGCGCGTCGACTACTCGGGCCGTTCGGTCATCGTGGTGGGCCCGACGCTCAAGCTGCACCAGTGCGGCCTGCCCAAGCTGATGGCGCTCGAGCTGTTCAAGCCCTTCATCTTCCACAAGCTGGAAACGATGGGCATCGCCACCACCATCAAGGCGGCGAAGAAGGAAGTCGAAAGCCAGACCCCGGTGGTGTGGGACATCCTCGAAGAGGTGATCCGCGAGCACCCGGTGATGCTGAACCGTGCGCCGACGCTGCACCGCCTGGGTATCCAGGCGTTCGAGCCGGTGCTGATCGAAGGCAAGGCCATCCAGCTGCACCCGCTGGTCTGCGCGGCGTTCAACGCCGACTTCGACGGTGACCAGATGGCTGTTCACGTGCCGCTGTCGCTGGAAGCGCAGATGGAAGCCCGCACCCTGATGCTGGCCTCCAACAACGTGCTGTTCCCGGCCAACGGCGACCCCTCGATCGTGCCGTCGCAAGACGTGGTGCTGGGTCTGTACTACACGACCCGCGACAAGATCAACGGCCGCGGCGAGGGCATGACCTTTGCCGACATCAGCGAAGTGATCCGCGCCTACGAGAACAAGGAAGTCGAACTGGCTTCGCGCGTGAACGTGCGTATCACCGAGTATGAACTGGTCGACAAGGACGCCGAGGGCGACGCCCGTTTCGCGCCCAAGATCACGCTGCAGGCCACCACGGTCGGCCGCGCGATCCTGTCCGAGATCCTGCCCAAGGGCCTGCCGTTCTCGGTGCTGAACAAGCCGCTGAAGAAGAAGGAAATCTCGCGCCTGATCAACACGGCGTTCCGCCGCTGCGGCCTGCGCGAGACCGTGATCTTCGCCGACAAGCTGCTGCAGTCGGGCTTCCGCCTGGCCACCCGCGCCGGTATCTCGATCGCGATCGACGACATGCTGGTGCCGCCTGCCAAGGAAAAGATCATCGCCGAGGCTTCGGCCAAGGTGAAGGAATACGACAAGCAGTACATGTCGGGTCTGGTGACCGACCAGGAACGCTACAACAACGTCGTCGACATCTGGGGCGCCGCCGGCGACCAGGTGGGCAAGGCGATGATGGAGCAGCTCCAGCACGAAGACGTGGTCGACCGCGAAGGCAAGACCGTGAAGCAGGAGTCGTTCAACTCCATCTACATGATGGCCGACTCGGGCGCACGGGGTTCCGCCGCGCAGATCCGCCAGCTGGCCGGTATGCGTGGCCTGATGGCAAAGCCGGACGGCTCGATCATTGAAACGCCGATTACGGCGAACTTCCGTGAAGGCCTGAACGTTCTGCAGTACTTCATCTCGACCCACGGCGCACGTAAGGGCCTGGCCGATACGGCACTGAAGACTGCGAACTCGGGTTACCTGACCCGTCGTCTGGTCGACGTGACCCAGGATCTGGTCGTGGTGGAAGACGATTGCGGCACCTCCAACGGCGTGGCCATGAAGGCCCTGGTCGAAGGCGGTGAAGTGATCGAAGCCCTGCGCGACCGTATCCTCGGCCGTGTGACCGTGGCCGACGTGGTCAACCCGGAGACCCAGGAAACCGCGATCGAAGCCGGCACGCTGCTGGACGAAGATCTGGTCGAACTGATCGACAACATCGGCGTGGACGAAGTCAAGGTCCGTACCCCGCTGTCGTGCGACACGCGCTACGGCCTGTGCGGCAAGTGCTATGGCCGCGACCTGGGCCGCGGCGTGCTGGTGAACTCCGGCGAAGCGGTTGGCGTGATTGCCGCCCAGTCGATCGGTGAGCCGGGCACGCAGCTGACCATGCGTACATTCCACATCGGTGGTGCGGCATCGCGTGCGGCAGTGGCATCGAGCGTGGAAGCCAAGGCAACCGGTACCGTGCGTTTCACGGCGACCATGCGTTACGTCACCAATGCGAAGGGCGAACTGATCGTCATCTCGCGTTCGGGCGAGGCGCTGATCACCGACGACCACGGCCGCGAGCGCGAACGCCACAAGATCCCGTACGGCGCCACGCTGCTGGTGCAGGACGGCCAGGCCATCAAGGCTGGCACGCAGCTGGCCACGTGGGACGCGCTGACTCGCCCGATCGTTTCGGAATACACCGGTACGACCAAGTTCGAGAACGTCGAAGAAGGCGTGACCGTCGCCAAGCAGATGGACGAAGTCACCGGCCTGTCGACCCTGGTGGTGATCGACGCCAAGCGCCGCACGGCTGCCACCAAGGGCATCCGCCCGCAGGTGAAGCTGCTCGACGCCAATGGCCAGGAAGTGAAGATCCCGGGCACGGACCACTCCGTGACCATCGGCTTCCAGGTCGGCGCGCTGATTACCGTGAAGGACGGCCAGCAGGTGCACGTGGGTGAAGTGCTCGCGCGTATCCCGACCGAATCGCAGAAGACCCGCGACATTACCGGTGGTCTGCCGCGTGTGGCCGAGCTGTTCGAAGCGCGTTCGCCGAAGGATGCCGCCGTGCTGGCGGAAGTCACCGGCACGACCTCGTTCGGCAAGGACACCAAGGGCAAGCAGCGCCTGGTCATCACCGACCTGGACGGCAATGCCCATGAGTTCCTGATCGCGAAGGAAAAGCAGGTGCTGGTGCACGACGGCCAGGTGGTGAACAAGGGCGAAATGATCGTGGAAGGTCCGGCGGACCCGCACGACATCCTGCGCCTGAAGGGCATCGAAGAGCTGGCGCACTACATCGTGGACGAAGTGCAGGACGTGTATCGTCTGCAGGGCGTGAAGATCAACGACAAGCACATCGAGGTGATCGTTCGCCAGATGCTGCGCCGCGTCCAGATCGCCGACGTGGGCGACACCAAGTTCATCCCGGGTGAACAGGTGGAGCGTTCGGAACTGCTCGACGAGAACGACCGCGTGATCGCCGAAGGCAAGCGTCCGGCCACGTACGAGAACCTGCTGCTCGGTATCACCAAGGCGTCGCTGTCGACCGACAGCTTCATCTCGGCGGCATCGTTCCAGGAAACCACGCGCGTGCTGACCGAAGCCGCGATCATGGGCAAGACCGACGACCTGCGTGGTCTGAAGGAAAACGTGATCGTCGGCCGTCTGATCCCGGCCGGTACCGGCCTGGCCTACCACCGTGCCCGCAAGGCACGCGAGGCCTCCGAGCGCGAACGCGCCCAAGCGATCGCCGAAGAAGAGCAGTCGCTCTTCATCGAGCCGCCGGTGGTGCAGGCGACCGAGGGTGAAGGCGACAACGCCTGATCTTGCAGTAGATGTGGATGCCGCCGCAAGGCGGCCCAAAGCCCGGCTGATTAGCCGGGCTTTTTTTTTGTCCGCTCGCAGCCGGCTCTGTCGTGAGAAAGATCGGACTGTTTGCCCGTCGGGCGCGGAAGCGGCCCCCTTAGTGGTATGGTTACGGCTTTTCCGGCTTCAGCAATTCCGTTGTCTATGTCGCACGCGCTGGCGATCCTCAAAGATGTGTTCGGCTACCACGCCTTCCGTGGGCGCCAGGCCGAGATCATCGACCACGTTGCGACGGGCGGCGACTGCCTGGTGCTGATGCCAACCGGCGGCGGCAAGTCACTGTGCTACCAGATCCCGGCGCTGCTGCGCCAGCGTGCCGGTGACGGCGTCGGCATCGTGGTGTCGCCGCTGATCGCGCTGATGCAGGACCAGGTCGCGGCACTGACCGAAGCCGGCGTGCGCGCCGCGGTGCTTAATTCGACGCTGACGGGGGCCGAGGCCTCGGCGGTCGAGCGCGACCTGCTGGCCGGGCGCATCGAGATCCTCTACGTGGCGCCGGAGCGGCTGATGACGCCGCGCTTCCTCGACCTGCTCGAGCGCACGCGCGTCGGGCTCTTCGCCATCGACGAAGCGCACTGCGTGTCGCAGTGGGGCCACGACTTCCGGCCCGAATATATCCAGCTGTCGGTGCTGCACGAGCGCTTCCCGTATGTGCCGCGCATCGCCCTGACCGCGACCGCCGACGCGCTGACGCGCAACGAGATCATCGAGCGCCTGGCGCTGCATGATGCGCGCGTCTTTATCTCCAGCTTCGATCGGCCCAATATCCGCTACCGCATCGTCGAGAAAGACAATGCGCGCCAGCAGCTGCTGGCCTTCATCAAGGCCGAGCACACCGCTGCCGACGGCACCCATGACAGCGGCATTATCTATTGCCTGTCGCGCAAGAAGGTGGAAGACACGGCGCAGTGGCTGAGCGGGCAGGGCATCAATGCGCTGGGCTACCACGCGGGCATGGATGCCCAGGTGCGCCAGCATCACCAGGCGCGCTTCCGCGAGGAAGAAGGGCTGGTGATGGTGGCGACGATTGCCTTCGGCATGGGCATCGACAAGCCCGACGTGCGCTTTGTCGCCCATCTGGACCTGCCCAAGAGCATGGAAGGCTACTACCAGGAAACCGGGCGCGCCGGCCGCGACGGCCTGCCGGCCAATGCCTGGATGGCCTACGGCCTGGGCGACGTGGTGCAGCAGAAGCGCATGATCGACGAGTCCGAGGCGGACGAGGCCTTCAAGCGCGTGTCGTCGTCCAAGCTCGATGCGCTGCTGGGCCTGTGCGAGACCGCGGGCTGCCGGCGCGTGCGCATCCTGGCGTATTTCAACGAGGCCAGCGAACCCTGCGGCAACTGCGATACCTGCCTGGAGCCGCCGGCCACCTGGGACGGCACGCGCGAGGCGCAGATGGCGCTGTCCTGCGTCTACCGCACCGCACAGGCGAGCCGCGTGCACTTTGGCGCCACGCACCTGATCGACGTGCTGCGCGGCAATAGCTCGGAGAAGATCCGCCAGTGGGGGCATGACAAGGTTTCCACCTTCGGCATCGGCAAGGACCGCTCGGTGCATGAATGGCATACGGTGTTCCGCCAGCTGATCGCCCAGGGGCTGCTGACCATCGACCATGGCGGCCATGGCGCGCTGCTGCTGGGCGAGGACGCGCGCGCGGTGCTCAAGGGCGAGCGCCAGATCATCCTGCGCCGCCAGGCCACCAAGCCGGGCAAGTCCGGCGAGCGTGCTGCACGCGGTACCCGCACCGACCACACCGCGGACATGGACGCAGACATGCTGGCCAACTGGGAGGCGCTGCGCCGCTGGCGCACCGAGGCCGCGCGCGAGCATGGGGTGCCGGCCTATGTCATCTTCCACGATGCAACGCTGGCGGAGCTGGCCCGGACCGCGCCGGGTTCCCTGTCGGCGATGCAGGGCATTCCCGGAATTGGCGCTTCCAAGCTGGAGCGCTACGGGCAGTCCATCCTGGAAGCGCTCCGCGGCGTCTGATCGGGAGGGCAGCGTCGCCGCGTCCCGGAACGGGTATACGGCTTGACGGTATACGATTCCCCTGCTAGAGTGCCAGATTCGAGTTTTTGGCTTTGGATTTCGCTCGCCCGTCGGACAAGTGGCCTTTGCGCCGCTGCCGGCAAGCCTCCCGGACTGGGTTTCCATGGACCGGTGGCGGCAGACGCGGGATCCGGGTGCCGGCTCGCGCTCTTTGGCATGCTGTTACCGCACAGTCCCGTCTCCAGAGCGCGTCCGCTCACCTCTCCCGCCCAAAACCCGTAGTTGCCTCTCCATTTCGGTATAGCTGCCGGTGCGAGGGGCGTTTTTCGTAAAACCAAGCTGGATTGAACAATGCCAACTATCAACCAACTGGTTCGCAAGCCGCGCGTCTCTGAAGTCGTCAAGAGCAAGAGCCCGGCGCTTGAGAACTGCCCCCAGCGCCGTGGTGTGTGCACCCGCGTGTACACGACGACGCCGAAGAAGCCGAACTCGGCACTGCGTAAGGTCGCCAAGGTGCGCCTGACCAACGGTTTCGAAGTCATTTCGTACATCGGCGGTGAAGGCCACAACCTGCAGGAACACTCGGTCGTGCTGATCCGCGGCGGCCGTGTGAAGGATCTGCCGGGTGTGCGTTACCACATCGTCCGTGGCTCGCTCGACTTGCAAGGCGTGAAGGACCGCAAGCAGGCTCGTTCGAAGTACGGCGCAAAGCGTCCGAAGGCAGCCTAAGCTATAGCAGCCTGGGTCGGAAAGACCCGAAGCAACAAACGATAGCCTGTGGCGCAAGTCATGGTGCTGTCACCAGGCGGCGGTACAACGGAGCGCCTTTTTGGCAACCGTGCCGTCGAGTAAGTGGTCACCCGGCGAATTTGCTGTCTATTGCATGCAAGCTAGTTGGTGGCCGGAGAGCGGGAACAACTGACCGCGCTCTCAACTGAATCTAAAGGAAAGAAGATGCCACGTCGTCGTGAAGTCCCCAAGCGGGATGTTCTGCCTGATCCGAAGTTCGGCAACGTTGAAGTTGCCAAGTTCATGAACGTGCTGATGCTGGACGGCAAGAAGTCGGTTGCCGAACGTATCGTCTATGGCGCGTTCGACCAGATCGAAAAGAAGGCAGGCAAGGCCCCCATCGAAGTGTTCTCCGTTGCCATCAACAACGTGAAGCCGGTGGTGGAAGTGAAGAGCCGTCGCGTGGGCGGCGCCAACTATCAGGTTCCGGTCGAAGTCCGTCCGTCGCGTCGTCTGGCATTGGCGATGCGTTGGCTGCGCGAGGCCGCGAAGAAACGCAGCGAGAAGTCGATGGCGCTGCGCCTGGCAGGTGAGCTGCTGGAAGCATCGGAAGGCCGTGGCGGCGCGATGAAGAAGCGTGACGAAGTGCACCGCATGGCCGAAGCCAACAAGGCGTTCTCGCATTTCCGCTTCTAAGCGCGCGATAGCGTTTGTTGGTTGCCGGGCGGGCTGTGTTTTTACACATCTCGCCCGTTTGTGTTAGGGGCGCGGGCCATGAGATGCCGGCGCCTCACGGACAAATAGAGGATTAAAGTGGCTCGTAAGACTCCTATTGAGCGCTACCGTAACATCGGTATTTCGGCTCACATTGACGCGGGTAAAACCACCACGACCGAGCGGATCCTGTTCTACACCGGTGTGAACCACAAGATCGGTGAAGTGCATGATGGCGCGGCCACCATGGACTGGATGGAGCAGGAGCAGGAGCGCGGCATCACCATCACGTCTGCTGCGACCACCGCCTTCTGGAAGGGCATGGGCGGCAACTACCCCGAGCACCGCTTCAACATCATCGACACCCCGGGCCACGTGGACTTCACCATCGAGGTGGAGCGTTCCATGCGCGTGCTGGACGGCGCGTGCATGGTGTACTGCGCAGTGGGTGGCGTGCAGCCGCAGTCGGAAACCGTCTGGCGTCAGGCCAACAAGTACAAGGTGCCGCGTCTGGCGTTCGTCAACAAGATGGACCGTACCGGCGCGAACTTCTTCAAGGTCTACGACCAGCTGAAGACCCGCCTGAAGGCCAACCCGGTGCCCGTCGTGGTGCCGATCGGCGCTGAAGACGGCTTCCAGGGCGTCGTCGATCTGCTGGAAATGAAGGCGATCGTTTGGGACGAAGCCAGCCAGGGCGTGAAGTTCGAATACCAGGAAATCCCGGCCGAGCTGCAAGCCACCGCTGACGAATGGCGCGAGAAGATGGTCGAGTCCGCCGCCGAAGCCAGCGAAGAGCTGATGGAAAAGTACCTGGGCGGCGAAGAGCTGACCCGCGCCGAGATCGTCAAGGCGCTGCGTGACCGTACCATCGCCTGCGAAATCCAGCCGATGCTGTGCGGCACCGCGTTCAAGAACAAGGGCGTGCAGCGCATGCTCGACGCCGTGATCGACTTCCTGCCGTCGCCGGTCGACATTCCGCCGGTTACGGGCACGGACGAGGACGACAGCGAGAAGAAGCTCGAGCGCAAGGCTGACGACAACGAAAAGTTCTCGGCACTGGCGTTCAAGATCATGACCGACCCGTTCGTTGGTCAGCTGATCTTCTTCCGCGTCTACTCGGGCAAGATCAATTCGGGCGACACCGTGTACAACCCGGTCAAGAGCAAGAAGGAACGCCTCGGCCGTATTCTGCAGATGCATGCCAACCAGCGCGAAGAAATCAAGGAAGTGCTGGCCGGCGACATCGCCGCTGCGGTGGGTCTGAAGGACGCCACCACGGGCGACACGCTGTGCGATCCGGCTGCACCGATCGTGCTCGAGCGCATGGTGTTCCCGGAGCCGGTGATCTCGCAGGCCGTCGAGCCGAAGACCAAGGCTGACCAGGAAAAGATGGGCATCGCCCTGAACCGCCTGGCCGCTGAAGATCCGTCGTTCCGCGTGCGTACCGATGAAGAATCGGGTCAGACCATCATTTCGGGCATGGGCGAGCTCCACCTCGAAATTCTGGTCGACCGCATGAAGCGCGAATTCGGCGTGGAAGCCAACATCGGCGCGCCGCAGGTGGCCTACCGCGAAACCATTCGCAAGACGGCCGAAGGCGTCGAGGGCAAGTTCGTCAAGCAGTCGGGCGGCCGCGGCCAGTACGGTCACGCCGTGATCACGCTGGAACCGCAGGAGCCGGGCAAGGGCTTCGAGTTCATCGACGCCATCAAGGGCGGTGTGATTCCTCGCGAATACATCCCGGCGGTCGAAAAGGGTATCGTCGACACGCTGCCGAACGGTATCCTGGCTGGCTTCCCGGTGGTTGACGTGAAGGTCACGCTGACGTTCGGTTCGTACCACGATGTGGACTCGAACGAAAACGCGTTCCGCATGGCCGGCTCGATGGCTTTCAAGGAAGCCATGCGCAAGGCCAGCCCGGTTCTGCTCGAGCCGATGATGGCCGTGGAAGTGGAAACGCCGGAAGACTACACGGGTACCGTGATGGGCGACTTGTCGTCCCGCCGCGGCATCGTGCAGGGCATGGACGACATGGTGGGCGGCGGCAAGATCATCAAGGCCGAAGTCCCGCTGTCGGAAATGTTCGGTTATTCCACGTCGCTGCGCTCGGCCACGCAAGGCCGCGCCACGTACACCATGGAATTCAAGCACTACGCAGAGGCACCGAAGAACATCGCCGAAGCCGTGATGACGGCCAAGGGCAAGTAATAAAAGCTTTGCTGCCACGCCTTATCAGGCGTGGCGGTGTAATGAATCGAATCACACTGTATTCCATTAGGAGCTGAAACATGGCAAAGGAAAAGTTCGAGCGGACCAAGCCGCACGTGAACGTTGGTACGATTGGTCACGTTGACCATGGCAAGACCACGCTGACCGCAGCGAT
>NZ_KB903189.1:0-19419 GCF_000379565.1 Cupriavidus sp. UYPR2.512 | reverse complement strand
AAGATCCATCACGCCATCGAGCAGGATATCCTGGACCGCTGGCTCTTCGAGCACCGTATGGTTCTCTTTCATCTGCCGCCTTACAGCCCCGAACTCAACCTGATTGAAATCGTCTGGAAACATGCCAAGTACCACTGGCGACGCTTCGTCACATGGACCAAAGAAACCATCGATACCGAGATCGAAATTCTCCTCTCCGGCTACGGCTCAAAGTTTGAAATCCGTTTCTCGTGAATACTTATATAGCTTGATGTCAGCCGAGGCCTGCTGACGGCTGATCCCAAACCAGTCCATGAGCTGCGTAGTAATCAGGCGACCTTCCCAATACGCGACCAGCTCGATGGCGCGGAGTCTAAGCAGGGCTTCGTGCTTGAGAATGGACATGCAAGTGTGTCAGATACTCTGAAGCACCGATTTTGACTCGTTGCGATTCTGGTGTAAATAACTTTACGGTAAAGTTATTTGTTATTTGTGAGGGTGGGCCCCGCTGAAACGATCCCATCCAGCTGGTTGAAGCGTAAGCCCAGGCCCGGTCGGTCCCGTCGTGGTCCCGTTGTCTTCAAGGCGTGGCAATACGGATAAGGCAGGAACTGCTCGACGAGTTCACGCTGAAGTCAGTTCTTCAGTTGCCACACAATGTGTTCGCGCCGTATATCGACGTCAGGACCAGCTCTCTTTTTTGAGCGGGGGGACCAACTGAGCAGATCCTGTTCTGCGAGCCGCGACTCGCTGAAGGAGTAACCCAAAGCAAGACCAATCCGCTCATTGTATGAATGGCTTTTGCCCTAGCTTTAGTGCGTTAAGACGGGCAAGTCGTTTGCCGAGCTGGCTGAAACGTGTTGGATCGTTCAGCGGTCCGAGGCGGACGCAACTCTCAATCTCGATCTCCAGAATCCACGCCTAGTGCGTACAAAGCACCCAGGCTGCGGATGGCAGACTGCATGCGCTCTCGGACTCCTTTGGTTCGCTCGCTTCTCAAATTCGATGAGCCCCGTACTGGCCACAGCCACCATGCATGTTGGTTCCTGCAGTCGTCGGCATTACGCTCGGCGTACTACCAGCCTCGTGCGGCCTCACATGAAAGCGAAGGCGTTCGCGCGCGCATCGTGCAGCGCGTGATGCTCGCCGCCATGCACAGCGATGTATTGCGCCACGCGTTCGGCATCGATCTTTAGAAACACGTTTTCATGCCTCCATCCGCGTGGCAACGGTCCGCCGAGCAAATGTGTGACCAGCTCGTAATCACAATCGGAGTCGTAGCACAGCACAGGCTTGGGCTTGAGTGGTATCGCCAATAGCCACGCCAGAAGCTCGTCGCGCAACTCTTTGAGCGGCATTGACCGGCCTGGAAACTGGCCGAGTTGAGGCAGGACGATATCGCGAACGAAGTCGCTGCACAGTGGCCGCTCAAAGTCCGAACGCTCGCCGTAGAACTCGCGCCCATCCTCGCTCACGATTGCAATGCTGATGAGCCGACTGTCCGTGAAGTCGGTGAACTCGGTGTCGATGAAGTACCGCGTTTTCCAGGGGCTTCGCGGCCCTTTGGATTCATGTATGGCACGCGCAGACTTGATGATGTCAAGCCTGACCTGCTCGGGCAGCAGGGTCGTCATGGGAGAGGCTTGGCGCAGATGCTGGCCACGATCGGACTCTTCCAGAGCCAGCTTCCAATCGCGCTCGGCAATGATGCGCCTCCATTCATCGCGCAGCGGCTTGGAGCGGATGGAGGCCACCGTATCCCAGCGCTCCAGGATTTCCAGTGCCCGAGCCTCTAGCGACGGATCTGCGCGAACCATCCGCACCGCCTCTTGGTGCATGAGCAAGCTTTGCAGATCTTGCTTATTCACTGGGTTTTCTCCCTTTCCGGGTCGGGTCATGCCCCGTCCTCCCCAATCGACTGCTCGATGCGCTGGGCGTCGCGCATGTTGACCGGCCCGTGGGTGCACATTGACATGATGCCGGCCAGGCCGAGCCGGTACCGATGGTACATCCGTGTCCACGGGTTGTAGAGCGTCACCGACGGGCTCTTTCGCTCAGGGCGTGGGGTCGGCGCGAACAGTTCATTCAACAGCCGATCCCTGCCATTGTCGTGGGTGCCCATGGCCTTGAATCGATCGTCGCTCACGAGGGGTGCCTCCAATAGAATCAACGATTTACATTTTGAAGTGTTAATCAGGTGTTAATTTTGTCTTATAAATCAATGACTTGAGAGAAAAATTGTACTTGGCATGAAGTCTGGCATGTGCTTCAATAGCTGCGTAGTGCCGTTCGCAGCCATACCAAGTACCTTCTCCGGATGTGGTCCAATGAGTAGCCCAATCGCCACTTTTCTCCGTGCGCTTCGTTTGCGTAGTGGCATGCGTCAGCATGATCTAGCTAAGCTGCTGGGTTACGAGCAGGCGTACGTGTCCGCCATCGAACTTGGAACCAAGCCGCCGAGTGAAGAGTTTCTGGGAAAGCTCGACAGAAGTCTGTCTCTCAATGAGCGCGACAACCTGGAAATGCGGCTCGCGGCAGAAAAGTCGAGGCGGCGCTTTGTGCTTCCTGCGGATGTACCAACAGAGACGTACCTGCTATGCCACGAGCTTTGGGAAAAGATTGACCGGCTGTATCCGGCTCAGATCCGGGCCATACGTGACCTGGTTCGGATTGATGAGCTTCTTGCGGACGAGCCTACGTACGGCCCGGCACGTTTGCGCCGACGTAAAGCAAAGGAGGATGCCGAAATGTAAAAACGGGACAAACCTTGGCGGCTTGCCCCGTCGCTGACCTCGCTTGGAGGCCGATACTTCCTGTTGGCGCTTGAAGTATCCCTCCTCGTCGTCGGCTGGTCAAGACCGCCCATTCGTCGATCGTCGGTTAACTTCGGTTTGGCTTTGGGAATTACAACCCAAAGAGGGAAGTTATTACGCCCTAAAAATTGAAGTTTTCTTGGCGACGTCCTCACATGGGCGCCGCCGGCCGGCGGTCGTCTCACAAAAGCGACAAGGGACCTACTATGGCAGACCACAGTTCGCCTACACCGAATATCCCGGGAAGGCATCTCTTCCAGTCTCAACTTCCATATCAAAGCGTCCGTACCCTATCGCGGTGCGTCGGGAGTTGAAATGCTTGCGAACGTGCTTGTAGTACTTCGCTTGCAGTGCAACGGGACGGCCAAGACTCGCCGAACAACCTGAGCTAGGAGGAGCCATGTAAAAACAAAAGCGCCACAGACCTGGGGTCTGCAGCGCTCTCTGGCGGAATCTCGGTAGAGACCCTGCTTCGCAAAGCCAGTCTCTCCCCTCCCGCCTAAAGCGTCAAGTCTCCCGTTTGTTTCTTTCTAGCCGACAGCCACTGGCTTGACCGTTCGTGGTCAAGCCAGTGCCGCCGCTCGTGCGTTCCACACGAATCCAGGACAGCCATATGTCGTCTGGCAGGAGTGCTGCACGCTCAAAACCTGTATGCCGTTGCCGCGTCAGTGCGTGAATCACTGAGGCAGCAGGCTGGGAGATCTATATGCCTGTACGCAAAGTCATTACACGACGCTCTAACCATTTCAGAGCGTATATCCCGTCACTAAAGAACGGGCATCCAACGCAATGCGAATCAATGCTTGAGGGCAAATTCATCCGCTTGTGCGAGTTGTCTCCCCTGGTGCGCAGCTACGAAGTTCAGCCTTCATTCGAGCAGATCTCTGTGGGTGACTGCCCGGAGAAATATGTCCCGGATGTGCGTGTCCGCTTCGTAGACGGTGCGGAGGGGTGGTTCGAAGTGAAACCTGACGTCCGCCTCAAATCAGAGCGGGTGGCGCGACGTCTGGCCGCGGCTGCTGTCCACTTTGCTCAATCTGGTCGACGGTTCCGCGTAGTCACAGACAAGCAGTTGGATACGGAACCTCGCGCCTCAAACGTGCTGGAGGTGATGTATCAACGCCGAGCGCCCCTCACCAGCGTCGAGCTCGAGCGCTTTCGCCACAAGCTTAGGAGCGAGTCTCCTCAGACGATGTCGGATTTCACTTCGATGGTTGGCCATTGTGATGCTTGGCGTCTACTGGGGCTGGGTATCGTGGGTGTTGATCTCGACCAGCCAATCGTTCCGGACGCTGTTATCTATCTTGAAGGAGGGCATCGTCATGCAGACATTTTCGCTTAGAGCGCGACTAAGTGTTCTTCTTAATGGCAGGCGATTGGTGCTCGCAAATCGGCTGATGGACAGGCGGCTCGCGTTCAAGGATGACTTTGGCGAGCCAGTCGTGCTCACTGAAGCCGAGTTCTATCGACTCTATGAGCAGCGGGAACTGGCTCTTGATCCGGCGCAGCCTTATATCGACACCATTCCCCTGATCAGGAACGCGCCGCCAGATCTGACCTGTTTTCCCAAAGCGCACTCAGATGAGGCGCTGCGCCGACGGTCTTACCTCGAGGCGCTCTTCCAGCCAGATGGTTCGAGGTTGCCCAACGACCATGAGCTTCGCAAGCGCTTAATGGCAATCCATGCGGTGATCCACGATGCCAAGCAGCCGCCTTCACCGCTAACCGTGCGGCGCTGGGCACGTCGCTATCGCACAATGTGTGTCGTTCAGCTTGTTCCTCAGCACTGCAAGAAGGGCCGCGCCGCCGTCATCCGAGGCGAGCTAGAAGATCTGCTCCAAATATGCCTCGAGGAGTCATACCTCAAGCCCGAGCGGCCAACCATCAGGCAAGTCTATGAGGATCTTCGGTCGCGTGTGGATGGCGTGAATAGAGGGCGTTTGCCATCTCAGCAGGTGAGACTACCGTCTGAAATGACGCTTAGACGCTATGTCGATCGACTGGATCAATATCAGGTCGACTGCGAGCGACTCGGAAAACATGCGGCGGACAAGAAGCACCGCAACGCAACGGGCCAATTGAGGGTCGACAAAATCCTTGAGCGCTGGGAGATCGATCACACGTTGCTGGACGTGCTTATCGTCGACCCGAAAAGTGGTGAGGTCATTGGTCGTCCGTACATCACGGTCATACTCGATCGCCATAGCCGTATGATCATGGCGTTCTTTATTCACTTATCCGCACCGAACACCGAAAGTGTTCTTCGAACCATCGAGCGAGCTATCCGCCCAAAACATGCATGGCTGGCAAACTATCCGATGGTCCTCAATGAGTGGCGTGCTCGTGGGCTGCCTCGCTACATCGTTCCTGACAACGCCGCAGAGTTTCATGCGCATGGACTGATCTTAGCGTTCAACGAACTCGGTATCGAGGTTCTGTTTCCCCGTTCCCGAGGTCCGGAGATGAAGGGCGCGGTAGAGCGATTCTTTCGCACTATGGCGGAGGATTTGATTCATCGTTTGCCGGGGACGACCTTCTCCAATACGCGAGAGCGCGGTGATTACCCCTCAGAGAAGTTGGCTTGCCTCACGCTCACTGATCTCGAGTCAGCGGTCATGAAGTGGATAGTCGATCGTTATCTCCAAAAGCCTCATCGCGGTTTGGGTGGTCTCACGCCAGCCAAGGCCTGGGAGCAAGGTGAGCTTGAGCGTCCTCCGCTTTTGCCCCTAGATCTGGATGAGCTTGAGTGCGTTCTTTCTCATCGGGCAGACGTACGCCTTCATCACTATGGAGTCGAGGTCGATCGACAGCAGTACCACTCAGCGGAGCTTTCCGAACTGCGTTTGCGTTTAGGGAAAGAAGCGCGAGTTGACGTTCGCTTTCGTGATGAGTTGGGTCATGTATGGGTGCGCGATTCCGGGCGCAATCTCTTCCTGCAGGTGCCCAACAAGGATTCGAGGATGGTTGGGATGAGCCGAGACGTCTACAGCGCAGCTCGGCAGCGGGCCAAGGAACTCAGTGGAAATCCCAGTAACCCTGATGCAGTCTTTGAGGCCTATCGTCAAATCATGGCAGATGTTGAGTTGGCGAAGAGGTCCAACAAACTGCGCAAACGACGCTACGCCGCACAGATGGAGCTCGACAAGGACGGCCATCAGCGCCAATGCAAACCGGCTGCAAACGAATCACTACCTGCTGCTCAGTCCACCCTTTTTGATTTCGAGTCACCGCCGCCGCCGCCGCTCGAGATCCGGCCTCGGACCCTTCGCGCCATTCCAGGAGATCAATCATGAATGCATTGAGTGAATTCTCTCTTCGCCATCAGTTCATTAAGACGTCTCAAGTATCTTGGGCTTTCGATCGGCTGAGTGAGGTGCATCACGATGTCCTTAGCTCGCGAAGCAGTCGAGGGCTTATGGTGCTTGGGCCAAGCGGGGCCGGCAAAACCACAACCGTAAGGGAGTACCTGAACACGGCATTTCCGCAGGTGTGTGTTCCCGGAAAATCATGTCGAGCGGTGCACGTGGAGATTCCGGCTTCGCCGACGCAGAAATCTCTCGCGACGTCGATATTGATTGGTCTTGGCGATCCTTTCGCAACAGCTCAGAGGCACCCCGCAGAACTGAAGATGGCCCGCGTCGCGACGCTTCTTCGGAATTTGCACACCGAAGTTTTAGTTCTCGACGAGGCGCAGCATCTTGTCGACTACAAGCGAAGCAGCACCTACGACGCCGCCGATTGGCTCAAGAATCTGATGAATAGTTCCGAAGTCACCGTCGTTCTTGTTGGGCTGAAGCGTGCTCGTCAACTGCTTTGGGCTAACGAGCAGTTGCGAAGAAGGTTCTCTGCCATCGTCGAACTTGAGCGATTCGGTTGGGCAACGATTGAGGACCAACGGCGATTTGCTTCCTTGGTATCCAGCATCGGGAGGATATTGCCCGTCCCAACCGTTGACCTCACAGAGGGTGATACGTTGCACCGTCTTTATCACGCCAGCTTTGGCTTAATGGACTACCTGATCAAAAGTCTGGATCGTGCTGTATGGGCTGTTCGGAGCGGCCACGCAAGGGGTATCGATCGCGCAGTTCTCGCGCGTGCGTTTCGCGACGAGGTTTGGGCTGACGTACCTAAGAATAGGAACCCGTTTGCCGAAGAGTTTACTTTCACTCCGTTGATCGGAATTCACGAGCCCTTCGAAAACTTCGATATCACTTTGCGCTAGCCCGCGCGGCCCGGTGTAAGCGCTGGGCCGCATCTGCATACTACATCCCATGGAGAACAATTCATCTTATGTTTTGCCTGACCAGAGCGAAGGGGACATCTCAGGTTCCGCAGCCCGACGCAACACTAGCGGGTGGGCGCGACGTTCGTCAGTGGTCGACACCATCTGTACCTCCGCCCGTTCAAGTCTCTCCCTATCCCTACGAGAGCTTTGAGAGTCTTATGTTCCGGGTGGCGGAGTGCAACGCCTTGGGCTCTGCTAGAGGCGCGCTCCGAGCGCTTGGTGCGCAATTTCCGAGACCGTCGCGCTATTGCTATAAGTATCTTAGTCCGTTACTTGGTATTGAACCTGCCACGTTGGCAGCGATAGTACCCACAGCAGTTGATGGGGACCTTCATATCCTGGGGCACCAACTTCTGCGTGACCGCCACATTGTTCGTCACGCCAGTCGTTTTTGCCCGATGTGTGTCTCGGAGCGCGGTTATGGTGCACTGGAATGGGGCCTTGCTCCGTATGCTGTCTGTGCCGAGCACGGTATCTACCTGGTTGACCGCTGTGCCTGCAATCCGCGGAGGTCTCTGAACATGTTTTTTCGCCACAGATACTTCACATGTGTATGTGGGGCCGACCTTCGCAACGCCGCTGTGGTTCCTGCAAGCTCTGCCGCATGCAAACTTGCCAAGGAGATTCGGCGACGATTTCGGCAGGAACCGGATCAACAGTTGGATAGCGTGTTCCCGATATTGAATACGTGGCCCGAAGACGCGCATTTTGGCGATTTTCTCGACTTGATGATATGCCTTGGCAGCCTCGCGCGCGAGTCTAGAGCGATTAGCTCTCACCTCAGACAGGCGGTGTATCGCTTGGACCGGGTCACAGTTCAGTTTGAGAACGCGGCCGATGTTCTTTCGAGCTGGCGAGGTGGTTTCGCGTCGGCCTTTCGCATTGCTAACCCCACCGTCTACGCGTCAAGGGGTACATCGGATAAGAAGTTCCGGTTGCTTCGGGCAAGGGCGAAACGGTATCTACCGCCATTGGTGTATCGATGGCTGGCCCTTCAGCGAATATAGATAGCAGCAGGCTCTTTTGAGCGAGGTCGAGCATGCTGAATCTTCCTGTAGTCCCAGCTCCTTTCGAAGACGAAGACTTGCTCGGCTTCCTCGCCAGGTGCGCGAACTCTAACGCGCTTACAGTCGCCGAGCTTGTAAGAGCGTTTCGATCAGCCTCCCAGACTGCTATGAGGTCCCAGTTTCGGGAAGTGGAGCTCCCGTTGATTTGGGGTAACCAATTCGACGAACTCCTGCATCCGAGCACCCGTCCCGCAAGGGCCTGGACTCATCGGAACCGCAAGTTTTGTCCCCACTGCATGATTGAGGCCGGATACTGGCGAGCAAGTTGGTGTTTGATGCTTGCGACTTGTTGCCCTCGCCATGGCATTTGGCTTCAAGAGCGTTGCGGCAGCTGTGGCACAACTCTTAGCATCGAAGCAATGCGATGCTTCCGGTGTGACGCCTGCGGTAAGTCGCTTGTGGACGCTGACTCAGCCGTCCAGCCGGCTGGACGGGAAGCGCTCTGGATCGTCCAGCAACTCACCCTTCGGGTCGCTCGGTCAGGTGAGCGTAGCGACCACATTACCGGTGACTTGACGTTGTCCGAGTTCCATGAACTCGCTTTGAGAGTTGGCGTTCGCGGGAGCATTGTCAACACCAACAAGCCTCTCAAATTGAAGGAGGCCGGCGCACTGACGGTTGCAATACCCATTGCCGAGGGGGCCGGCAGGGCGCTGATGAATTGGCCGTATGGGTTCGAGGACATGCTCGGTGCAATACGCGAGAAGCGACGCAACGCTTCCAGCTGGAAGATGCGCGAAGCCATGGGGCCGATTTATTGGGATATCTATCACTATCTCAAAGGTCCACGCTTTGAATTCGTACGGACGGCTTTCGAGTCATACGTCCGCGATCATTGGGAGGCACCGATAGCATGTCGCAATAGAAACATCGGGCTACCACTCGTTCGAAACCACACTTGGGTGGCCGTATGCGAAGCAGCCAAGAGAAGTGGTGTAGAACCAGCGCTGCTCAAGCGTATGGCAAAGGGGCGAGAGATACCGACACGCGAGCAAACACACAAAAGCGGTAGATGTACTCGAATCGTGAATCTTGCCTCGGTGGGCGACTATGCCGGTCGAGTGCAACAGGCGATGTCCGCTGAGCAAGCTGCGACACATCTCGGAATCAGTCGCAAGCGCATTCGGCAACTTCTGGATGCTGGTTTGCTGGCTGTGCTTGGTGGTACTCCCAGGGCGGGGCAACGATGGTGGATTGATCCGAGATCCTTGGACCGATGTGCGCATTCTGGGCGGAAAATGGCAACTGAGCCGAAAAACTCGGTCTCAGTGACGCAGCTTGCGAAATACACCATCGCAAGCGCCGAGAGCTTTGTGTCGCTGATTAGTGCTATCCAGACTGGGGAGTTGCCCGTCTGGGTCCCTCCAGGTTCCAAGCAAGAAATAGGGAAATGGCGCCTCAGGAAGGACAACCTGGTGAAATGGCGAGCTGTTACGGAAGAAGTTCGTGCATCGAGGCTTTCCGTCGACGATGTAGCTGTGCAGCTTGGCGTAAAGCAGGAGGTCGCCTACGCGCTGGTCCGAGCGAAGCTCGTGCCAGCCACTATTGACAGCGCCGGTCGGCGTGTTGCCCAGTGGGTAGATATCCATGCACTGAGTGAGTTCCGGGAGCAATATATTCTGGGCACTGAGTTGGCCGCCCTGGCAAGAACGAGCCCGAAACAGATGGCCCAGCGGTTGAAGGCATGCGGTATTCAACCTATCGCTGGGCCCGCCTCTGCGCCAATCTTTTGCCGGCAGTATGTTTGGCAGCGGACTCCAGGCGTTCTCTCTGCCGCCGTGGCGGAGACGTGATATCGATGAGGAAACCCGCCCTTGCGTTCCAGCGATGGCTTCAGAAGGGCTTCCGAAGCGATTCAGATTGGCTCGCCTGACATATGAGGAGCTTGGGAGCGCCGCGCTATGGCGATGCTCGTCTCCATTGAAGCGCCGATCCGATCAAGACAAATCGATCTGTTTGCCGATACCTGGGCGCCACCACTCCGAAAATACCTGATCCAGCGCATGCCGTTCACGTTCGTCCCCACAGCACGCCCTCGCAAGGCCGAACAAGTTTGTCATTCGGACCGTCCGTTCCTCAGTTGTCGGGGTGGCTCGAACCCGAACCTGCGCCGCCATGGCCTGATCCTTTGGCACAAAGGCATCGGTAGCCCCTCCGGGGACAAGGCAAATGCCATAGTTGGGTCACCATGCAAGATAGGCGGAATGACCCGAGCAATCAGCCGATGCAATGCGCGATCCCCGGTCACGACCGCTGGGGTGCCCACAAAGCGATAGCCTTGCTGCCGCAGCAGGGGGAGGCCGAGCCACAGATTGAGGTCACCTGCACGGTTTCGCAGATAGGGAACATTGATGTGGTCTGTCTCGTCCTTCCGCCCAGGCTGGAAGGCAAGAAACGAGTCGAGGTACGAAAATGCGGGCTTCAAGTCGTCAGCGAGTTTGAGGGACTGGCTACCCTTGAGCAAGGTCCCCAATGCCGTCAGCATCATGGCCGACGTGAATCGCGGGATATCGTGCTGCGCCATAGCTTCCAGTCGCAGCAACGCTTGTTGAGCGGGGAGTCTTTCCGTCAGCAGCGACTTCATAATCGCGATGTAGGGAATGATCAAGCTGAATTGCGTGCGCAATGCCTCATCGTTCCTGCGCAGCAAGCCCTCCTGCTGCTGCGCAAATTGAGCGCGGAACGGCGCTCCCAGCTTCGCCAGATTTTCGATCATGGCTTTGATGCGATCCGTAGTCGATTCCCGGAATTGCGGGTTAGAGAGCCACTGCTCCTGCAGCGCAGGCCAAGGGTTGATCACGCACTTCGCTCGAATCTCCTCGGGCAACTGCACGAACCACTGCACGTTGCTGAGAGCGTTGGTGTCCAAGAAGAGTTCGTAAGGGCCGGCGCCTTTCTCGGCGTTCAAAAACGGCCACACGATGGCGGTACCGCTGCTGGTGCGAATACACCGCTCAGCGTAAGGCACCGGTTGGTTGAGGATTTGCATGCACAGTGTGTTTTTTATTTCTTAGGATAGTGATCTGACTGCGATGCTTTGGTCGCTCTGCTACCAGGTGTTCCCACGGGCAGTGCTACGGGAATAGGACGTGCGGCGGGGAACCACCGAGGTGGCGCTTGTGCACCGCAAGGTTTGAGGTGTCGAGGGCGTATGCGCGCAGGAGCCACCGTGACTGGCCTCCGACGTCCTCGCCAACCTCTCCCCGGCCGTGTAGGCTCAGCCGGTTGTTGATGATGAGGATGTCGCCCGCCTGCACCACGACCGGCACGGCAATCTGGTTGCAAGCCGCCTCTAGATTGTTGGAGGCCTGCTCTGCCAGTCCGCCGGGTTCGGACGGAACGACAGTGCTATGACTGTAGCGCACGTACGTGCCGCCGGCGACGTCCTTCAAAATCGGTTCATCGACGACCACCAGCTCTTTCCCCAAGATGCGCTTCATGCCCTGCACAAATGTCTTCTGGGAGCGAATCGAGTACTGCGGCTTCTTGAGTTCATCAACGTCACCAAGCGGCAGGGTGGCAAGCGCGTCCGCCAGCGGCATCAATTTCGTCGGAACGTTCTTAGGGTTGCGCAGACCCACGAGAGTCACCAGGTCAGGCGAAGGGGCAATGCGCACGTCTTTGGCATCGTCTTCACCGTTCAACGGGAAACTCACGCCATCCGTGTGGCCGCGCATGCCTTTCTTGGATTTCTCAGCGAAGGCGCCATCCCCCGGCATTGCCACGAGGTTTACGAACTGGTTGCCGTCATTCTCAGTGGCGTAGGAGACCGTCTCCAGGTTCAGCACGCCATGCACGGCGAGCACTGCCGCCCTGGCCGCCATCGTGCCCGCCGTGTCGGGCACGGGAAAGAATCCCAGGGGCGTATCGCCCAAGTCAGCGGCGTCGAAGACCTGCTGCAGATGACGATACGGGGCTTGACCCACGAATCCTCGGGCAACGGCCGATGTATGGCCACCGAGTACCAAATTGCACTGTACTGCCGCACCCAGCATCGCACTCAGGGTAGCGGGATTTGCCATCTCGGCTTTCCGCTGGTCCAGTTCGGTGGTCTGCATCCAGTGGTCGACCGCTGCCCTGACGGCCGTGGCGAGGTCCGTCTCCGTCATAGGCTTCCTCCCGGGGTTGATATATTATTGATACATGCCTACACTGATGTCAAGGGGCGACCATTCGCCCGCCATGCGATGGAGAGCGTCAATGAATCCCGCTCACGACCCTGTCGGCCTTTCAGAGGGACGAGCACTGCTAGCCCGACTGCCAAACCTGTACCTTGCCGCCATTAAGAGTACCCAACTTGAATATCGAGGTGGGAGCGAGGTGCGCTGCTCATTTGACCTCCCCTCGTTAGGCAAGCGGACTAAGTCAGCACCTACTGCAAGAGAAGCCATCCGCGCCATCCTCATTGAGCTCTCTGATGCTTTGACCCGTATGCCACTTCATGAATGGCCGAACGATTCGGGCCGACACTGCTGGTCTGCCACACCTCCGATGGAAAGTGCATCGGTGTTGGAAGGCGAGACGGCCGAGCGATTTCAGTCAAAGGCTCGCCAGTTCACCATCGGGGTCACGTTGCCAGTAACACTGAAGAAGTCTTTGAACGGACTGGCAGAGCAGCAAAGCACAAGCTTTGCGGACGTGGCTCGCCAATTGGTAGCTGTGGGGTATGACGACTTCGACGATAGGTCGTTCTCGGAAGGGTCGGCAGGACTGCTTTCCAAGTTTGTTTCCGAGGTTGAAAAATGGCTTCCCTCGGACACGGAGCAGGTAATGCTCAGGCTAGATCCATCCTTGGCAATACGCCTTCGTTCTAGCGCCAAGGAGTACAGGAAGTCTGCATCCGAATTTGGAGCAATGTGCTTGGCACACGGTCTTCTTCTGCAGACTCAGTTAGTTCAGCTCGAGCAGAAGATCGCAGCATATCGCGGTGCTGCTGTTCGCAAACTTGCTCCACAGGTGGGTCTCGGAACTCAGGCAGCTCTGCTTTCAGGAGTACTTGCGGGTTCCATCCGTACACCAAAGAAGGTATTGAGTCGTCTCAGTGAAGTTTTTGAAGCTACAGAGCTTGCCTTGACTGAGTTCTTCAAGCGTTCCTTTGAGAGTCGCACTGTGCCAGCGTTCAAGGCCGAGAGGGGGAAGCCTTACGTTTCTCCCTCTGCGACATCTTGGGAGGACGCGGTCAAGTCGTTGAACTTGCCAGCGGATCAAGCCAGGGAACTTCTCCAGCTCGACGAGTAAAGTCATGAACCCATTCCAACGTGCGCGAGACGAAGCAAAAGCAACACGAGAAAAACTTGCCCCAGGAATGGCTGACACTGCCATTCCGGCAAAGAACCTTCTCGGTGCTGTCGAGGACGAGCTCGGCTTGGCTATCGAGCCCGTTGACCCGTCATACCCAGACCTCGGTGACGGTAGCGCAGTCCTGCAGCGTGAGCAGTTGTTCATTTATGTCAGCAACGAAATCCCGTTGTGGGGCGATATGTTCTGTGGCCTCGTTGCCCACGAACTCGGTCACTGGTTCCTTGACGCCACCAAAGCTCCATCGACGGTTGCTCATCTGAAGACTCTCTTTGGAAGTGACGGTTCGCCTGCCGTCATGAAGGTGGAGGCGTACGGAGCCCGTGAGCGACAGGAGCTTCAAGCGAACGTCTACGCCAGAGAACTGCTGCTGCCACGCGACCTAGCGCGCAAGCTTGCGTTTAGTGGTGTGGGCCCAAGCAAGGTAGCTAAGGACCTTGGCATTCCACTGGAGTTTGCTCGTCAGCAGATGCTTGATGCGCTGCTGCTGCCAGACGCACAGTCCACTACCAGCGTGCTGAATCCTCCGAGTCCCGACCAGCGCGCAGCCGCACGTGCCGAAGAGCGTGCTGCCAACGTAGTTGCCGGACCTGGAACAGGCAAGACGTCGACGCTCATCCACCGGGTCAAGTACCTCGTCGAAGAGAAGAAGGTCGAACCGAGCCAGATTCTCGTCCTGACGTTCACCAACAAAGCTGCTTTCGAACTCGTCGAGCGTCTGCGCGGCGCGGGCATCGACCGAGCGGCTGACATTTGGGCTGGCACTTTCCACGCATTCGGGCTTGAGTTCCTCCGCAAGTTCCACCAACGGTTCAAGCTGGAGCCCGACCTGCGAGTGGCCGATCGTCTAACGTCGATGACAATGCTCGCTGCGGGACTGCCGCAGCTGGATTTGAACTACTACCTGCGGGTAGAGGACCCTTACGACTGGCTCAGCCCCGTCATCGAGGGTATCAAGCGCCTCAAAGAGGAGCTCGTTTCTCCTGACGCCTACCGCGAGTACGTCACAAAGCATCCGGCGGAGGATGCGGAGCTCCAACGCCGCCGAGAGGATGTGGCGACGCTCTATGAGGCGCATGAGGGGCTCCTGGCGCAGAGTCGGGCGGTTGACTTCGTTGATCTCATTTCAAAGCCGGCTCTGGCACTGAAGGCGGACCGCGCGCCGTTCACTGAGCTAGCCGATAGGTTTCAGTACATCCTTGTCGACGAGTATCAGGACGTCACCCAGGCAATGGTGGAGCTGTTGAGGCAGTTGGCGCAGAAAGCGAAGTCCATCTGGGTCGTGGGTGACGTTCGCCAAGCCATCCATCACTGGCGTGGCGCTTCGCTCAAGAGCTTGTTGAAGTTCGACGCCGAGTTCAAGGTGCACGCGGGTGGCACGAAGATTCAGCGCTACCCACTCGACACCAACCGTCGCAGTGCCAAGGAAATTCTTGAGCTGGTGCAAGAGGTTGGTCGTCAGCACAAGCTCGAGGCCAGCATGCCGCTTGACAAGATGTCAGCGGCCAAAAGTGCCTGCGGCGAATTGCCCAAGGTCGTTACCTGCGCCAAGCGGGACGAACTCCTAAGCGCGGTCGTCGACAATATCGTCGCTCTGCAAAGAGCTGAGGTCCATTTCGGCCGCCAAGCTGTCTTGTGCAGAAACGGCAGCGATGTTCAGCAAGCGGCGGAGGTGCTCGCCTCCCGAGGGATTCCCGTCATCTACATTGGAGAGTTAGCTCAGCGGCCAGAGGTCAAGCGCCTACTTTGCTTGATGCAGCTTCTTGTGGAACGGCAGCCTCGAGCACTGTTGGGCCTGGTGGATGTTGCTGGATACGCGATGCCGGTGGCCGACATTCAGCGACTGCTGGAGGCAGCGAACGACGACGTGGCGTACCAGCGAGGTAGGTGGCTGGATGACCCGCCACCGGGCCTTTCCGCGCCGGGCATGGGTGTCATCGCTAAGCTGAGTGAGCTGCTGAACGGGCGTCGCCACAGCTCCAACCCCTGGGCCTTCGTTTGCGACTTGCTGCTGGAGCATCACTTCTGCCGGCCAGCTTATGCAGACAAGTCCGTGAGCGCATGGGTGCAGCGCATCGCGCTGTGGCAATTTGCGTACGCCGTTCGCAATGGGGACGGCGAAATGAAGGAGGCACGCCTATCGCGGTTCCTTATGCGTCAGCGCTTGCGGCAGCGCATCGGTGAAAGCTTCGTCGACCGCGAGCTACCACCCGAAGCCGGTGCTCTCGATGGCGTCCGACTTCTAACGGTGCATGGAAGCAAGGGGCTTGAGTTCGACGCGGTCCATGTGGCCTACGTCAACGCAAGCAGCTACGGCGCACAAGCGCCCACGTGGGTGCCACCGGAAAACGTGCTGGACATCGTTCCTCCGGAAGCGCTTGGCAGCAGCCAGGACGAGTACGACGTTGAATCTGCGGTCGAGCGAAACAATTTGCTGTACGTCGCGGTCTCGCGAGCCAGGCGCCATCTCTACATCTATCAGGAGAACGAGTTCGGCGACGACACGCTCGCCCCGCAGCTCCAGCACTTCCCTCGCAAGTTCACCCCGGTTCGGTACAGCGGCTCGGCTATCAGGGTGGCTGCCGTGGCACCACACCGGGCATTCACGCCGCCAGGCGTCGTGAAGTTTGAGCACTTCGACACCTATGCGATGTGCTCGCTTCAGTATTGGTACTCGCAGGTCATGGGGCTCACGAGCGAAGCTGACATCGACATTTCCCTGCGAGCGCGTTGGGCAGTCATGAGCGCCTTGAAGGCGGTGGCCTCAGGCGAGCCCGGTGCGCCGGACGCGCAACTGCTTTCGGCGTGGGCAGAGCAAAAGCTTCCGTCCGACATTGCGGACCCTTCCCTTTGGCGAGACGCGACCTTCGCGTTCTCGCGAGGCCTTGACCTCATGCGCATGATTCTTGAAGAAGGCGGCCTATTTGCCGAACCCACCGCCGTCGTCGGCGGGGTAACCGTTCAGATGCCATGGGGCTTTGTCATCAAGGGGCCCTACGCCACCGAGTTCGCGATGATGCGGTTCACACGTCGCCGCGTGTCGGATATGAAGACAGTGTTGAAGCCCATAATTCCCGGTCTAGACCTTCCCGGAACGAAGAAGCTGACTCTCAACCATGTGCTCTCCGACAAGGTCGACGACGTGCCAGGTGGGAAGAGGTTAGAGGCGACCAAGTCGTTCAAGGCAGCTGTCCGAATGCTCGCGGGCGACACCCGACCTACGAAAGGTCGACACTGCGGCCGATGCGCCTACATGACCATCTGCCCGTCGGCACCGAGCTTGTCGCAATGCTGAAAAGAGAACCACCACTCGTTCGCCCCGACACCTTTCTCACGGCAGCGACCACGCGGCGCCGTGGCTGAGTACACTTACCTTGCGGCTTCAAGGAAAAGAACCGCCTCAAAGCCCTCAGCGGTCGCAGGACCCCGGAGCGGGTCACCGGTACGTCCCCATAGGCCTAGACTTGACGCCGTTCGCGACCTGGGTGCCCGCAGGCGTCGAAGGTGCCGATTTTGGCTGACTCCACCTCGTCGGACGCCCACTCCTCCTCCCACGAACTCGCGACTCAGGTCAAAGGTATACCGCTTTCCCGACTGCTCACAGGCGTTGTCGCCGCTGTCGCGCGAGCCTTCTCCGAGGGCATCAGTGGGAGCATTCCGGCGGCGGCCGCTGTCTGTTTTTGTTTGCTGTTGCGCAGGACGAAAAGGGCGGATGTATTCAAGCAGAGTCACGATAAGTTGGCCTGACGGACAAAGTGTGAGATCCGACTTGTCCTGTAGGACTGCTGGGAAGTGGTACACGCGCGAGAACTACCATCGCATTTGAGCATTGGCAGCCACCGACTGGCATCGTTCCCATCGACCCCCCACTTCAAAAGGATTGACTGGAAGCGGACTTTGGCGCGAACTTCCGGTAGTCCGCCCAAAATCACCTCTATGGCACAAGCACTCCACTACCCGACTATTGAATTCCACGACGTGGATGCACTCAAGCGATCGCTCTTGATTTGGGATCGTGTTTTCCGAATCGTGCCGCAAAGTTACAAACCGACAGACCAAGCGGAAGTGCGTGTAGCAGTCTCGTCTGGCGCCGTTCAAAACCTGCTGGTAGATGAGCAGGAAAAGGCTGAGGCTGCTAGGAGGTTTCTCGACTTTTATGCGGTGCGAGACAAGCCTACGACGCGGCTTGTCTGGCCAGCGGGTTTCTCCTCCGAGACATTCACGCGGATCAACCCCGAGAAGATTGACGCCAAGCTAGTGCCACTTTTCGAACAGCTCGCACACCGCCTCACGTCAGATGGCTTTCTTGAAGTTCCTCACGAAATGGCTGGCGGCTACATGTTCTACTTGGCCGCATCCGTGGCAAACCGACGGGCGCTCGACTTGTCCACCGACACGTCGGACTACTGGGCCGTTGGCAGCTTTTTTGCCGCCAATGGAAACTTCACTGAACAAGTGTACGCTGAATCGGCAGATGCATATCTTGCCAATCTCGCGATCGACGATCTATTGCCGAACTCTCTTGAAGGGGTCTCCATCGACGAGGTACTTCGCTTTCGTGAGGACTTCGCCGAACTGCGACATGACTTTCAGGCTGAGCTGAATAAGTTGAAAGGGGAGATAACTCGCTGCAACAACAAGAAGCACGCTAGGTACATCGTCGAGGACTTCATCAAACGATTCGAGAAGTCTAAAGACGAGTACCGGAAATCGCTGGATTTCTTCCGAAAGAGTGATATTTGCAGCCTTGTCTCCGTTGGGCTTCCGGTTGCCGCTTCGTTCTTGGCGCTTCCAATTTCGGCAGGCGCGGACCCGTACGCGCCGGTTCGTCTTGGCATGGGGCTGCTCTTCGGTGCGGTGTCTGCACTCGCAGCAAGGGAGATGATCAACAAGCAGCGAACGGTCGCGTCATATCTCGTCGATGCGGAGCGGCTGACGCGTACGCCCTCCTGGTTACTCCACAGGAAGTTCGAAGAGTTCATTAACGACTAGTCGACTGTGAGGCAACGGTGAGTCAGGATACTCACTACATGTACTACGTCCACTCAATTAATTATGGCAGCCCGGCTGCGAGCTCCCCTAAGAGCAGATGGCCTTGAGACGTGCTCTGTAGTCCATCGGTTCAAGTAGCAAGTTTGAGGATAGGCCGCCGCGTAGGATGAAAAGCTTTGGCAACGATGCGAAGTGGAAAACGCGATACAGACAGAAGGCGTCCCCGGTTTCGTCTGAGAAGTCTTTCTCGTTGCGACTTACAACGAAAGGCGTGAGTGGTCCTCCGTTGGTCGTCTTGACCTCGATGAACCTCGCAAGCTCCGATGATTCGAAGGACAGGATGTCGTAGCCAGTGCCGTCTCCAAGCCGTTCGGATAGCCAGTCGATCTTTGTCGCGAGATCCGGCCTCTGTTCTTTCTCCAACCGCTCTCGTTCAAATCCGACCACCCACGCTTCGCCGCTGTGACCGAGCTTCCGATTGCGTTCGTCACGGGCCGCATAGTCATACTTTCTTGGCAGGCGCGCGCTCTTCGGTGTTGGCTGCAGGACTTCGACGACAGGGGGTGTCACCAGTACGCTTGTGAAGAGTTGGTCGCCGGGATCCGTAGTTGACTCCAGATTATCCAAGACCGTCGACATGGGACCATCATTTGACGATATAAACTCAATGACAACCTGGCGTAACAGCTCCTGAAGATTCGTACGCGGCTTATATCTGAATCACCCCGGGAATCGAGGAGGCTGTTTTGTTTAAGTTGATGCCGGGGCCGCAGCGGTATCGCTGAGTTGCCGATAGTAGTTTGCCTCAGCTTCAGCCGGCGGGATATAGCCGAGGTATTCCATCAGGCGGTGGTTGTTGAACCAGGCCACCCATTCCAAGGTTGCAAGCTCCACGGCCTCGCGGGATTTCCAGGGGCCACGCCTGTGGATCAGTTCGGCCTTGTACAGGCCATTGATGGTCTCAGCCAGTGCGTTGTCGTAGGAG
>NZ_KB903188.1:0-20655 GCF_000379565.1 Cupriavidus sp. UYPR2.512 | reverse complement strand
CGCCAGGCTGGTAGGCCAGCTGCAAGCGCGGCTGGATGGTCAGCCCGCCTGCGCGCGGCACCACGGCATCGACCGCCAGCGCCATGGTGCGCACGTGACTGTCGACAAAACCGCCTGCGGTGGTGATGTCGTCCAGGTGCAGCGACATCCGGCGCGGGCGCTCGGCCATGGCGGTTTCACGGTCCACCGCGGCAAGGCCGGGAGCATCGTCATCGGGCCCGGGGCCCATGGCAAGCGGTAACGCGGATGGGGACGACGGCGATGGCGATGGCGATGGCGACAGCGCGGCATACTCGACGGTGACGGGCTCGGCGGGCGTGGCGGACCAGGCAGGAGAAGCGGTGCCGGCAGCCGGCAGATCAGGCACGTCGGCCATGGCGGGCTGCCCGGATTGCGCCTGCAGCGGCTGGTCCCAGCCGGAGACACCCTGACTTTCCGGAACGGTTTCATCCGCATGGGCCAGTGCACAGATCAGCATGGCCAGGATGACGCAGAACTGCAGGTGATGCAGGACCATGCCGGGGTACGCGGCACATGCGTGCCACCCGGGGCAAGTCCCCGCCTCCCTCCCTCTCGATGACAAGACCGTAGTCATGGCAACCACCTTCGGACGTTATATGTGCGTGCCCGATGAGCTTGAGCATAGGTCAAATGCCCTGCCAGCGTTAGACGGGAATGTTCGGCCGCGCGCGTCCGTGCGACGCTGTCGGTGAGCAAATTTGGCCGGGCCGTCGGCGGGCTCTGTACCCTGGTGCTCGCCGCGCTGGTGATGGCCCGCTCGTATGGCGATTTCACCTCGGTCCGGCAGAACCTGTATGACATCTCGGCGTACCGCGAGCTGCCGGAGGCCGCCAACGTGCTGTCCGCGGAACGCGGGCCGGCCAACAGCGTGCTGGGAGAGCCACCCTCGCCCCAAACCCTCGCGCGCGAACGCCTGCAAGCCTTTCGGGCCCGCAGTGACGCCGCGCTGGCGCGCCTGTCCGCGCCGCCCAGCCTGGTGGATGCCACGCGCTCGCGCGGCCGGCTGCTGGAGCTATGGCAGCTGGCAGCGCCGGCGTACCACATGTTCGGCGCCGTGCCCGCGCTGGAGCAGTCATACGCCGACGCCGGCCACCAGTTCTTCGGCCAGGGCCTGGCCATGATCATCAGCCTGGTTGCGCAGGGCCGCGTGTCCGGCCATTGCTCGATGACGCCGACGGAGCTGACCAACCGCTATGTGCGCACGCTGGAGCCGCCGGAGCGGCTGCGCAGTGTATTCCTGGACGAGGTGGTTGCGCATTTCACCGCAACGCGCGCACAGGCGCCGCGATGATGCGCGCGCTGGTGCCGCCCGAAGGCAGGCTGGCACGCTTCGGTGGCGAGGAGGTCGCGCTGCTGCTGCCTCATGGCAAGCCGGGCGAGGCCGCCATGTACCGCGACAAGGCCGAAGGGCGCAATTGCGTGCGCGAGGCGCAGCGGGAGCAAGGGTGGCAACCGGCTGAAGCACGCCGGCCCCGGAACCAGCACGGAAACGATGGACGAAAAAAAACCGCATCGCTGCGGGTTTCTTCCAGATATCCGAGGCCGCCTCGGTATCGAATGGCGGTGCCCGAAAAGGCCCCGGTCGTTCACGCCGGGCTGAAACGAAGAAAGGCTCGCTTGCGCGAGCCTTTCCAAATATTGGTGCCCAGAAGAGGACTCGAACCTCCACAGTGTTGCCACCGCTAGGACCTGAACCTAGTGCGTCTACCAATTCCGCCATCTGGGCTTCGTTTCGCTGCATTGCTGCTGCGATGCGAAGAAAGAAATTATGCCGGGCGCGACAGGGACTGTCAACACCCTGACGCAAAAAACTCCCTATTGCCCGCCGCCGCGCCACAGGAAGTCCACCTGCGCCGGCCGGCCAGGCAGGTCCAGCGCGGCCATCGCCGGGGGCATGCTGGCGATGGTCTTGCCGGCACGCAGCACCCGCAGCCGCGTGGCGCGCAGGCGGATCGCCTCCACCGGGTCGCGCGCCTGCAGCAGCACCAGGTCAGCGCGGCAGCCAGGCGCCACGCCGTAACCCTCCAGCCCCAGGATCTGCGCGGGCGTGGCGGTCACCGCGGCGAAGCAGGCGCGCATGGCCTCCTGCCCGGTCATCTGCGCGACATGCAGCCCCATGTGCGCCACTTCCAGCATGTCGCCGGAGCCCAGGCTGTACCACGGATCCATCACGCAATCGTGGCCGAACGCCACCGGCACGCCGGCCGCCAGCAGCTCCGGCACGCGCGTCATGCCGCGGCGCCGGGGATAGGTATCATGCCGCCCTTGCAGCGTGATGTTGATCAGCGGATTGGCGATCGCCGCCACGCCGGCCTCGCGCATCAGCGGAATCAGCTTGGACACGTAGTAGTTGTCCATGGAATGCATCGAGGTCAGGTGCGAGCCCGCCACCCTGCCCTGCAGGCCGAGCCGCACGGTCTCGCTGGCCAGCGTCTCGATATGGCGCGACAGCGGATCGTCGCTCTCGTCGCAATGCATGTCGACACGCAGGCCGCGGTCCGCCGCCAGCTCGCACAGCAGCCGGACCGATTCGGCGCCCTGCGCCATGGTGCGCTCGAAATGCGGGATGCCGCCGACCACGTCGACGCCCATGTCCAGCGCGCGCTTCAGGTTGTCCAGCGCGCCGGGCGCGCGCAGCACGCCGTCCTGCGGGAACGCCACCAGTTGCAGGTCCAGGTAGGGACGCACGCGCTCGCGCACGTGCAGCAGCGCCTCCACCGCCAGCAGCCGCGGATCGCACACGTCCACATGCGAGCGGATCGCCAGCATCCCGCGCGCAACCGCCCAGTCGCAATAGGCCAGCGCGCGCTCGACCAGCGCTTCCTGCGTCAGCATCGGCTTGAGCTCGCCCCACAGCGCTATGCCTTCAAGCAGCGTGCCCGACTGGTTCACGCGCGGCAGCCCGTACGACAGCGTGGCGTCCATATGGAAGTGCGCATCGACTAACGGCGGCGTCACCAGCTGGCCGGCCGCATCGATCTCTTCGGCGGCACGCGCGGCCAGGGCCGGCTCAACCGCGGCGATGCGGCCTTCGGCAATGCCGATATCGATGTCGGTGCGCCCGTCGGGCAGGTTGCAATGCCGCAGGATCAGGTCGAGCATGGAAGTCTCTCAGGCAGGAGGCACGGCGATATTCTCACGGCGCCGGCCCCGGCGCCAAGGCGCGCGGGTCCAGGCGTTCATGCGCGCCGGTCGGGCGCCGCGGGCTCAGGCTCGAGTCCGCAGCCGCGCAGCAGCAGCGCCACCAGGTGCTCGGTGGCCTGCGCATAGTCCTGCTGCTCCAGCTGGCTGACGCCGAGCACCGCGCATACCTGCGACTCGAAATCCGCATAGGTCTGCGTGGCCGCCCAGATCGTGAAGAACAGGTGCTGCGGATCGACCGGCGCCATCTGGCCGCGGTCGATCCACTGCTGCACCACCGCGGCCTTGCGCGACACCAGTTCGCGCAGCACCTGCCGCAGGACCTCGCCGATCTCATGCGCGCCGTGCAGCAGTTCGTTGGCAAATACGCGCGACGCATCCGGATGACTGGCCGACAGCCGCATCTTGGCGCGGATGTATTGTTCCAGCGCCACCTGCGGCGACAGCTCGGCGCGGATGATGTCGGTCTCGGACAGCCACAGCTGCAGCGTATGCGCCAGCACGGCGCGGTACAGCGCCTGCTTGGTGCGGAAGTAGTAATGCAGGTTGGACTTGGGCACGCCGGCGCGCACCGCGATCTCGGCCATGGTGGCGCCGGCAAAGCCCGCGCGCGCAAAGACATGCTCGGCCGCGCGCAGGATCATGGCCTGGTTCTCCTGGCGGATGCGCCCGCCCGGGGCATCGCACGCGGGCAGCGGGCGCCGCGCCGCGGCGCTGGCGGGCGCGTCCATCAGCGCGTGCCGTAGAGGCGGTCGCCGGCGTCGCCCAGCCCGGGCACGATATAGCCGTGCTCGTTGAGCTTGTCGTCGATGGCCGCGGTGACGATGCCGACCTCAGGGTGCGCCGCGCGCAGCGCGCGCAGCCCGGGGCGCGAGGCGATCAGGCACACATACTTCATGGTGGTGACGCCGGCCTCTTTCAGGCGGTTCAGCGCGGCGATGGCCGAGTTGCCGGTGGCCAGCATCGGGTCCACCACGATCACCATGCGCTCCTGGATGTCTTCCGGCATCTTGAAGTAGTACTCGATCGGCTCCAGTGTCTCGGGGTCGCGGTACAGGCCGATATGCCCGACGCGCGCCGCCGGCAGCAGCTCCAGCATGCCGTCGATAAAGCCGTTGCCCGCGCGCAGGATCGACACCAGGCACAGCTTCTTGCCGGACAGCACCCGCGACTGCATCGGCGCGATCGGCGTGCGGATGGCGATGGTCTCCATGGCCAGGTCGCGCGTGGCTTCGTAGGTCAGCAACTGGCTGATTTCGCGCACCAGGCGGCGGAAGTTGTCGGTGGTGGTGTCCTCGCTGCGCACCAGGGTGACCTTGTGCTGCACCAGCGGGTGGTCGACGACCAGCACGCCGGGCAGGACGGCAGGATCGGCATCGATTGGGTCAACAGCGGGAACAGCGGACATGTCGTTCATGGTGACGCTCCTGATGCCACGTTTCACATGCAATGCCTGCCAGCGGGGCGGCCAACTGCACCGGCCGCCAGGCGGCCGGCGCACTCAGAACACGGTGCCGTCGCTGAGGATGGCGAACGGCGGCGCGCCACCCGGGCGCCGCTTGGCGGCAATGCGGCGCCCCGCCGCCCAGGTGCCGCCTTCCAGCACGCGCGCCAGCGGGAAACTCTCTTCCTGCAAGCCAAGCGCCTGGCGCACGCCATCGGCCACCAGGTCCAGGCCGGTCACCGTCAGCGCGCGCCATTCGACGATCACCGGCTCATCCACCGCATGCGGCACGGCGGCAAAGCCAGGGTCGCGCGGCACCATCAGCTCGAAGTCGTAGAGCAGGCCGCCGTTGCGGTATTCGGGCAGGCCCGTCAGCGCATCCAGCCCGGTCACAGTCAGGCCAGCGTCTTCCAGCGGCTCCAGCAGCGAATAGGTCAGCCATTGCGTGAGCTTGTGGAACGGCACCAGCCCGCCCGGCGCGGCCGGATGCCGCCAGCAGTCGCCCAGCGACACGCCTTCGACAATGATCCGCCCCGGCCATACCGGCCCCAGGCCGACCAGCAGCGTGCGCAGCAGGAAGCCGGCGTCGAGCTGCCCGTTGACCGCATGCGCCTTCAGGTAGTCGTACAGATTGCCAAGCCGCGCCGGCCGGCCGAACAGCGCCGGGGTCGCCTCCATTACCTCGCCGAGGCGGCGCAGCAGGCCGGCACGGCCTTCCAGTCCCACCAGCGGGTTGTGCTGGGCAACCTGGAAGGCGTGGGCGATGCTGTCGGCATCGATGCGCTGCAGCCGCTCGGCGTCCGCGCGCAGCGGATCGCCCGGCGCAGCCGAGAAGCCGCCGCGCGCGAACAGGACGAAGCTGGCCACGCCAAGCCCTTCCGAGCGCGTCAGCACCAGGTCGCTGGCAGGATCACGGTAACGCCATTCAGGGCCGGCGCCGGCATCCAGCAGTACGCTGGGGATCACCAGGTCGATGCCGATGCGGGCGCGTTCCTCGCGGTGCTCGGGCCCGCTCAGCGCGGCGCGCTCGCACAGCACCTGCCAGCGGTCCGCGCGCTGGTCGACGCCGCCGCTTTCGAAATGGCGCCAGCGGCTGTGGTATGGCACCTGCAGGTCCGGATAGCGCTGGCGGATGGTGCTGGCGACATAGTCGGCAACTGCATGCACGCGGTCCGGATGCCAGGTGAAAAGTTCGGACGCGCCGCTGGCCACGTGTTCGGTGACCGCCGCGCAATGCGTGCGCACCGCCTCGGCACATAGCAGCGCCGAAGCGGGATGCCCTTCCGGCACCGGGCTCAGCCAGCCGGCACCTGGCCCCATCTCGTTACCTGTGCCCTGGCGGTCCATGCCGGGCTTGCCATCCTCGGGAAACATCGTCATTCGTTCAACCCCCTGCCCTTTGCCAGGGCCAGTTCGTTCGCATCCGGCGGCGTGTAGTGCGTAAAGTAGCCGGCGGCCACCTTGGCATCGATCTCGACACGGGCGTCGGCGGGGATCAGGGTCTCGGGGATGGCCACCTGCTCGACCACCTCGATGCCCTGCGCCACCAGCGCGCCATGCTTCATGTTGCTCATCGACGCCCAGCGGTCGATGCGGCGGATGCCCAGCCAGTGGAACACATCGGGCATCAGCTCCTGGAAACGCATGTCCTGCACGCCTGCCACGCATTCGGTGCGGGCAAAGTAAGTCTCGGCACGGTCGCCGCCCACCTGCCGCTTGCGGGCGTTGTAGACCAGGAACTTGGTCACCTCGCCCAGCGCGCGGCCCTCCTTGCGGTTATAGACCACCAGTCCGACACCGCCCTGCTGCGCCATCTCGATGCACACCTCGATGCCATGTGCCAGATACGGCCGGCAGGTACAGATGTCTGACCCGAACACATCCGATCCGTTGCATTCATCGTGCACGCGGCAGGCGACGCGGGTCTCGGGCTTGCCCAGCTGGCTGACGTCGCCGAAGAAGTACAGCGTCATGCCGCCGATGGGCGGCAGGAACACCTTCAGGTCCGGCCGCGTCACCAGTTCCGGGAACATGCCGCCGGTCTGCTCGAACAGGCTGCGGCGCAGCACGCTTTCCTTGATGCCGAAACGGGCGGCCAGCCCCGGCAGGTACCACACCGGGTCGACCGCCGCCTTGGTCACGCGCACGTCGCCATTGGCATGGAGGATGTCGCCGTCAGGCTTGAGCCGGCCGGCCGCTATGGCCGACATCAGCTCCGGCATGTTGATATGCGCACGGGTGACGGCGATGGTCGGACGGATATCCACGCCGGCCGCGATGCGGTCGGCAAAAACGGTGGACACCAGGTGGCCCCAGGGATCCAGCGAAACTATCTTCTCCGGGTCGCCCCACTGCGGATGCGGGCCGATGGCCTCCGCCGGCGCGGTATCGGTCAGGTCGGTGCGATGGTCGCGCTGCAATGCGCCCGCGGCAACCGCCAGGGCCCGGTAGATGGCGTAGGCGCCAGCGTGAGTGCCAATCACATTGCGCTGCGCCGGATTCGCCAGGCTGGCGATGACCGGCCCGCGCTCGGCCGCCGTGGGGGCGCCCCAGTGGATGGGCTCGGCCGGCTTGTCGCGGCGTGCGTGCGAGGTCAGGACGATATGGTCGGACATGGCACCCTCGGTTCCCGATGGAATCCTGACCAAATGGTCAGGTTTATGATTCCATACTAGGCAACCTTTGTGCCATCGCCCAATGCCCGTTTACGCGAGTGTTGCGGCGATGTGTGTGGCGCCGAACGCAAGTCCGCGTGGGCGGCATGCACCCGTGGCGTGCCGGCGGCGTGACATGGCGGGTGCACATGCACCAACAAGAAGCGCGCACGGCCATGCTGGCACGGCGCCGTCCGGGGCAAGCCATACCACTGCCGCGCGGCAGTGCCTGCCAGCGTTACACGCTTTGCCGGCTGGCGGGTTCGCGACCGTTGCCCAGCAGCGCACGCAGTGCCGCCAACGGCTGCGCGCTTTCAATGTAGCGATAGAACAGCGCGCCGGCCGCATTGCTGAGTCCCCACGCCGCAACCATGCCGAGCGCGTTCAGCACCGGCTGGCCCGGCGCCAGGTTCGACACCAGCGCGTTGACCAGCAGGCAAACCGGAAAGTGAACCAGGAACACCGAATAGGAAATGCGCCCGAAGAAGCCGACCGCGCGCGCCTGCGGCCAGCGTTCCAGCCAGCCGCCGCGGCGCGCCACCGCCAGCAGCAACGCAGTGGCGAGCGCCACCGCGATGCGCAGCCGGAAATCCACGGCCAGCGCCGCCAGCGCCACCGCGCCGATGAGCAGCAGCGGCAACACCGGGCGGCCGGGCTTGGACGCCCAGTAGGCCAGCGCCCCCAAGCCATAGGCGCCGAAGAAGTACACGGCCCAGATATCCCACGCGGCATCGCGGTTGAACCAGAACAGCGACGCCACCGCCACCAGCGCCACGATGCCGATACTGGCCCCGGCACCCGCCGGCGCTTTCCCGCCCGCCACGGCGCGCGCGGCCCACAGCGTGCCCAGCAGCAGCGCAAACAGCTGCAGGTCGATGGCCACGTACCAGACCCCGGCCGAGAGCGCTTCGACATCGAGCACGTTATGCAGCAGCGTCACGTGCGCCAGGAACTGCAGCAGGCCGGGCGGCGCGGGGATCGAGTCGTGCACCATCCATTGGCGCGCCAGGGCGGCACCGGCAATGCTGAGCAGCAGCGCCGCCGCAAAGGGCACCACCAGCTTCTGGTAGCGCCGCCACAGCACCAGCAGCGGATGCTGGCTGATCTCCAGCCGGCCATGCGGTGCCAGGCTGCGCGCGGCGAGAAAGCCACTGATCACCAGGAAGACCTGCACGGCGATGCGCGCGTAGTCGTACAGCCAGTCCACCAGCCCCGGGGCCAGCCGATACGCGGTATCGGACATCGGGCCATAGAAGGCCAGGTGATGGAGCACGATCAGCTGGGAGCTGACCGCTTTCAGGGCGTCGATGCACGGCAGGCGCGACGGACGGGGGCTCATCGTTATAGGAATGTTGCAATTGCCACGGAAGGCGCGATTCTACCTGCTTGCACCGGCTTTAATATGGCGCATACGCCACTATCTATAGATTCGTTACACACTGCGCCCGCTTGTTGCGAGTTTGCAGGCACATGGATTCATGTCTTAATCCCGAGGCTTATGAGTCAAGCACGTGCCTTGACGCGCCGCGGCCCAAAAATACATGGGTGGAAACGGGGACGTCAGGCTTGAACCACACCTTCAAGGGAAGTTTTGTTGTGCGCCGGTAGCCTAAGCTAGAGGCAGGATTGCCACCTGGGGCCCGCTTATGCAGCACCGCACGCTTTTCCCCCGCACCGGCCACGCCTTCCGTTGCGCCGTAGCCGAGTGCTCCCTCATTGCCCTTCTGGCCGCGGCCCTGGCGGGATGCGAGGGAGTCCCGCGGGATACCACAGCAACACCGCCACCGCCCCGTCAGCCGATTGCGCCCAGCGACGACGTGTACCCCGCCCCGACCACGGTGCGCGACACGCGACCTGCGGCGCGCACTCCGTAGGCGGCATTTGCCTACCGTTCCAGTGCATGGAGGCGAGGCGGAAAAAGCAAAAGCCGCGCGGCAGCGGGACGCCCCGACGGCTGCGCTGTTCCCGCTCGACCACCTGTCGTGCCGCTGGCCGGCACGGCGGCCAGTACCGGTCGCCGCGGGCGCAGTGCCCGCTGTCCGAGCGCAACGACCCAACGACGAGTGGCAACGCGCCGCGGCCTGACAACTCCTCATCGAGGTGGTTTGCTGCTTTGCAGACCCGCTATTGCCAAACGGAGAATCAACGACGCATGATCGCCGCGATCGAATCGACGCGGGTTCTGTCACAGGCCAATGCGATGCCATCTGCAAACACCGGCTGCGCCAGCCGTGTCAGCACGTCACCCGGAGGCGCCTCCACCACCAGCCTGGCGCCATTGGCGCGGGCCAGCAGCATGGCTTCATGCCAGCGCACCGGCGTCGCCATGTTCTGCGCGAGATCCTCAGCGATCTTGCGTGGATCGCGCAGTTCGCGCGCCTTGCTCGCACTGAAGTAGCGCAGCTTAGGCGCCGACATCGCCACCCCCTGCATGGCTTCGCCCAGGGCGCGCGCGGCGTCAGCCAGCAGCGGACAATGCGACGGGACGTGGATGGCGACCGGCCTGGCGGCCTGCGCGCCTGCCGCCAGTGCCAGTGTCGACACTTCCGCCAGCGCCGACAGCTTGCCCGCGATCACTATCTGCGTGGGGGCGTTGAAATTGGCCAGGTACACCGGTTGCTGGGGCGTGCAGACCTGCGCCACCAGCGGTTCGAGCCGGTTCCGGTCCAGGCCAAGGATCGCCGTCATGCCATAGCCATGCGGAAAGGCCTGCGCCATCAACTCCCCGCGCACGCGCACTAGTCGCAACGCATCGGCAAAGGCCAGCACACCTGCGGTCACCGCCGCCGCATAGGCGCCGATGGAGAGGCCGGCCACCGCGTCGGCGCGGGCGTCATGCGCGGCCAGGCAGCGCGCCATGGCCACGCCTGACGTCAGCAGGCAAAGCTGGGTCCATACCGTGGACTGCAGGCGTGCCGGCGTATCCATCTCCGCCGCTGGTACCTGCAGCACGTCTTCCGCCGCGGCCAGCACCGCGGCCACCGAGGGATGTGCCGGCAGGTCTTTCAGCATGCCGGGGCGCTGTGCGCCCTGGCCGGGGAAGGTAAGCAGGACATTCATCGCGTGGGGTGCCAGGGATCCGCGCACAGCCGCGGGCCGTGATCCGTTTTCAGCAGCACTTTACCGCCGCTGCGCAGGCGTTCCAGCAGCGAGAAGCCACCAAAGGGGGTCGCGACCTGTATATCGAGCCTGGCCGGCGCGGCGCGCTGCAACTCGGCCAGCAGGTCCAGATGCGGGGCCTGGAGGGGTTGTGCGGCCTGCACGACGAGGTCAAGGTCGCTGTCGGCACGCAGCACGTTGTGCAGACAGGCGAGCGAGAAGCCGGCGCTGCCAGTCACGCCCCACCGGATACCGGCGGCGTCGAGCCAGTCGGCGATGGCCTCGAGCGCGAGGATTGCTGGCAGGGTCGCCAGCTCCGGCCGCCGCCGCCATGCACGCTGCGCGGCCAGGTCCATCGGCGTGACGATCTTGCGGATCGCCGCGGGCGTGATCCAGGTGCCGAAGCGTTCCGCGCGCGTACCGCCGCGCAAGCCGACGGGGACGGCGCCAGGCCGGCGGCCGTCGCGCCGCACGACCAGCGGGATCTCGCGCAGCGCTGGCAGGCAGACCCATTCCGGCAAGGCGTCGCGGCCCAGGTCGCTTGCCGGATCGCCCAGCCAGACCAGATCGTGTGGCGCGGGCGTCGCAGTGTTCAGGCTTGCCATTGCCGCGACAGGCAGTCACGCACTGCAGCCGACGCCTTGCGGTTTGCGCCCGCCAGCCGGCCGGACAGTCCGCGCGTCGGGTCGCGTCGTATCTCCGCCAGCGCGCAGAGGATGGTGTCGCGCGCCAGGTGCACATCGGCCGGCACCGGGGCGCTGGCCGACTCGACGTCGATCAGCCGCCACAGGATGCCCAGCGTGGCGAAGTTTTCGATGTCGTAGGCCATCGGCGGAACCGTCGACGCCAGCGCTTCGAGGTCCTCGACTGTGCGCATGGTGACCCTGGCGGCGGCCTCCTTGCCCATCGCATGCACCAGCACGCCCTCGTCATTGAGCGCGATGATGCGATTGGCCTGGTAGCCGTGCGCAAGGAAGGCTCCCGACATGGCGCGCCCCACGATCAGCGCCACCACCGGGTGCCCGGCCAGGCGGGCCTCGGCATAGGCTGCCACGGCACCGGCCAGCGACTGGTGGATGCCAAGCGCCTCTTCTCGCCGGCCGTAGGCCTGGCTGGGGGTATCGACAATCGCCACGATGGCGCGCTTGACCGGCAATTCGCGGTCTGCTTCGATCGCTTCGCGCACCGCGCGCGCCAGCGACCAGCCTTCGAGCAGACCGGCCTCGCCATGACGTGCCCGCGGGAAGCGGCTGTCGGCGTCAGGCACCAGCGCGATCCAGCGAACCGCGGTCCCCGCCAGTTCGCCGTCGGCAACCAGCACTGACTCCGGCAGACCCAGCTGGATCTGCGCCGCGGGCGCCAGTGCCTGCAGCCAGCGTTCACCACGGCTGGGTTCGCGCGCGGTAGCGGTTTGGGTTGGTGAGTTCATGCGTCGGTCCCCCGTTGCAACAATGCCTGCACATCTGCCGGCGTGGGCTGCGCACTGGCGTCGTACGCCAGCAGTGCGGCCAGATATTGGGCGTATTGTTCACTGCGATGGCTTCCCGCGACCGGGCCGCGCAACAGTTCGGCGACCTGCCTGCGCATCGCGTCGCAGTCGTCATCGACATACGCATCGGCGAAGCCGGTGGCGACGCGCTGCGTGCCGCCGGTGAAGCTCCAGATAAAGGGCCGGTCACGCGAGTCGTACTCGGCGATGCCCGCCTCCTGCTCGATCACGGCCGGGCCGTTCAGGCCAAGGCGCCCTTCCTGCGTCATCACCAGCGCGGTACACAGGCCCGCGGCAATCGACATGCCGCCGAAGCAGCCCACCTGCCCGGCGATCACGCCGACTACCGGCTGGTAGCGGCGCAGGTCGACGATGGCCGCATGGATCTCGGCAATCGCGGCCAGGCCGAGATTGGCTTCCTGCAGGCGCACGCCGCCGGTCTCCAGCAGCAGCACTGCGCGCGTCGGTTCACCGCGGCGGTTGTCTTCGGCGGCCAGCTCCAGCGCACCGGCAATCTTGGCGCCGCCGACTTCGCCCATGCTGCCGCCCTGGAAGGCGCCTTCGATGGCCAGCACCACCACCGGCATCCCGTCGATGCGCCCCTTGGCGACCACCACGCCGTCATCGCTCTGCGGCACCACACCCTGCGGCGGCAGCCACGGCGACTGCAGGCCGTCGAACGGGCCCGCCAATTCGCTGAAGGTGCCCGGGTCCAGCAACGCACGAGCGCGCTCGCGTGCCCCCAGTTCAATAAAGCTGTTGCGCGCCAGCAGTTCCGCCGTGTTCATGCGCCCTCTCCTGGTTGCGGGTCGCCCAGCGCCTCGAAGGCCTCCGCCAGGCGCATGCCGACCACGCCCGGCGTGGCGCCGAAATCGTGGATGCGGATCTGCATCGACGCGCGCGGCTCGGCGGCGAAGACGCGCGCGAGCTGCGCATCCCAGACACGGCCATAGCCATTGACCGAGGTGGTGACCTCAACCGTGGTCACGCCGCCGCTGCCGGGCTCGACCAGCACCTCGAGGTCGCCCGACCCCACCACGCCCACCAGCACGCGCGCCTTGGCAGGCTGCCCCGCCGGAAATTCAAATCGCAGTTGTTCCATCAAAGTCCCCTGAATTGTTGCCCATCGAGCCCTGCGACAGCCGGTCGAGGAAGATCGTCGCGGCCAGCAAGTCCGCAGCGCCGCCCGGCGAGGCGCGCTGCGCCAGCATGCCGGCGTCCAGGCTGCGCAGGTGCCGCCGTCCCGCCACCGTGCCCACGCCACCGGCGGCGAGCACCGCCTTCGCGCCGGCCTGCATATAGTCCAGGCCCTTGCGCCCCGACCTCGCCAGCACGCAGGTATCGTCCAGTTCGCTCATCAACGCCAGCAGCGCATTGAGGCGTGCCGTGGATTCGGTGTCGCCGCGCGCGCGGCTGCGTTGCAGGGCCGGCAGCGCCAGCCGCATCACGTGCGGGAACCCTGCCCGTGCCTGCGCCCGCGCACCGCCAACGCCGTACGCCAGGCAGGCGAGTTCGCCCTTGTTGCCGGTAACCACCGGCCGGTGGCGGTCGGGCAGCGCGGCGATGGCACCCGCCGTGGTGCTGATCTCGGCGGCACTGGCGGGCTGCCCGGCGGCGCCGAGCTGTCCTGCGGCGCCCACCAGCAAGCCAATACACCAGATCGCGCCGCGATGCGTATTGACACCGCCGGTGGCGGACAGCATCACCGCCTCTGCCTCGCGGCCGAGCGCGCCCAGTTGCTCGCGCAGCCCATACCCGACGCGCGGCGCCTGCAGGCCGGCATCGGCCATGGCCGCGAACGACGGGCCCAGCGACTGCGCGGAGCGCAGCATCAGCGGCAATGTCAGGTCGGCATGCGCACCGCTGCCACGGCTGTCGACCAGGCCGGGCTTGGGCGAGAGCCGCGCCTCTTCGGCAATGGCGATGACGGCCAGTCCCGCCAGCGCCTGCGCCTGGGCGGAGACCGCTGGCGGCGGCTGAAGCAGGTGCGGCGCCTGCGCTGGCAGCAGCCTTGCTGCGGCGGCCGCCATCACCAGCTCCGGAAGCGTGCCGGCGGCTCGTACAGCCCGCCTGACCAGTCGACCAAATCGGCCATGCTCTTGGCCGCCAGCAGGCTGCGCGTGGCCTGGCTGCGCTGCACGCCCAGGTCTTCCGGCAACGCGATCAGGCCGTCGCTGCGCATCCGGCGCGTGGTGGCGGGATCGTGCTTCATGCCGATGGGCGTAACGCCGGCCACCGCGGCAATCATCCGGCGCCGCTCTTCCAGCGATTGCGCCTTGTACAGGTAGGCGATGCCTTCCTCGGTCAGCACGTGCGTAACGTCGTCGCCGTAGATCATCACCGGGGCGAGCGGCATGCCGCTTTCGCGCGCGACGTCGACCGCGTCCATCGATTCGACGAAGGTCGGCTTGCCGCCCGCCTGGAAGGTCTCGACCATCTGCACCACCAGCTTGCGGCCGCGCGCGAGTGGATCGTCGGTCTCGATCAGATCCAGCCATGCCGGCGTCGGATGCCGGCGCCCGCCAGGCTGGTGACCCATGTTGGGCGCGCCGCCAAAGCCGGAAAGCCGGCCGCGCGTCACTGTGGACGAGTGGCCGTCGCCGTCGATCTGCAGGGTCGAGCCGATGAAGAGGTCCACCGCGTACTGGCCGGCAAGCTGGCAGAAGGCCCGGTTAGAACGCATCGAACCGTCCGCACCGGTGAAGAAGACATCCGGCCGGGCTGCGACATAGGCCTCCATGCCCAGTTCGCTGCCAAAGCTGTGCACGCTATCTACCCAGCCGGTCTCGATGGCGGGAATCAGCGTCGGGTGCGGGTTGAGCGTCCAGTACTTGCAGATCTTGCCCTTCAGCCCCAGCGACTCGCCGTAGGTCGGCAGGATCAGCTCGATCGCCGCGGTGTTGAAGCCGATGCCATGGTTAAGCGACTGCACCTGGTGGCGCTCGTAAATGCCGCGGATCGCCATCATTGCCATCAGCACGTGGACCGGCTTGATCAGGCGGGGGTCGCGGGTAAAGAGTGGCTCGCAGAAGAATGGCTTGTCGGCCTGCACCACGTAGTCGATCCAGGAGCCGGGCACGTCCACGCGCGGCAGGCCGGTGGGGTCGTCGACGATCTCGTTGACTTGCGCAATGACCAGCCCGTCGCGGAAGGCCGCGGCCTCTACCAGTGCCGGCGTATCCTCGGTGCTGGGGCCGGTGTAGAGATTGCCCTCGCGGTCGGCCTTGTAGCCGGCGATCAGCACGACGTTGGGGACCAGGTCCACATACAGCCGCGCATAAAGCTCGATATAGGTGTGGATCGCGCCCACTTCGAGCTGGCCGTCCTCCAGGAACTGCGAGATGCGGATGCTCTGCGCGCCGGCGTACGAGAAATCCAGCTTGCGCGCGATGCCGCGCTCGAACAGGTCCAGATGTTCCACCCGGCTGACGCTCGGGATAATCATGTGGAGTGCATTCACACGCGCGGGATCGACCTGTGCCAGCGAGCGCGACAGAAAGTCGGCCTGCTTCTGGTTGTTGCCCTCCAGCACCACGCGGTCGCCCGAAAGCAGCACTGCCTCAAGGAAGGGCACAATATCGCTGGTCGGCACCAGCTTGCCCTGGGCAATGGCGGCGGCGTTCTGCTTGCGGCGCGCCTTGGCTTCCCTGCGGGTGTTCCATTGGCGGCCTGTGCTGGTGGTGGTCATCGCATCTCCGGGCTGACGTCTGTCTGATGTGCCCACCTTAAACAGGCGGCGCTCACCGAACAATCACGTTGGGCGGAGAACCATTACGCTGGCCGGAAGCAAGACCTGAAGCGCGGCCGACCGCAGCCTCGGCGTCCTATTGCTCCGCGTCGCGCATGGCCATGCGGCACACCGCGGCCAGCGCCAGCAGGTTAGGATCGCGCTCGCGGCGGCGCAGGAAGCTCAGGCCGATGGTTTGCTTGATGTCGTATTCGCCGGCCAGTGGCACGAACGCCACGTTGCGCGAATACACCCCTTTCACCCGCCCTGGCAAAAGCGTGTAGCCGATGCCACCGCCCACCAAGTTCATCAATGAAAAGATATCGCCGACTTTCATCACTACATTTGGCGTGAATTGGGCAATGCGGAAGGCCTCGACAAAGCCGTGATAGGTGACGAAGCCCTCGCTCAACGCCACGAACGGCTCGTCGCGGCAGGCTCGCAGGTCGACCGCCGGCATGGAGGCGTAGGGCGAGTCGGCAGGCGCCGCAAAGAAGATATCGTCCTCGAACAGCGGGATCGACTCGATCTCCGGATCGGGCTCGGGCACGGCCATCAACGTGGCATCGATCGAGCCCTGCTTGAGTTTGTGCAGAAGGTCCGCATTGGAACCAAGCACCAGTTCAGTCTGCATTTCCGGGCGCCGCAGCTTCAGCCCGATCACGATCTTGGGCACGGTCTGGACCGTCAGCGAGTAGAGCGAGCCGATCTTGAGCTGGTCGGCCGAATAGCCGGCGGCCTCGCGCGTGGCGCGGATGCCGTCGGCCATGGCCTTGAGCACTTCCCTTGCCGTATCCGCCAGCACATAGGCCGCATCGGTCGGGATCAGGTTGCGGCCCTCATGCCGGAACAGCGCGCAGCTCGTGCCCTCTTCCAGCGAATGCAGGGCACGGTGCACGCTGACCGTGCTGGTGTCCAGGATCTCGGCCGCCTTGGCCAGGTTGCCGGATTCCATGAACGCCAGCAGGGCTTCGAGTTTGCGGAAGGTGATCTCTTCGCCAATGCGGATTCTCATGGTTCTGGGCTCGGGTGTGGGGGCGGCCTCCTATCTTAGCCGCGTGGCGGCCGGTTCGCATCGCTGACTGGCCTGGCCGAGCTGCTCCAGGATCGCCGGATTCTCCAGCGTCGAGGTGTCCTGCGTGATCTCCTCCCCCTTGGCCAGCGACCGCAGCAGGCGCCGCATGATCTTGCCCGAGCGCGTCTTGGGCAGGTTGTCGCCAAAGCGGATGTCCTTGGGCTTGGCGATCGGGCCGATCTCCTTGCCGACCCAGTTGCGCAGTTCCGTCGCGATCTTGACGGCCTCTTCGCCAGTCGGACGCGAACGCTTGGGCTTTCATGGTTTCGAGTCTGGTGTAGGCGATGGAAGGAACTCAGATCACAACGAAGATGAACCACAGCACGACCGGCGCAATCACGGTCACCAGCGCGCCATAGATCATCAGCTTGCGGAAGAAGGCCTGCCGGTCCACGCCCTGTGCGTTGGCCAGTACCAGCGCACCATTGGTCGAAAACGGGCTCACATCCACGATCGTCGAAGACACCGCCATCGCCGCGATAAAGCCGATCGCGCTGACGTCGGAGCCTTGCTGCAGGAACGGCACGGCAAGCGGGATCAGCGAGCCCAGCACCGCGGTTGACGATGCAAACGCCGACACCACCGCGCCCACGAAGCACAGCAGCAGCGCCGCCATCAGCGGCGAGGTCAGGTGGGCCACGCTATGGCCGACGAAATCGATCGTGCCCATCTTGTCCATCACACCCACATAGGTGCTGACCCCGACAATCAGCATGATCTCGGGCCACGACACCTGGCCGAGCGCGCGCTTCTGCAGCTCCGGCGCCATCAGCGTGAGCAGAAGCGCGATGGTCAACGAAACGAAGCCGATATCGAGCTTGAAGTAAAGCGTCAGGACGGCCAGTGCCGCCAGGCCGGCCACGGTCAGGTACTGGTAGAGTCCGGCCGGCGTCTCGGCGGTGCTGGCGCCATTGCCCTCGAGCATCGATCCGCGGTCGCGTGCCATCGTCTTCTGCTCTTCCACGCCGGCCTCGGCCTCGGCATCGCCATAGATCTGCGCGCCCTGTGCAGGCACGGTGCGTGCGCCGAAGGGATGGCCCATGGCCAGCACACCGGCGGCGGCAAGCGGCGCCGCCGCCGGCGCCGCTTGCCGCATCAGGCGCAGGCCGCCGAATGCGACGAACAGTCCTGCGGCCACGGCAAGGTTGACACCGAGGCTGGCAAAGGCCGTCGCCATCTCGTTCAGCGGCAGGCCTGCCTTCTGCACGATCTTGTTGGTGATGCCACCATAGATGCTGATCGGCGAGAAGCCGCCGCCCTGCGCACCGTGGATCACCATCAGGCCCATCAGCAGCGGGTTGATACCGTAACGCGCGGCGAACCCCAGCGCGATCGGCGCTATGATTGCGACTGCCGCCGGGCTGACCGCGCCGACCGAGGTCAGCACCGCCGCGATCATGAACATGATCCACGGGATCGCCGCGATCCGGCCGCCCACGGCGCGTACCGCAAGCCTCACCAGCCAGTCGATGGTGCCGTTGTTCTGCGCCACTGCGAACAGGTATGTGATGCCGACCAGCGTCAGGAACAGGTCGGCGGGGAATCCGGCCAGGATTGACTTGGCCGGCATGGCGGCAACCAGGGTGCCGACCAGGAATGCGCCGACAAAGGCCAGCGCGCCCATATTGATGGGCAGGACCGTGGCGATGACGAACATCAGCCCCAGGACAGAGATGGAAATCAGGTGTTGCGACATAGCGGCTCCGTCGCGGCAGGCGCGCCGGGGCGCCCATCGCTTGGTAGGAATGACGTGGGATTGGTTTTCGGCTGGAACTGCCGAAGGTGATGCGCCGCTACGGCAGGGTGTGGAAGGGGTAGGCCGTCACATGCGTCTCCTTGGTGGATATGGCCTCGCTTGAATACTTCAAGCCGGCGCCATTTTTGAGTCTTGCTTTTGAGCCAAGAATAAGGTGGCGGACAATGAGCATCAATTAAGGTGCGGGGGCAATCCTTACGGAGACCGGAATAGCATCGGGAGGGCGAGACAGATCGCAGGAGACGAGTGGCGAGACCGTCGCACGACTCTTGTGCCCGGCAACCAGGCTTCCATTTGACGCCTCTCGCGAGGTGTGGTGAACACGTGCGACGACGTCACGTGAGAGCGGGCTGCCGAAAACGACCAATGGATTTAAGGCGGGACCCCCGCGTATGCGGGGTGAGGAACCATACTGGGTCATCAAGCCGCGAATTTGCCCGATGACGCTTGCGACCTCATTCGCGCGGGCCTCTTCAATCCGGGCTTCCGACGCCTGCTTCCGCACCATCAGTTGCGGATCAAACGTAAAAATCAAGGATGGCTCACGTTACCCGCCGGCGATCAACGCGACATGAAGGACGGAGCTTTGTCAGACTGGCGGTGAATAGTGGGCCTCCCGTGAGTCGAACACGGCACCAACGGATTATGAGTCCGCTGCTCTAACCAGGCATGAGCTAGAGGCCCATTGGAAGGGGTAAAGCCGTCAGCAAAAGTTCGTCGGCCTCAGCTTTTTTCAGCAGTACCCCCATCTTGCATCCATCGGCTGGTTGGCGACATCTCGTTACCAGCCGAGGCAAAGATCACGCCGACGCTTCAGGCGACGCTACAGCCGGAACCACTTTCTTCGCCGAAGCCCGTTTTTTCGTCACAGATTTCACTGCGACCGCCTTCGGGCCTGCTTTCGCGGCGACCTTGCCCTTAGTAGCGGGTGCGGCCTTTTTCGCGACTGCTTTCGTTACGGCAGCTTTATTGCCCGTCGCCTTCTTGGCGCCCGCAGCCTTGGCCTTCTTCGCCAAGAGCTTGTCCTTTGCGGCTTGCTTTTCAAAGCGGGCCGCGGCCTTTGCGGCTTCCACGGCCTGGGCAACCTCGCGCTTAGCCGCTTCAATTGCCTTCTTCGTGTCGGCGCGCAGCTTCAGCAAGCGCTTCTTCGCTGCCTGTGCCTCACGGCCAAGCACGCTGGCCTTTTTCGTTGGCACGACCACCTTCTTTGCGGCAGGTTTGCCCTTGGCAGTTGCATTTACCCGTGTCGTTTTAGTTGTTGCGACCATGTTTGGTTATTCATCGTTGTGAGTGAAGCGCGGAGTATAACCGCACAAGTGGCGTTACATAATAGAGGTCGGTTTCTTCTTTATGTTTGCGTCCAAGCGCGATCAGCGGGCGGCCGAGATTCTGCCGCCCCATGGTGAGAGGAGGAGGGAACCGTAAGGAATTGCAAAATAGGACGTTTACCCCAAATGGCAAAGCATCGAACCTTGCAAGTCGATTTGACTACACCCCTGTCGATTGGGACTTGATTGCCTGACGGCAGGGTTGCGTTATATCGGGGCATGCCCGAGTCATGGCGCATATTCCCGCGCCTGGACAACGGAGCGGGCCCAGACCAACCGCCCCGTTGCCCTGCCCTGCTCAGGACAGGCATTCCCCGCGGTCGCGCGCATCGCTGCGCGCGCCGTCGGTGAAGCCATCGCGCGAGCTGATGCGGGCGCCATCGGTGTAAGGGTCAGGCTTGCGCATGCCGTCCAGGTACGGATCAAAGCCACGGATCGCGCACACGGACCTGCCCTGGTGCGCGACCACGGGCAACCTGGTGGCCTCGGTGGCCGGACGGTGCGCGCCATCGGTAAAGGCGTCGCGCTGGCCGCTGTGTCCCGGCGCGGCAACGATCAGCGCATCAGCATAGGCACCGGCGTGGGCGGCCTGGCTGAGCCCGGCGGCAAGTGCGGCAGCGGCAAGCAGGGTCTTGGCAAGAGTCTTATGCATTGCTATCTCCAACAGGGGTGTCGGCGGCGTTGCCGCGACGGCACTCAGAGGTGGCACCGTTTGTTCGGACAGGGATCCGGAGTTTTTAAGTGGAAGCGCTGGGGCAGTCAGGCTGCCGATTTGATCGCTGGCAGCGTGGCGAAGTATGCCTCATCCGGGGTCTGGTCCGCCAGACTGGAATGGGGCCGTCGTTGGTTGTACCAGGTTAGGTAGTTAGCGATAGAGCGGCGCGCATGGCTGACCGAGTCGTAGGCTTTCAGGTAGACCTC
>NZ_KB903187.1:0-21137 GCF_000379565.1 Cupriavidus sp. UYPR2.512 | reverse complement strand
AAGCAGCTCTGCCAGCTCCACTTCAATCGCCTCCTGGATGACCCGCCGGGCCCAAGGTCTTGACGTTACTGAACTGCTCAAGCAGCTCTGCCAGCTCCACTTCAATCGCCTCCTGGATGACCCGCCGGGCCCCGCGCCTGATCAGCTCCTCGAGCCCAAGCCCGATTTCCGATAGACCGACTGCTTCNTTACATTTATCCTTGCTCATGGTGGAGTTTTCTTGTGTGCTGGTTTCCGATCTCGACAATCAGATTCTCAGCGGAAAGCTCCACCGCCCTCTACTCCGCGCCTCAAATTCCCCGCCCGTACACCACTTTCGACTTTAGCTCCGGTCCCGCACCGCCAACAGCCTTCCTCGCGGTTGGCTTGCCCCAGTGGGCAACGATACGGTGTTTCCGTGTTCCGCCTGATTCGCAAGAATGGTTTAGGTCCTGCCTCTCCACCGGTAGTGCTGTTGTCCGTGCCGCCCGACTACACAGCGAGCAGGCCCACTACATTCCCATGTTGGGTAAGGCGGCCTATCAGTGTCTTTGGCCTTTCAATGTTGACGATGTTTAACAGCAGTTCAGATGTCTTAACCATGCCATCCAGTCTAGCGCCCCCTCCGCATTGACACTCGCAGAGGCACTTTGGTCTCACGACCTTGGCGTAGCTTGCGCCGGGCTCCATTGTCTCGGTGGCTTCATACAACGCTGTTACCGGCGTTGCATGCACCGATAGACTACGGGCGACGGAACGCCCGGTTTCCTACCGCCAATATCGGCGGTGAAACAACGAATCAGACGACTTTCACGTCGCACATGCAGGTACATCCCTCGCCGCGCTTCATAGTTCAACTCGCCAAGGCCTTCTATCGTTTGGCCTCTAAAATCCAACTCCGTTGTGTCCTGCAGGCACAGCACCACCTCGTGCTCGCGCATGCGCTCTTCCGTGCGCTGCCAGTGGGCCTCCAGAATGCCTCGCCAATCGATCTCCTCTTTCTCGAGAAATCGATAGGCCCCCATGGTCTCGGCCCGGCCATTGCATGCGACAGGAATGCTTGCCGTCGGGTTCGCGGCAAACCGTGTCACCAGCGTCTTCGCTCGTTCATTGCGCCTCGCATCCCCGAAGTCCAATCCCTCCAACTCCTCGTGTCCCCAACCCGCCGACTTTGCCTTCATGCGCCCCCTCGCAAACGAGAAAGCGAACGCTCTCGCGGCAAAGTTTACAAGCCCCTGTGCTAAGTCATTGGGCAGAGCCCTACTCCCGGCAACCGGGATACCCCTAATTCCCTGACGCGGCCCGGACATACGCCTGTCTTAAGCGCAACAAAATGTACCATCCTGAACGTCGGTCGCAGGACGTTACTTAGATACTCTGGAAGGACTCCCAGAGTAAAACGAGGATTCCGATACCCGTTTTCCGAGAGGAGTACGCAAATGAATAGGCCTCGCACGGGCCCTTCATGGCAGGATACAACCATCATTGGATCGCTGCATTTCGCCTTCGAACTGGGTGAGAGGAACTGGAAGCTCTCGCTGGGCGATGGGGTGCGCGCGCGCAGCCGCTGCACAGTGGCCGCCATCGATACGATCGCAGTCTTCATGGCGATCGCAAAGCCAAGGTGCGCTGTCATCTGGCCGCGGATACTCCGGTGCGTAGCTGTTATGAAGCCGGACGCGACGGCTTCTGGCTGCATTGAGGAACATCAGAGCACGAACCTGATGATGGATTCAGCCAGTATCGAAATGAACGAGCGGTGCTGATGCGCTATGAGCGGCTCTGCTCGCTGACCGCCGACGGCTACACGGGCGCTGCTTCCGTAGAAGATGCCTCCTTCATTCCACTGGATCTTGCGTCTCACGGGGCAATTCTGAGAAGACCTTACGGCGCAGCTTGAGGGTAGACGTCTGCCGCCCCAAAGGGGAGCGGGCTCAAACGGCGACTCATCGGTCAAATGGCTGAACTTGCTCGACTTTGGTCTTGACTTTGGAAAGCTAACTTCCAGTACCACGCTCTGGAGGGCAATTCACCCCAGCAAAGATAGGTGCTTTTAGGCGTGTGTTCACATGCGGCTCCCCAGACTGGCACAAGACTTGCTCTACGATGCCATCGCACAAAATGTGCCCTTGGGTTATCCCTCTTCCCCGCAGCGTCGATCACAAAGTACCCACAGGCATACCAGCATGGAGACTTTCTACGAGGTCTTGCGCCGCAAAGGCATCTCGCGCCGCAGTTTTCTGAAGTATTGCTCGCTCACCGCCACATCGCTGGGGCTCGCCCCATCGTTCGTGCCGCAGATTGCCCACGCCATGGAAAGCAAGCCGCGCACGCCGGTGCTGTGGCTGCACGGCCTGGAATGCACCTGCTGCACCGAGAGCTTCATCCGCAGTGCGCACCCACTAGCCAAGGACGTGGTGCTCTCCATGATCTCGCTAGACTACGACGACACGCTGATGGCTGCTGCCGGGCACCAGGCCGAGGCCATCATTGAAGAAATCATGACCAAGTACAAGGGCCAGTACATCCTGGCCGTGGAAGGCAATCCACCGCTCAATGAAGACGGCATGTTCTGCATCCAGTCGGGCAAGCCTTTCATCGAGAAGCTCAAACACGTGGGCAAGGACGCCAAGGCCATTATCGCCTGGGGTTCGTGCGCGTCGTGGGGCTGCGTGCAGGCGGCTAAGCCCAACCCCACGCAGGCCACGCCGATCCACAAGGTGATCACCGACAAGCCCATCATCAAGGTGCCGGGCTGCCCGCCCATCCCCGAGGTGATGACGGGCGTGATCACCTACATGCTCACTTTCGGCCGCGTGCCCGAGCTGGACCGCCAGGGCCGCCCGAAGATGTTCTATAGCCAGCGCATCCACGACAAGTGCTACCGCCGCCCGCACTTCGAAGCTGGCCAGTTCGTCGAGGCCTGGGACGACGAGTCCGCGCGCAAGGGCTACTGCCTCTACAAGGTTGGCTGCAAGGGCCCGACCACCGACAACGCCTGCTCCACCGTGCAGTGGAACGAAGGCACGAGCTTTCCCATCAAGGCTGGCCACGGCTGCATCGGCTGTTCGGCCGACGGCTTCTGGGACAAGGGCTCGTTCTACGACCGCCTCACCGACATCCACGCCTTCGGCATCGAGGCCAACGCCGACCAGATCGGGGGCACCGCCGCCGGCGTGGTGGGCGCGGCCGTCGCCGCGCACGCCGCCATCTCGGTGGCCAAGCGCGCGCGCGACAACCGGAACGCGCGCCAGGCCGACGCGTCCACCACACCCGCCAACCACTGACACAACGAGGAATACAAGATGGGTGCTTACGAAACTCAAGGCTTTCGCATAGACAACACGGGCCGGCGCATCATCGTCGACCCGGTGACGCGCATCGAAGGCCACATGCGCTGCGAGGTCAACCTCGACAGCAACAACGTGATCCGCAACGCCGTCTCCACCGGCACTATGTGGCGCGGGCTGGAGGTGATCCTCAAGGGCCGCGACCCGCGCGACGCCTGGGCCTTCGTCGAACGCATCTGCGGCGTGTGCACCGGCTGCCACGCACTCACCTCGGTACGCGCGGTGGAAGACGCGCTGGGCATTCGCATCCCACTCAACGCCCACCTCATCCGCGAGATAATGGCCAAGACGCTGCAGGTGCACGACCACGCCGTGCACTTCTACCACCTGCACGCGCTGGACTGGGTGGACGTGGTGTCCTGCCTCAAGGCCGATCCGAAGAAGACCAGCGAGCTGCAGCAACTCGTGTCGCCTTCGCACCCGCTGTCCTCGCCCGGTTACTTCCGCGACGTGCAGAACCGCTTGAAGAAGTTCGTCGAGAGCGGCCAGCTCGGCCCCTTCGCCAACGGCTACTGGGGCTCCAAGGCCTATGTGCTGCCGCCCGAGGCCAACCTGATGGCCTTCACGCACTACTTGGAGGCGCTGGACCGGCAGAAGGATTGGGTGAAGGTGCACACCATCTTCGGCGGCAAGAACCCGCACCCCAACTACCTGGTGGGAGGCGTGCCCTGCGCCATCAACATCGACGGAAACGGCGCGGCCGGCGCCCCGATCAACATGGAGCGGCTGAACTTCGTGCAGGCCCGCATCCAGGAGATGATCGATTTCAACAATAACGTCTACATCCCGGACGTGCTGGCCATCGGCACCTTCTACAAGCAGGCCGGCTGGCTCTACGGCGGCGGCCTCTCGGCCATTGCCGACTACGGCACCTACGAGAAGGTGCCCTACGACTACAGCACGGACCAGTTGCCCGGCGGCGTGATCCTAAATGGCGACTGGGACAAGATCCACGAGATTGACCCGCGCGACCCCGAGCAGGTGCAGGAGTTCGTGACGCACAGCTGGTACAAGTACGGCGACGAGACCAAGGGCCTGCACCCCTGGGACGGCGTGACCGAAGCCGACTACAAGCCCGAGGGGCCGAACTTCAAGGGCACGCGCACGGAGATCGAGCAGCTCGACGAATCGGCAAAATACTCGTGGATCAAGGCGCCGCGCTGGCGCGGCCACGCCGTGGAAGTGGGGCCGCTGTCGCGCTACATCCTCGGCTATGCGCACGCCAGGCAGGGCAACAAATTCTGCCAGCGCGTCAAGCAGCAGGTGGACGAGGCCACCGTGGCCATCAACAGCGCCATCCCCAAGGCGCTGGGCATGCCCGAGACGAAGTACAGCGCCAAGCAGTTGCTGCCCACCACTATCGGCCGCACGCTGGCGCGCGCGCTGGAGAGCCAGTACGCCGCCGAGATAATGATGGACGACTTCAAGCAGCTGGTCGGCAACATCAAGGCTGGCGACACCAGCACCGCCAACATCGAGAAGTGGGACCCGATTACCTGGCCCAAGGAAGCCAAGGGCGTGGGCACGGTGGCTGCGCCGCGCGGCATGCTGGGTCACTGGATCCGCATCAAGGACGGCCGCATCGGGAACTACCAGTGCGTGGTGCCCACCACCTGGAACGGCTCGCCGCGCGACCACAAGGGCCAGATCGGCGCCTTCGAGGCCTCGCTCATGAACACGCCCATGGTCAACCCCGAGCAGCCGCTAGAGATCCTGCGCACGCTGCACAGCTTCGACCCCTGCCTAGCTTGCTCCACCCACGTGATGAGCGAAGACGGCCAGGAAATGAGCCGCGTCACGGTTCGCTGAAAGACGACCCCACACGACAAGAGGAGCACCCCATGCACAAGACAACGACACGTGGCCTTGCCGCCGCCATTCTGCTTTCCGGTGCGGCCAGCGCCGCGCAGGCCCAAACCGGGCACGGCACCAGCAGCCTGTTCGAAGGCCTGGTGCACCCCTTCGGCGCTGACCACCTGCTGGCAATGCTGGCCGTGTGTGTGTGGTCGGTCTCGGCGCTGCCTGCGAACAAGGCTTGGCAGGGCCCAGCCACCTTCCTGCTCGCGCTCATGATCAGCGCCTACGCTGGGCATGCTAGGCGTCCCGTGCCCTACCTTGAACACGGCGTGTCCCTCTCGGTGGTGCTATTGGGCGGCAAGCTGCTGCTCGCGCACCGATCCGCCCTGCCGCCGGTCATCGGCCTAGGGCTGAGCGCCGCCGCTTCGCTGCAAGGCCTGGCGCACGGTTCCGAGACGCCAGAGAGAGGTTTCGCCGGCTACGCGGTGGGCTTCCTCTTCACTACCGCACTTCTGCAAGTTGGCAGCATCAGCCTCGGCCTGGGCATCCGCCGCTGGCTGGCCGAGCGCAGCGGCTGGGCGCTGGGTGGCCTGGGCGCGCGGCTGAGCGCCGCCGGGCTGTATCTGTTCGGTCAGTTCGCGGCCTGATCTGGCACTCCCTTTCAGGAGGTCTCACCATGTCCACCACGACGTCCCATCCGGCCAGCGCTTCACACGACGCGCGCGAGCTGCGGCAAGGCCAGAGCATCCGCTCTGTCTATGTGTACGAGGCGCCCGTGCGCATCTGGCACTGGCTCAACGCGCTGTCCATCACCGTGCTGTGCGTCACCGGCTACTTCATTGGCCAGCCCCTGCTCACCATGCCGGGCGAGGCCAGCGCGCACTACCTCATGGGCTACATCATGGCGGTGGGCATGTTCGCGCGCGCCTACTGGGCGCTGGTGGGCAACCACCACGCGAAGAAGCTGTTCTGGGTGCCGATGTTCCAGAAGACCTACTGGCGCGAAGTGTTCAACATGCTGCGCTGGTACCTGTTCCTGATTCCCAAGCCCAACCAGTACGTGGGCCACAACCCGCTGGCGCGCTTGGCGATGTTCGGCTTCTACCTGATGTTTTCCAACTTCATGCTGCTCACCGGCTTCGCGCTCTACGGCGAGGGCGCACAGATGGGCTCGTGGCAGGAACGCCTGTTCGGCTGGGTGATCCCGCTATTCGGCCAGAGCCAGGACGTGCACACCTGGCACCGCCTGGGCATGTGGGGCATCGTGACCTTCGTGCTGCTGCACATCTACGCGGCCATTCGCGAAGACATCATGGGCCGCCAGAGCATCGTGAGCACCATGATTTCCGGTCACAGAACATTCAAAGAGTGAGCATGAACCGCGCAGCCCGCTCTATTTCCAGGCCGCGCCGGTATGTTCACCGGTTGGCGTGCCGCTGCGCGCGCCCACGCACCCGGGGGGCGGCTGCTGGCGCGCACCTGCTACGCCTGTCGCGCCGCCGACTGCACGAGTTGTTGCACGGCCAGCGCGACATGTCGCCCGACACCGCCATCCGCTGCGCGCGGGTGGTCGGTGTGGAGGCCGGCTTTTGGCTCGCGCAGCAGGCGGCCTGGGACAGCTTCCGCGCCTCGAAGCGTCTGCGCGCCGCCGCTCTCTCCACTGTTTTTGTGAGTCCGCCCACCATGAGCCGCACCTCGCCTGAAGCCGCCTGTCACCCTGGTGGTGACACCCATCCCTCCATCTGCGTGCTGGGCATCGGCAACCTGCTATGGGCCGACGAAGGCTTCGGCGTGCGCTGCGTCGAAGCCCTGCAGCAGCGCCACGAGTTCGCGCCGCACGTCTCGCTGGTGGACGGCGGCACGCAGGGCCTGTACCTGATCCAGCACGTGCAGGCCGCCGACTGCCTGCTGATCCTCGATGCGATCGACTACGGCCTGGCGCCCGGCACTCTGAAGCTTGTGCGCGACGACGAGGTGCCGCGTTTCCTGGGCACAAAGAAGATGAGCCTGCACCAAACCGGTTTTCAGGAGGTGCTCTCGCTCGCCCAACTCACCGGCCATTACCCCGCGCAGGTGCTGCTGATCGGCTGCCAGCCGCAGGAGCTGGAGGACTACGGCGGCAGCCTGCGCCCGGCGGTCAAAGCCGCGATGGACGAGGCCATGGCGCTAGGCGTGGCCGAGATCGCGCGCTGGGGCGGCCGGCCTGCGTCGCGCCGCCAGCCCCTGAGCGGGCGCGAGACCGTGACCATGGAAGGGCTCGCGCTCGCCGCCTACGAAACGCAGCGTCCCGCGCCCGAGGCGGCCTGCCGCGAAGGCGACGAGCGCTTCTTCCCCCAAGAGACCCCCTGACATGTGCATTGGCATCCCCATGCAGGTCAGCACCATCGAGCCCGGCCACGCGGTGTGCGTAGGCCGGGGCGAGCGTCGACGGATCAGCACCGTGCTGGTGGGCCACGTGGCGCCGGGCGACTGGCTGCTCGTGTTCCTCGGCGATGCGCGCGAACGCATCGATGCCGAACGCGTCAGCGAGGTCAACGCCACGCTCGACCTGATGCTGGGCGCCATGCAGGGCCAGGGCGCCGACGGCGAGGCTGGCTTCGAACTGCCTTCGCGCATGAGCGCCGTTCAACTGCGCCAGCTCGCCACCGGCGGCTGACACCTTCTTTCGTCCAGAAGACCCATGAGCCTCACTGACACCGCCATTCGCCCACCGGCCGTCACCGCACTCAGCACCGATCCCGCCTCGCCGCTGGTGATGCGCCTGGTGCGGGAATTCGGCGCCGCGCTGATCGATAATGCCAGCGTGGCCGACTGGACCGCCTTGCCGGGAGACCGCTTGCTGCTGCTGGCGGGCGACGCCGTGCGTTTCACCGAGGGCCAGAACGTGGCCTCCCGCGGATGCCGTGGCGCGTCGCTACGGCTCTCAGCGCTGGCCCTTGCTGCTGTTCTTCCGCGGCGGCCAGTACGTCAGCGCCATCGCCGGCATGCAGGACTGGATGTCTACCTGCAAGGCGTGGACGCCGCTCTGCGCATGCCTTCCTCGCGCCCGCCCACCATAGGCATTCCCGTCGTGAGCAAGACTTCTTCTAGCGACGCCAGCTGCCACAGAGCCGAGGGCACCCCATGAAAGATTTCCCGATCTCGCTCGTGACCCTGGGCCCTGGCACGCGCCACGAAGACGAGTCGCTCGACTACCTGCCCCTGCCCCTGCCCAAGGACATGGACACCTACCGCCCGCCCGTGCTGCCCGAGCCCGAGGAACTGGTGGGTCTGGACCAGGCGCGCCAAGTGCTGCAGCAGGTGCTGGCCCTGCTGCAGCAGGTGCTGGCCCTGCTGCAGCGCGGCGCCGAAGGCGGCGCCCCCGGCCTGGTGCCGCTGGGCATGCTCGCGCCACGCGACTTCCGCATCGTGAACCAGGTGCTGGGCGAAGGCGAGGTCAGCGCCATCGTGCAGCTCGGCGCGAGCAACCTGGAGGTGCGCGTGCAGGAATCCGTGTTCGCCGGCGTCTGGCGCCTCATGACCTGGCGCCACGAGGAGGGCCGCGACAGCGTACTGGTGGACGACGCGATCGAGGTCGGTTCGGTACCTTCACTGTTCGCCGCAACCGCTGCCGAAGACGTGTGGCCCGCCTACCCGCTGTGGAGCGGCCCGCTGCCGCCCAACGTACAGAACGCGCCGCTGCTGGTGGACGAGATCCGCGACCAGGTGGCACGCTGGCAGCCGGACCAGGTCTCGCACGTGGTCAATCTCACGCTGTTGCCGGTCACGCCCGAGGACATCTGCTTTCTGGATTACCAGCTCGGCACGGGCCGCGTGCTCATGCTATCGCGCGGTTACGGCAACTGCTGCATCTCCAACACGCGCCTGCCAAACTGCTGGCGCGTGGTGCATTACAACTCCATGGACAAGCTCATCCTCAACACGGTCGAGGTGGTGGACATGCCCGAGGTAGCGATGGCCGCGCCCGAAGACCTGCGTGATTCGCACGAGCGCCTGCGCGAGATCATGGCCTGGCTGGAGGCAACATGAGCATGGACCATTTCGAAGGCTCCTGCCTTGGCAACCGCGAGGTACTGCGGGCCGGCTTCACGACTGCAATGCAAGATCTCCTGGTGGGTCTGCGACCCCGCCGTAGGCGACCGGCAATGGCAGATCCCCAGGCACGCCCTTCGCCGATCTGCCCTCGCACTGGCGCTGCCCGAATTGCGACTGCGAGCCCGACCAGTTCCTCTTACTGCCATGACAGACCAGCCCCTGGCATCCTGCGTGCCGGCCCTCGTGGCTCATTTCGAGCATGCGCAGACCGAACGCGTGCAGGGAATCCCGCGGCTCAACGCCGCGCTGCGCGTGGGGGCGGTGGACTTCGCTTGGGGTACCACCACGGACGACAAACCGGTGGCCGAAGGCGTGCTCATCACGCCCTGGTTCATGAGCTTGGTGCGGCTGCCGGCTCAGACCCTGCCACACGGCGACCAGGTGGGCTGCAGCTTTATGCGCAACTTCGGCAGCGAGCGCTTCGACTTCGTCGGCGCGCACGACCCTGCCATCGGTTACCACGAGACCTGCGCGCTGTTTTCGCCATGGGCGGCTTCACCGCGCAGGCCCTGGCGCGCGAGACCGCGCACGAAGCGCTGGCGCTCACCCGCCCCGTCCCCCAGACGCCTCCAGCGGCCATCCCGCCGATGCGGTCGCGCCGCGCCTTCTTTCTGGGAGGCCGCGCGTGAACGGTGTCGCACTCAGTGGTCTGCAAAGCCTGGCGGGCGCCTTGCGCATCACGCCCGGCGCGCCACCACCACACGGCCTGCAGAGCACGCGCCAGGACTGGGCCGCGCTCATGGGCCACGGCGTGCCAGCGGCCCGGCTGCCCGGGCTCATGGCCAGCCTGTTCAACCTCTGCAGCCACGCGCACCGACTGTGCAGCCAGCTCGCCATTGGCCCGGCCTCGCCCGGCCTGCTGCCACGACCCGATGCCGTAGCCGAGCGCCTGCGCCGCGAGACCGCGATGGAGCACATCCGCCGCATCGGCCTAGACTGGCCGCGCCTGCTCGCACCCGGCGGCGCGCACGCGGCCAGCGCCACCACCGCCCTGCGCACTTGCCCTTGGCCGACGCAGGGTGCCCCCGGCCCCTGGCCAGCGCTGCGCAGCTGGCTGCAACATGTGCTGCTGGACATGCCCGCAGCCGACTGGCTCGCGGCCTGGCAAGCCGGCGGCACCGACTGGCTCGACACCTGGGGTCTGCGCCACAACCACTGGCTGCCCGCGCTGGTGCGCAGCGCGCGCGGCGCAGACGCCTGCACCCTGCTCGCGCCCGACACCGCCTTGCGCCTCCACGGCGACCGGGCCACCAGCCTGTGCATGCTGGGCGCCACGCTCGCACTCAAGCCCGCTTTCGCGCTGCGCCCACTGTTGCATGGCGCCTGCGCTCACACCGGCCCCTGGAGCCGCCTCGGAGGCGTGGCCGACGACATGCTGCTCACGCCCTGGGCCCTGCTGGGCACGCGCCTGGCCGAGCTGGTGCGCCTTGCGCTCGACGGCGGCGACCGCTGCCTGGACTGGGGTGCCGTGGCGACCGGCCCCTGGCGCGGCCTGGCCTGGGTGGAGATGGCGCGTGGCCTGCTGGTGCACCAAGTCGAGATCGACCCGGCTACCCAGCGCGTGCAGGCCTGCCACGTGGTGGCGCCCACCGAATGGAACTTCCACCCCGAGGGCGAGGTGGCGCAGCAGCTGGCGCGGCTCGACCCCGACCTGCCCGACGGCGCGCTCACGCGACGCGTGCACCTGCTGATGGCCGCGTTCGACCCTTGTGTGCCTTTCACCATCGAACGCCGAGGCGCCGCGCTGCAGGAGGCCGGACATGCATGAGGCCAGCCTCGCCGGCGGCGTGCTCCAGCTGGTGGAAGACACCGCCACGCGCGAAGGCTTCAAGCGCCTGCTGGCGCTGCGGCTCGAAGCCGGCCAGCTCTCGGGCGTGGACGTGCGCGCGCTGCGCTTCGCACTGGAAAGCCTCGCCCCCAGCACCTTGCTGGACGGCGCGAACATCGAGATCGAAGAACCCCCCGGCCAAGCCTGGTGCCTGGGCTGTTCACGGACCGTGACCCTGGCGCAACGCGGGGACGCCTGCCCGGCCTGCGGTGGCTTCCAACTGCAGCCGACCGGCGGCGCTGAACTGCGCGTGCTGGACATGCAGGTGGCCCATGATTGAAACCCCACGAAAACAGGAGACCGACCATGTGTATCGTATGTGGATGCAGTGACAACCAGGAAGCGCCGGCTGCGGTACAGGTGAACCCGGCCAGCGGCGACCTGCATTTCGGTGCCGGTACCGCGCGCTTCTCGGTGCCCGGCATGAGCCAGGCGCGTGCCATCAAGCTGGAGACCGACATCCTCGGCGCCAACAACCGCGTGGCCGCTCACAACCGCGCGCACTTCGAGGCCCACGGCGTGACCGCGCTCAACCTTGTTTCCAGCCCGGGTTCGGGCAAGACCACGCTGCTGTGCGCCACCATCGACGCGCTCAAGGCGGGCGCGCCCGGCCTGCACATGGCGGTGATCGAAGGCGATCAGCAGACCAGCTTCGACGCCGACCGCATCCGCACCACCGGCGCGCCCGCGATCCAGATCAACACCGGCAAAGGCTGCCACCTTGACGCACCCATGGTGGCTGAGGCCTTCGCGCGGCTGCTCACGCATCACGGCCACGGTCATGGGCATGAACAGAACCATGGACACGAGCATCACCACCATCACGATGACGACAGCGCACATAGCCTGCTCTTCATTGAGAACGTCGGCAACCTGGTGTGCCCCGCCGTGTGGGACCTGGGCGAGGCCGCCAAGGTGGCCATCCTCTCGGTGACCGAGGGCGAGGACAAGCCGCTGAAGTACCCCGACATGTTCGCCGCCGCCTCGCTCATGGTGCTCAACAAGATCGACCTGCTGCCGCACGTGCGCTTCGACATGGCGCGCTGCATCGAACTCGCGCGGCGCGTAAACCCGGTCATCGAGGTAATCCAGCTTTCGGCCACCACCGGCGATGGCATGGACGCCTGGCTGCACTGGCTGGACCACCAGCTCGGCCATCACCACCACGCATGATGCGCAACGCCCCGTCCGCTGTGCTGGCCTGCGGCACCCAGCTGAAAAACGCCGCGTGCCTGCGGGACGCGCAGGACCAGGCCCACTGGTCGGCGGTGCACGGCGACCTGAGCGACCCGACCGCCTGCGCCGCGCTCCAAGCCTCGGCCCTTGCGCTGCTGCAACGGCACGGCCCTGTGCGCGCGGTGGCGCACGACCTGCACCCCGATTACTTCAGCACACGTTTCGCCATCGAACTCGCGCACACCCTGGGTGTACCCACCATCGGCGTGCAGCACCACCACGCGCACATTGCCGCCGTGGTGGCCGAACACGCCATTGAAGGCCCGGTGATCGGCCTCGCGCTCGACGGTGTGGGCCTGGGCACGGACGGCACGGCCTGGGGCGGTGAGCTGCTATGGGTGGATGGCGCGAACTGGCGGCGCCTGGGTCACCTGCACCCCCTCGCCCTGCCTGGTGGCGACCGCGCCGCGCGCGAACCCTGGCGCATGGCCGCCAGCGCCCTGCACGCGCTGGACCGGGGCGCAGATATCGTGCCGCGCTTCGCGCCGATGGTTGGCGAGGCCATGGCGCGCGGCGTGCAGCAGATGCTGGCGCGCGGCCTGAACTGCCCGCCCACCAGCAGCGCCGGGCGCTGGTTCGACGCCGCAGCCGCCGCGCTGGGCCTGAGCGTGCGCCAGACCGAGGAGGCCGAAGCCGCCATCGCGCTTGAAACCACTGCCAGCCGATGGCTGGCGCCGGCCCACGAGCCCTTGCCTGCCACGCTGGAGGACCTGCTCACCGACACCCTGCCCGACGGCCAACGCCGGCTCGACGTGCGCGGCCTGTTCGCCGCGCTGCTGCACGTGAGCGCCGAGCGTGTGGGCGCTGCGGCGGCGGGCTTTCACCTGGCTCTGGCCGATGCGCTGGCGCTCTGGGCCACGCAGGCTGCGCGCGAACACGGCACGGCCACCGTGTGCCTGGGTGGCGGCTGTTTCTTCAACCGCGTGCTGCGCGAGCGAGTGCTCGCGCGCCTGCAGGGCGCCGGCCTGTGCGTGCACCTGTCCAGCGCCACCGGCTGCGGCGACGCGGGCCTGGCCTTGGGCCAGGCCTGGGTGGCCACGCGCCTGATCGGGGCCACGGCCCTTCAGAATATCCCCCACGAAAAGGACACCGAACCATGTGCCTAGCCATCCCCGCGCGGCTGGTGGAGCTGCGGCCCGACGACCAGGCCGTGGTCGACCTCGGCGGCATTCGCAAGGACATCTCCATCGCCCTGGTGGCCCACGTGAAGGCGGGCGACTACGTGATCGTGCATGTGGGCCACGCCATCGGCACCATCGACCCCGAGGAAGCTGAGCGCACGCTGGCGCTGTTTGCCCAGATGGCGCAACTCACCACCTCCAGCGGAGTTTCAACATGAAGTACATCGACGAATTCCGCGACGGCGGCATCGCGCGGCAGATCGGCGCCCACATCGCCACCGAGGCCGACCCGGCACGCAACTACAGCTTCATGGAGTTCTGCGGCGGCCACACACACGCGATCTCGCGTTACGGCGTGATGGAGCTGCTGCCGGCCAACGTGCACATGGTGCACGGCCCGGGCTGCCCGGTGTGCGTGCTGCCCATCGGCCGCATCGACCAGGCGATCAGCCTCGCACTGGCCCAGGATGCCATGGTCTGCACCTACGGCGACACCATGCGCGTGCCGGCCTCGGAAAGCCAATCGCTGATCCGCGCCAAAGCGCGCGGTGGTGACATCCGCATGGTGTACTCTGCCGCCGACGCGCTGGCACTCGCCCGCCAGAACCCGCGGCGCGAGGTGGTGTTCTTCGCCATCGGTTTCGAGACCACCACGCCCCCCACCGCGCTCACCATCCAGCTCGCGCACCGCGAAGGCCTCACGAACTTCAGCGTGCTGTGCTGCCACGTGCTCACGCCCTCGGCCATTACGCACATCCTGGAATCGCCCGAGGTGCGCGAGTTCGGCACCGTGCCCATCGACGGCTTCGTCGGTCCCGCGCACGTGAGCATCGTGATCGGCTCTGGCCCCTACGAACACTTCGCCGAGGAGTACCGTAAGCCGGTGGTGATCGCCGGCTTGGAGCCGCTGGACGTGATGCAGGCCATCCTGATGCTGGTGCGCCAGGTCAACGAGGGCCGCGCCCATGTGGAGAACCAGTTCAAGCGCGCCGTCACGTCCGAAGGCAACCTCAAGGCGCAGGCCCCGGTGTCCGAGGTGTTCGAGCTGCGACCCAGCTTCGAGTGGCGTGGCCTAGGCGAGGTGCCCTACAGCGCTTTGAAGATCCGCGAAGCCTATGCCGACTTCGACGCCGAGCGCCGCTTCTCGCTGCACTACCGCCCGGTGGCCGACAACAAGGCCTGCGAGTGCGGCGCCATCCTCCGCGGCGTGAAGAAACCGACCGACTGCAGGATCTTCGGCACCGTGTGTACGCCCGAGAGCCCGGTGGGCTCGTGCATGGTGTCGAGCGAAGGCGCCTGCGCGGCGCACTATTCCTACGGGCGCTTCCGCGACATTCACGTCACCAGCGCCACGGCCATCGAGGAGGCCCTGCCATGAGAACCGACATCGATCAGCCCTCCGGCGAGGCAGCCGTGCTCCGGCCGGAGAAGACGAAGAATTACACGCGCCCGCTCGACATCAAGCACGGCTGCGTGGACATGGGCCACGGCGCGGGTGGCAAGGCCGCCGCACAGCTGGTCGAAGAACTGTTCGTCGCCTCCTTTGACAACCCCTACCTGCGCCAGGGCGACGACGGCGCGGTGTTGCCGCTGCCCAGCGTCACGCCGGGCCACGGCCGGCTGGTGGTCGCCACCGACGGCCACGTGGTATCGCCGCTGTTCTTTCCCGGCGGAGACGTGGGCTGCCTCTCGGTGCACGGCACGGTTAATGACGTGGCTATGTGCGGCGCAACGCCGCTGTGGTTGAGCGCGACCTTCATCCTGGAAGAAGGTTTCCCGCTGATCGAGCTGCAGCGCATCGTGCGCTCCATGGCCGCGGCCGCGCGCGCCGCCGGCGTGCCCATTGTCACAGGCGACACGAAGGTGGTGGAGAAGGGCAAGGGCGACGGCGTGTTCATCAGCATCACCGGCATCGGCGTCTTGCCGCCAGGCGTGGACATCAGCGGGCGCAACGCGCGTGCGGGCGACGTGCTGCTGCTCTCCGGCACTCTCGGCGACCACGGCGTGGCCGTGCTCTCACAACGCGAGTCGCTCGCTTTCGAGACTACCATCGAGAGCGACACCGCCGCGCTGCACACGCTGGTGGCCGCCATGCTGGGTGCCGCGCCGGGCGCTGTGCGCGTGCTGCGCGACCCCACGCGCGGCGGCCTGGCCACCACGCTCAACGAGATTGCGCGCCAGTCCGGCGTGGGCATGCTGCTGCAGGAAGCCGCCATTCCCGTGCGACCCCAGGTCGATGCCGCCTGCGAGCTGCTCGGGCTGGACATGCTGTATGTCGCCAACGAAGGAAAGCTGGTCGCGGTGTGCGCGCCCGAGGCGGCCGATGCTGTGCTCGCCGCCATGCGCGCGCACCCGCTGGGCGCTGAGGCAGCGCGCATCGGCGAGGTCACCAGCGACCCGCACCACTTCGTGCAGATGGCCACGCGTTTCGGTGGTCGGCGCGTGGTGGACTGGCTCAGCGGGGAGCTATTGCCGCGCATCTGCTGACCCCGCCATGCCATCCACCGTGTTCCAGAAATCCGCGAGCGGCCTGCCCCTGGTGCGCGAGCACTTGCAAGCCCGGATCGCGCAGAGTCTGATCGAACCCGTGGCGCCGCCGGCCCCACCTCTGCCTCCCCCGGTCGAGGTACCCGCCCCCCTTGACTTGCTGGAGGCGCCGTGCCGCCAGGCGCAGGCGCGCCTCACGGCGTACTTCGGTCCCGGCGCCGCCGGCGTGGTGCGGCCCCTGCGCGACGCGCACGCGGGGGCCGCATTCAACGCCGCGCTGGACGACCTCGAATCGCGCTTTGCGACCCACATGGGTCGCAAAGACGCCGCGCGCGAACAGCAGGGGCGGCGGCGGCCGCCACCATGAAGAGTCCACCCCCCGGCCTGCGCATCCTGCTGCTGTGCCACAGCTTCAACAGCCTCACGCAGCGCCTGTTCGCCGAGTTGCGCGCGCACGGCCACACCGTGAGCGTGGAGATCGACATCAACGACCGGGTCACCGAAGAGGCCGTCGAGCTGTTCCGGCCCGACCTGCTGCTCGCGCCCTTCCTCAAGCGCCGCATCCCGGCCAGCGTCTGGCAGCGGCTGACCTGCCTCGTGGTGCACCCCGGCCCGCCCGGCGACCAGGGACCCTCGGCGCTGGACTGGGCGGTGCTGCAAGGCGTACGCGACTGGGGCGTGACGGTGCTGCAGGCCAACGCCGACTACGATGCCGGGCCGGTCTGGGCGCACGCGGCCTTTGCGATGCGCCAGGCCAGCAAGGGCAGCCTGTACCGGCGCGAGGTCACGCAGGCAGCGGTGCAGGTTACGCTGGCTGCCCTGCAACGTTTCGAAAACGGTGAGCGCACGGGCGAATCACCCCCGCCGGCGCAATGGCGGCCCGCCATGCGCCAGGCCGACCGCGCGGTCGACTGGACTACCGACACCACGGCCGAGGTGCTGGCCCGCCTGCGTTGCGCCGACGGCCAGCCCGGCGTGCTCGACTCGCTTTGGGGCCAGGCCTGCTACCTGATGGATGGCCACGCCGCCTCCGATGCGCTGATGGTCAGGTTCACCGACGCCGCGCCGGGCACGCTGCTGGCCGTACGCGACGGCGTGCTGCTGCGCCGCACGCGCGACGGCGGCGTGTGGATCGGCCACGTGCGCCGTGCCGAGGGCGCTGCCGGCTTCAAGCAGGTCGCGGCGCAGGCCTTCGCCACCGAGGCGGCGGCCCTGCCCTCGCTGCCTGTGGTGCTGCAGCGGCCGGACGATGAATGGGGCGAGCTTCGCTACACCGAGCACGGCCCGGAAGGGGCGCACGTGGGCTGCTTGCGCTTTGACTTCCACAACGGCGCCATGTCCACGGACCGTTGTGAGCGCCTGCACGCGGCCTGGCTGACGGTGCGGGAGCGGCCGGTGAACGTGCTGCTGCTGATGGGCGGCGAGGACTTCTTCAGCAACGGCATCGACCTCAACGCCATCGAGGCCGCGGCACACCGGCCCGGTGACAACGCGGCCAACGAATCATGGCGCAACATCCAGGCCATAAACGACGTGGCCCTGGCCGTGATCACGACCACCGACCGCCTCACAGTGAGCGTTCTGCGCGGCAACGCCGGCGCGGGTGGCGCTTTCCTCGCACTGGCAGCCGACGAGGTGTGGGGGCACGAGGGCGTGGTGCTCAACCCGCATTACAAGAACATGGGCAACCTCTATGGTTCCGAGTACTGGACCTACCTGCTGCCGCGCCGGCTGGGCGAGGCCGGCGCAAGGGACCTGATGGCGCAGCGCCTGCCGTTGCTGGCGCGCGAGGCCGCGCAGATGGGCCTGATCGACCACTGCGACGACAAGGCCCGCGAAGGCTTCGAAGAACGCTGCCTGCAGCGCGCGCTGGCGCTCGCGGCCTCCTGCAATCTGCCACAAAGGCTGGCGGCCCAACAGGCCACCCGCGAGCGCGACGAAAGCCTTCGCCCGCTGGCCCACCACCGCGAACAGGAACTCTTGCGCATGCATTGCAACTTCTACGGCTTCGACCCCAGCTACCATGTGGCGCGCCACCATTTCGTGCACAAGCAACCGCACGCGTGGACGCCCCGGCACCTGGCCTTGCACCGATGAACGTGCCGTTCCCGACGGAAGCCCTGCCGTGGACGACGAGGTGCGCTCGCATGACACGATGCGCCGTACTGGACGAGGCCTTCACTGTGTTTACCGCCAGCAGCGCCGAGGACGCGCGTGGCCTGCTGCAGCGCCAGCCGGTGAAATGATCCTGTGCGACCAGCGCATGCCCGGCGTGAGCTTCCTCAAGGAAGTGCGTGCGCGAACACTGGCCCGACGCGGTGCGCCTCGTGAGCTCGGGCTACACCGACAGCGAAGACATCATCGCCGGCATCAACGAGGCCAGTATCTACCAGTACATCCTCAAGCCCTGGGCACCCGACCATCTGCGGTACTCGCTCGGTGCGCAACGCGGTCGAGACCCAGGCGCAGCAGCGCCAGACCAGCCGGCTCGACCTCGAACTGCGCACCAGCACCGGCGTGCTGCGCCAGCGCACCGCCACGCAGATGGCAAGCCGAGGGGGTCTTCGTAGGCGCCCGTGAACGCACTGCGACACCGCCACTGAGCGCGAGCGCCTGCATGCGGCGCGCTGCCGCTGGCTCCTGACCGTGCTCTACCTGGGGGGCTTGCGCGCGGCCGAAGTCACCGGCACGGCGATGGGGGCGTTCTTCTGCAGGCGCGATGCGCAGGGCATCGAGCGCTGGTGGCTGGAGGTCACCGGCAAGGGCAACAAGACCCGGCTGGTGCCTGCCACCGACGAACTGATCGCCGAACTCGCGCGCTACCGCCGCACCCATGGGCTGGCGCCGAACCCGCAGCCTGGGAAGACACGCCCCTTGCTGCTGCCGGTCATTGGCCAGGAGAACCGAGAGAAGGGTCTGTCACGCGGGGCGTTGCACCTGATCCTGAAGAAAGTGTTCGGCCTGGCGGCCGCGCGCCTGCGCGCGCGGGCCCGAATGGGAAGCACAGGCCGCGGTGCTGGCCAGTGCCTCGGCCCACTGGCTGCGCCTACCGCTGGTTCGCACATGACCGACCAGCAGGTGGACCTGCGTTACGTCCGGGACAACTTTGGGCATTCGTCGATCTCGACGACGAGCGGCTACCTGCATAGCGAGGAGGATGCGCGGCATGAGGCCACGCAGGCGCGGCATCGCATCGACTGGACCAGCAAGACGTCAGGCGCGACCCTCGCGCCGGGGAATTCCAGAGTAGAAGCGAGATCGGCGCCGCTCGGCGTTCCGTGGTCACCGAGGGCAAGACGCTGGAGACCTACCCCGCAGGCCAACTCGAGAGGCGCGCGGAGTTTGGGAGTAACTGAGTTAGGCGCACCCGCAACACGCAGGCAGCCAGAGAATTGCTATTCCGCGCGAATCTTCGCCTCCGCCCACGATCTTGGCAGATAGAACTATGTCCTCCTTCTGAAATCGCGCGAAGTCTTCCGGCGTGCCTGCAGACACCATCTACAAAAGATTCGAGCCGGCTGCAGTCAGCGCGCTACGGCGAGGGGATTCGGCATGCGATGCACAGGGGCGGCATGGAGCACATCTATGATGTTTCAGTATAAAATCAGCATATTGCTGTTTTATACTGAAATTCCATGGATCCTTGGATCGAGTTAGATGAGGATGCGCTGCGCCAGTATATCGACGCCAAGGCGGTGTTCGAAGCGTGGGAATCTGCGCGTGCCAAGGCCGCAGAGGTTCGCGGCGGCATGCTCTGGCGAACCACGAAGGGCCGCGAGTACCTGATTCGGACCAGCGTGGACAACAAACAGAAGAGCCTCGGCGTGCGTTCGGAAACGACTGAGGACATGTACGCGCGGTTCAACGCGCGCAAGGAAGCCGCCGAGGCCCGGCTCAAGACACTCGCGGACGAACTCGACCGGCACCGGCGGCTGAACCGAGCGACCCGCGTCGGCCGGGCTCCTGACATCCTCGTGGCCATCCTTCACGTGATGACTCGGCTCAATATCGCCGAGCATTTCATCGTCATCGGGACACATGCCCTCTATGCGTATGAAGCCGCGGCCGGAGTTCGTCTGCAGGAACGCGCCCTCGCAACTCGCGACGTTGATCTTCTTTGGGATACGCGCAAACGCCTCCAGTTTGCTTCCCGAATGAAGAGCCTGGACCTCTCGATGCTGGATGTCCTACGCAAGGTAGATAGCACGTTTGAGATTCGGGATGATCAACTCTTTACGGCAGTGAACGCAAAAGGCTTCGAGGTGGACTTCCTGCGTCGCGAGGCCGCCGATATTGACCCCCACCCGCTCCAACTGACCGACGATGAAGATGACCTCTGGGCAGTCCAGGCGCGACGCGCAAATGTCCTGTTGGGGTCGCCTCCATTCTCTGCGCCCATCGTTTCCGTGACCGGAAGGATGGCGCGGATGACGACGATCAGTCCAGCCGCGTTCGTCGAATTCAAACGCTGGATGGCATCGACCGCAGAGCGCGATCCGCTCAAGATTTCTCGCGACAGGCTGCAGGCATCGATCGTGGAAGAGCTTGCCAACCGCTTCCGGCTCGGTGTTTAGCAAGCCGCGCGTTGCCTGATGGACGCATGCTGTTGTCTACTCTTCAAGCTGGACTTTCTGTTCCCTGGCCGCATTCTTGTCCATCTTGGCCGCATGGGCCGCCGCCTGTTCGAGCAAGGCGGCATGCGCCCTCGGCACGACAAGCATCGTCAAACCCAGTCCTTCCATCACGCGCAGGGCGTGCTCCAGATTGACGCCCTTGCCGTTCTCCAGCTTGGACAGCATACCGACGGAAACCCCGCAATGATTGGCAGCCTGATCAATGGGCATACCCTCCCCCGCCCGCGTTGCCCGTATCCGGTCGCCAAGCTGGTCAATGCTTCGGATGGTCGCGCGTGATGGTGGAGTTGGATCAGGAAGCGGCCTCGGCATAGATGTGGAATAACTTTCATGAAAATGAAACTATATCACCGCTGTGGGTAACAGTTACTCAGCAGTCGGAAATATAGGCGACAGAAGGAGCCTGGAAGAATGATCGAACGAGACACGGCTTTTGCCGGACATCCGCGAGCTGCGCCTCGATTCGCTCTTGCAGCTTTTCACCCTTTTGCAGGGGCCGCCTTGCCGCGCCAGTACGTTTGACATGACTCCACACCAATTCGTCCGGATTCAGATCCGGGGCGTAACCCGGCAGGAAATGAAGTGTGAGCTTGCCGCGCGTGGAGTCAAC
>NZ_KB903186.1:0-21335 GCF_000379565.1 Cupriavidus sp. UYPR2.512 | reverse complement strand
GAATGCAATCTGCTCTTTGGGAAGGCTTAGCGCCGCCCCAAGCACCAGCGGGATCGCGATTGCGCCCGCATACATCACCATCACATGCTGACAGCCGAGAATCAGGAGCGGAAAGCCTCCCAATTTNTGATCAACGCTACTCGGTTGCATTTCATTTCTCCAAAGTAAAAGAAACAGTTCGACGACTCCGGAAAATAGGGAGGCGTCCCAGTCCCGTGTGCTGGAGAGGGGGTAGGAATCTTTGGCCTGATTTTTGGCGGCTCTCTTTTGCGTGCTTCTTCGGGCCTCGTGCGGCACGAAGAGCGTCGGTTGCTCAACGGGCATCTTCGACGAATGCCTCGTCAAGCGAGACCGCATCCTAGTCCAGTGCTGGCATCATGCTCACTCCTTTGGCTTTCCAATCGTTGCTTTCGGTATACCAGATTAGCAGATCTAAAGTGCCGGAGGGGGAGAAGGCGCTAGGTGTTTTCCCGACGGGCGGCCATGGTGCGAGATAACCATAAGACGCACAAGAATGATGCTTTGGGCCCTGGTGCAGTGCGGAATGGTGAGCGGCTGCCAGAGAAAAACTGCCGTGTTGCAGGGACGGNGTGGCCGAAATACTGATTGGCGTCCCCAATCGTCCATTTGCAGCCGCAGGTAGGTCCGCGGGGGCCAATCGCGCGGCTTCTCAGCACTTGGCAACCGCCCTGGGATGGCGGCTTGTATTAGGAATTGGTGAGGGAGAGGGCCGGTACTCAGATGGTGAGCGACACTTGGCCCCCGATCCTAAGTCCGACGGCCATGACCGAGCTGGGCCTCGGCTCGCAGGCAATCCGCTATGCCGGAGGCGATCGCGGAGCGGACCAGCTTGCGATTCCGCCAAATCTCCGAAGGGAAGAAATGAAACAGATGAGCTTCTGGCTCGATGCCAGGCCACTTGTGCGTCGTGGGTACAGTTGCTGGGATATGTCGGCCGATCAGATGGCCATGGCCGGGACTATTGGCTTGGAGATCGTCAGTTCACATGACTTTCGGTTCCAGTGGTGGTGTGGGACGAGCGGCAGGCCGTCGATCGAACAGCCGACCATCTGCTCCAAGATGACCCTCTTTGACCGCATTCGGCCTTGTTTCAGCCATTCACCAGTGCGGGCACCGATGCCCGCTTCGGGTCGTAAGACGCCGGTCGGCTCCTCTCAACTTGGTCTTCATGACGTTTGGACTTGAGCAGCCAGTTGCTCCCCTACGGCTGACCTTGCACAACGGCCTGAATCGGGCAGCTACAAGCTACCCAGCCTCAGCCGGAGCCAGGAGAGGTATCGTGCGCTCCCACCATGTGCGGGACTCAATCCCTTCCGAGCAACGCCGCTTTTAGTCAGGCGCATCCTCAGAGACAGCACGGCTTGTTGATCCTCGGTCTTGGGCTCCACCGTTCGCATCGCTGGTTGCTGTGCCGCGGTCCAGATCGCATGCGCGTCAGCAGCGTCCGTCTTGAGGCCGGCATCAAGCTCACCCACGTCCCCTACAAAGGCGTCTCGATGGGCATCAATGACGTTCTAGGCGGCAATATCGAGCTCTATATCTCCTCGATGCCGACGCTGGTTGGCTTCGTGCACAGCGGCAAGGTCAAGGCCCTCGCCGTGACCTCCAGCAAGCGGCTGGCAGAGCTGCCCAACGTGCCGACGCTCGACGAATCCGGCTACAAGCTCGTGGACTACGCGAACTGGTTCGGCTTCTTTGGCCCGGCAAAGCTGCCGGCCAACATCGCCGCCCGGCTGAACGCGGAATTTAACAAGGCGCTGCAGTCCCCAGACGTGCGAGAAAAGCTGCAGGCCCAGGGTATGGAAGTGGCCGTCAGCACCCCTGACGCCTTCGCAAAGCTGGTGCGCGACGACGTGGTCCGGTGGGGCAAGGTCGTGCGCGAAACCGGCGCGAAAGTCGAATAAAGGAACCGGAATAATGTCAATCAACAGTCAGTTCGAGCGAGTCTCCCCGGAGCAGGTGAAGCAGGCCGCCGAGTTTCAGGCGGCGATCTTCGCCGACGTCAACGGTCGGACGGGCGCCTTGCATGGCCGCATCGTCGCGCTGGTTCCTACCATGAAAGTGGCAGGCCCCGCATTCACGGTCGATGTCCGCCCGGGTGACAACCTGATGATCCATGCGGCCATCGCCCTCGCCCAGCCCGGCGACGTTCTTGTCATCGATGGCAAGGGGGACCAGACCGCCGCGCTGATGGGTGCGCTTATGATGAACGCATGCAAGGTCCGCCAGCTGGCCGGTGTCGTAATCGACGGTGCGGTGCGCGATCGTGAGGAGCTCGAGGCACTGGGCTTTCCCGTATTCTCGGTCGGCACCAATCCGAACGGTCCGACCAAGAATGTCCCCGGAAACTTAGGGGCTGCCATCAGCTGCGGCGGGGTAGCCCTCAGGCCAGGGGACCTCGTCATTGGCGACGCCGACGGCGTGGTCGTAGTCGAGCGCAAGAAAGTGGACAAACTGCTGCCTCTGGCTGCCAAGAAGGTGGTCGACGAGGAGGCCCGTATGCAGCAAATCAAGAGCGGGAATACAGCCGCCACCTGGCTCGTGGGCGCCCTGCGAAGCGCAGGGGTTCTGAAAGAGAGCGAAAGCCTCTTAGACAATCCGTTCGAACGAGGCGTGCTTGAGCGTTAGCGCCTGTGTGCGGCAAGCGGCGGCGCAGTGCCAGGCCATCAGCCTGCAAGTTCAAGTACGACAACAAACATTGTGACTGCGCTCCTTGAACGTGTTATTCCTGTATTCGAAGAGCCTGTTGTCGCTCGCTACCTTGGCGGTCAGCTTGCTTCAATCCTCGGCAATTAGACACAGAACATCGCGTTGAGCTTGCTGTTATGGGATCAAACTCACTCGGCTTTCCTCATCGGGGTGCTGAACTTTTTTCTGCAAGGGCCCATGCTGGCTGTGCCGATGCTGGCGGGACGGCGTTTCCATCCCTCGACGATCCGGGCGACGACGCTAAGAATCCTGAGTTGCTTGCTGGGAGTTTCAGTGTTGTTCCTTCTCGGCGCGATGACCGGCAAGCTCATACGCCATCCCGCTGCTGTTGCTGGCCGCGTTCCTGGGCATTGTGCTGGCCGTGGAGTGGCCAGCACGTCAATTGCTGCTCACGTCCTCCTTGAGTGATCGGTCGCTGCTCGTCAATGCGGTGGCGATGAACTCGCTCATATTCAACGTCGGGCGGATGGCTGTCTGTTCCCGCCGTTGAGAGCGGCACATCGAACCTGCTGCAGTCCATTGGTTCTGTACGCGTTCTGGCAACACATGCGCAAGCGGGGAAAGCGCTCTTGTTACTGGAGCAGTATCCGCATGCGCTGCAGCAAGAGTAAAGGTGCGGATTTCGGAGCCTCGCCTTGCCAAAAGCGGACGTATCCGTTCCTGACGCCTGAGTTGATTAAAGATGCCGAAAGCTATCGGCAAGCTCACCCGGGTCGCCTCGAAGACTGGATGAACTCAAACCGGGTTGGACACTCCTGGAATCAAGAATGGTTCGCCCGCAAGTCCAAATGACGCTCAAGCTTTCCCTTCCAACAGGTGCTTGGCCCGCTGCCAGTCCGCAGATTCCGCCCCTTCGGTGAAAGCTGCAAGAAGCCTACCGAGCGTGTGTCGCGCGCTTTTCGACTCGCCTTTATCTTGCTGCAGCCGCGCCAGGCTCAGCATCGCGCGAAGCTCCAGCGACTTTGCGTTCTGCTGATGGGCGATCTTGATTGCCCGACAGAAGCAATCCTCTGAAGCTTCGCTGTCGCGACGCATGCCGTGGATTGGGCTTGAGCGTGGGAGAAGCAATATGCCCTTTAAGCGATGTAACTCCGCTTCAAAGTAGCGCTCCCCGTTCTTGCTCGCCATAGCCAATGCCTCCGCCAAGACGTCCAGCCCCGACTGAGTTTTGCCTACCTTGTCATAAACTTGAGCCGCCAAAGCCAAAAAATACGGTAGTTCAAACTCGGCGCCAGTATCCCGGTAAGCAGCGAGGCCATGCTGAATCCTGGCGATACCATCCTCAATGCTCCCCTGTTCAGCCATCGCCCATCCCTGCAGGATGGTTCCCCATGCGCGCCAGAACGGAAACCCTTGTTCCGCCGAGAGCGCAATTGCTGCATCCGCATGCTGGCGACAAAGGTGCGGCTCATCTCGGTATTGATGAAGTTCCGCTGCATATACTAGGGCGAGCGCCAAGCTAATTGGATGAGAGACTTTACGGGCGAGCGCTAGCGCTTCTAGACTTCTATTGCCAGCTTGGGCCGGATAGCCTAAGTACCACAGTGACCGCGCGAGAAAGCTGAGTCCACGAACCCCAAGATCCTGCCCATATAGTGCAGCATGGACCGGGTGCTGCTCCGGCTCATAGTACGCGAGTCCTTGCTCAAGGTGAGCACGGGCAATGCGGAATTTTCCTAGAAAGAGCGACGTCCCTCCCAGTGCGACATGTGCCTGGCCTAGCCATACTGGATTCATTGTGCTCTCGGCCAGACTGAGCAATTCCCCTCCCAATTCATACGCTTTCCGGTGCTGCGCTCGAATCAATAGAAACGTGCGCAGGCCTAACTTGACTTGGAAGAGCTCCGAAGTTGCCGCACCGGTTGGACACAAGGCCAATGCCTTCGTATAGTTTTCTGCCACCTCAGAAGCGGCAAAGCCCCTGGCCGCAATCAAAGCTTGGCCGAGAGTAATCCGCAATGCCAACTCTTGCTGCGTTCGTCCTTTAGAGTCGGGAAGGTGAGTGACCAGTGTCAAAGCCTTGCTCAGATGAGTAATTGCATCACGATGGGCCGAATGGTCGACGGCCTGTCGCCCAGCACAGTGCAGATACTCTACCGCCTTGGGTATGTTGCCGCTGAGACTGAAATGGTGTGCTAGCTCGTTATAGCGGTCTTTCAGTTGATGACCAAAGAGAGCCTCGATGGCCCGACCAGTGCGTTCATGCAGAGCACCACGCTCTTCGGAGAGAAGGGAGTTCCCTGCGACTTCCTGAGTAAGGGCATGCTTAAATGCATACGCAATCTCCGGAAAGGCTGGGCGCTCGTAGATAAACTCTCCCGCCTGCAGGACCGCAAGGAGCGGATGCAGGCGAGCCTCCGGTTGCACGAAGACCTTCTGGACCAGACTAAAAGTGAACTCCTTGCCGATAATCGCCAGGGTCTGCAGTAACTCTCTCTCGGCGCGCGGCAGCCGGTCCATACGCGCCGCGAGTACCCCCTGCACTGTGGTCGGGATATGTAGCACGTCCCGAGTTCTTCTGACTCGGTAATAGCCTGGCTCGCCCAAGAGAGCTTTCTCCTCGGCTAATGTCCGAACAACCTCCTCCATGAAGAACGGATTTCCCTCGGTCTTTTCTAGGATGAGTTGCTTGAGTGGACCGAGTCCGGAGTCATCTCCCAACAAGATTTCGAGCAAGCCTTGCGCCTCCGCTGGACCCAGGGGCTCGAGCAGAAGCTCGGTGTAATTGTCCTTGTGATGCCAGGCGGCTTGGTACTCGGACCGGTAGTTCAAGAGAAGGAGGATCCGGACATTCGTCATCCGCTCAATGAAGTAGGCGAGAAACGCTTCTGTCTCGTTATCCAGCCATTGCAGGTCCTCGAACACAACCTCAATCGGATGACTACGACTCTCACAAACCAGCAGACGCGTGATCGCGTCGAACGTGCGCTCGCGCCGCAGGCTGGCGCCCATGTCTGCCAGCGACGAGCCATCTTCGTTGATACCAAGGAGATGAAGCAGGTAAGGCAGTATCTCTTCCAAGCTTTCCTCAAGTGTGAGTATTTTGCCTGTTACTTTCTCGCAGCACTTCCGCTCATCGTCCTGGGCAGTGATCTGAAAATAGTTCTTAAGCAACTCGATGAGCGGCAAATAGGCAAATGCCTTGCCGTGCGACACCGAATATGTCTCCAATACTAGGCATCCGAGGGAGAACACTTTGAATTCGTGGAGCAGTCGCGACTTGCCAACCCCCGCTTCACCTACCACGGCAACGATTTGCCCGTCTTCGGACCTTGTCCGCTCAAGCGCCTCCTGCAGCGTCTTAAGCTCGATCTCGCGGCCGACGAAGCGAGTCAAGCCACGGTGCGCTGCCACCTGAAAACGCGTGCGCAGAGGGCCGATTCCAAGCAACTCAAAGACTGCTACTGGATCAGGAATACCTTTGATCTGAGTGGCTCCCAGTGCGTTAAACTCAAAATACCCTTCCGTGAGCTTGTGGGTAGTGTCGCTGACAAGGATGGATGAAGGCGCAGCAATGGTCTCCATCCGCGAAGCGATGTGGATTGTTTGCCCCACAGGATCGTAGTCGGCGGTCAGACTGTCCTTACGGATTGAGCGCACGACCACTTCGCCCGAGTGCACACCTATCCGTATCTGTAGCGAGATACTTTGCTCTAGCTGAAGCCGGTCACTGTGCCGGCGAATTGCTTCCTGCATGCGTAATGCTGCGTAAAGCGCGCGCTTGGGGTGGTCCTCATGGGCAATGGGCGCGCCAAACAACGCTAGGATCCCGTCACCTAAAGACTTGGCAACATAACCCTCATAGTGATGGACGGCCTCCATCATCAATTCGATTACCGGGGTAATCAGGCGATGAGCCTCTTCCGGATCTCGGTCATGGATCAAGGCGGTCGAAGCGGCCATGTCAGCAAACAGGACCGTGATGGTCTTGCGTTCACCGGCGCGCCCCCCCCGGGACTCAAGCGCTGCCAGTTCGGCCCGGATTCGCTCGTCAAGGTGGAGCGAGGTGATACAACCGGGGGCAGCGGACGACGACGGCGGTTGCTCGCTAGTGGGAGCGCCGCACGCATTGCAGAAACGTGCGCCCGGACTCAGTTCGCGGCCACAGCACTTGCAGAGGCGTGCCAGCCCGGTGCCGCATTGCTCACAGAAAACGGCCCCAAGGGTATTTTCGAACCCGCAAATTGTGCAGTGTGCCATCGTGCCTTCCTGGACACGTCCTACGTGCAATTAGACGCCCGATTGCCTTCAGTCGCAATGCAGTGCGGATGGGGATCCCGCCACGCCGTGCATTTGGCGCCTCGCCCTGGGGTGCACTGCCGGAGTGCCCCAAATGGGGCGCTGGAGCAATGCCTCGGCCCAGGAATACGTCATCGGGTAAACACCTAAAGCAATAGATTTCGCTTTGGAATGTCAGTCTGCTATTCTGGTATGCCAGTTAGGAAACCTTCAGAGCCAACATGTGTTTGACGGTCTTCGGTGAGGAACCAACCCGTCATCGAGTCACCATGGGCGAAAAACATAACCAGCGATGAAGTGTCGGCTGTTACGGACAAAGTATCGGCGCAATGCCGCAAATGGCTGCTGAAATTGAGAGAGGCACACTACGCTGGGGAGGTTTCCACCAAGCGCTCTTGGCGCCACGGATTGAAAGCACGGAAAGTATGCCGATCTAAATCGATAGCCGACAGAGCATCGAGAGTATGCGCTCCGCGTCACTCGCTTTCGCGAGTTCAAAAATCAATTGGGAAGCGAAACGCCCTACTTATACTGCAACGCATGAATACTTGGACCACCCGAAAACTCCGATCCTTGCTCTTCGTCCCTGCGGACAGTGAGCGGAAACTTGCGGCATCGCTGCGATCGAATGCAGATGGGCTCATATTTGATCTGGAGGATAGTATTCCCGAGAAGGATAAGGCAAGTGCGCAGCGAAAACTAAGTGCTTTCCTAACAGAGTACGCGGAAGATATGCGTCCATCGCTGCTGGTCCGTGTCAATGGACTATCGTCCGCACACATATTAAATGACCTTGCGGCTGTGATTCCGCACAGGCCGGATGCAATCGTGCTTCCAAAATGTCGCGGTGTTCAGGACATTCACCGTCTCTGCGACTATCTATCTGCGATGGAGGTAGCTCTCTTAGACGGAAATTGGGAGACCGGTATTATTGCAATGGCCACTGAGTCCTCCGAGGGCGTATTTGGTTTGTCTTCGTACAGGAATGCGCCGATGCGTCTTCGTGCTTTAATGTGGGGTGTTGAGGATCTCGCCGCCGACCTTGGAACGCTCGCCTCTCACGAGGGTCATAGCCTTACCCCTCCTTTTGCCGTTGCTCGAACCATGTGTTTACTGGCGGCCGCTCAGGCTGGTATTGATGCTATCGACGCAGTAAGTACGGTTCTTTGCGATACGGAGCGGATAGCACTAGAAGCGTCGTCTGCAAAACGGGATGGATTTAGTGCGAAAGCTGCTGCACATCCCGCGCATATTGATATGATCAATCAGGCCTTCGCACCTCGTGAAGACGAAATAAGTTGGGCACGGCGCGTAGTGGAGGCTTTTTCTAGCACAAGCGCACAGGGTGTCGCTAGGCTCGATAATTTGATGATTGATCGTCCGCACCTTCGTCTTGCTCATCGCATACTTGCCGATGTCGAGGGTATTGATTAGCCTCCAGAAAGCATAGACGATGCGCTTACAGCAGACTTTTCCCTGTCAAGCTTTTTTGCACGAAACCGCATTTCGAGAAGAGCTCGGGCGTCGCCCTGACCCACATTCCCTACAAGGGCGCCGGCGAAGCGCTGATGGGTCTGATCGCCGGCAACGTAGACCTGCTGATCACCGCGACGCCGACCGCTATCCCGCAAGTCAAGGGCGGCAAGGCACGCGCGCTGGCGGTCACCGGCGCAGCGCGTGTACCGACTCTCCCTGACGTGCCGACATTTACCGAAGCTGGCCTGAAGGACTACGCCGTCACCAATTGGTTTGGCCTCGCCGCACCAAAGGGAACGCCGCCGGAGCTTGTTGCCAAGCTTCAGGCCGAGGTTCAGAAGAGCGTCCAAAGCGCTGACGTCAAGGAGCGACTGGCAAGCATGGGGGCACAGCCCGGTGGTATCCCTTCGGCAGAATTTGCGCGGCGAATCAAACAGGACACTGTTACGTGGACGCAAGTGGCGAAGGCAGCCAACGTCAAGCCGGAATAGTTTTACCGTCCTGCAACGAGCCAAGGCAAGCTCGCGTCGCCCGCCAGCGTGCGCGAGGCGCTGGTGATCCTTAACCAGGGTTCGCGTGGCTGACCGAAGCCGGCTACCTGGCCGGCAATCCGCTCGCATTCGCGCTCCGCCACCGCACGCCGGCCAAGGCGCGGATCACGCGCTACCTCAGTCACGAGTTGTGGGATGCCGGCAAGGACACGATCAAGCCGATGCCGGTAACGACTGGCCGCCACCGAACGCGAGCGGCTGCATACGACGCGCTGCCGCTGGCTCTCGCCCGTGCTCTATGCTGGAGGTCACCGGCAAGGGCAACCAGAACCAGCTGGTGCCGGTCACCGGCGAGCTGATTGCCGAACTGACGCGCTACCGCGGCGCCCATGCCACCGATCCCGCAGCCCGGGGGAAGACCCGCTTATTGCTGCTGCCGGTGATCGCCAGCCAGAACGGTGACAAAGGCCTGTCACGCTGGGGGCTGCACCTGATCAGGAAGTAAGTGTGCAGCCTGGCGGCGCGTTTTGACCGCCATCGTTCGGACTGATGCAGCCGCTTGAGAATACCGTCGAACGATTCGAGTTGCCGGTGGATCTCCTCTGGCCCGTTCTCAACCAGGAACGCGCGGAATGCCGACGCGAGCGCCGGCAACCGTACAGCCGGCAGGTGCGCCACATACCAGTCGGGCTCCACCCGGTTGCCTGCGAGCGGCAGCACATCGATCAGCCCCGCTTCGAACTCCAGCATACAGGCATGCAACGACAGGAACGCGATGCCCAACCCGGCCGAGACCATGCGCTTGATCGCCGCATTGCTGGACAGCTCGGATCCATGCGGGAAGCGCAGCCCCCGCCTCGCGGAACAGGCGTTCGACGGTATCGCGCGTACCAGAGCCGGGCTCACGGACCAGCAGGTTTTCCGCAAGCAAATCGTGCAGCGTGATGTGCCGGCGGGCCACCAATGGGTGATCGGGTGCGGCAATGAAGGCTATCGGATGCTTGGCAAAGGTCACCGCCTTCGTCCTGAGCTCGGAAGGCGGCCGCCCGATGATGGCCAGATCGATTTCGTGCATCCCCAGCATGCGCACGATCTCTTCCTGGTTGCCGACTGGAGGCACGATCTTCACATCCGGATGGAATTGGGTGAACGCCATTTCCTCAGGATTGTTGGATACGGAGGCGGGGATTCCTATTCAGCTTTCCGCGAAGACTGAAAATGAAAAGAAGGCAATTATTGAAGGATATTTGTTACTCATAACCACGGATTCGTTACTGATCTTCGATAAAAGAACAAATTTGATTACAGAATCTCGCTCCGAGACAAGCGAGGTTGCTCATGCAGCAGGAAGCCTTCGGCGTTTGCCATTCTCATTGCCGCATGCGCCCTAGTCAGCGAACACACTAAAGCGACTGCGAGACGGAGGCCACATTGCCGGACCGGTACAACGGCCTTGGCTTTAAGAAGCTTATCTACATGGTCGTCGAACTGCTCGATGTCCACGCCAGATGGCTGGACATTGAGGAAAATCGCCCCCGCTACACTTGGTCTTCATTGAGGAGCCCGAAGCCCACCTGCATGCTCAGTTGCAGCAGGTTTTCATCCGCAAAGTTCTAGACATCCTTGCCGTACCCGATGAGGATGCGCGGTACTGCACGAGTCAGGTCGTCGTCTCGACACATTCGCCGCACGTGCTCTTCGAGCTTTAGGCCGATCCGGTATTTCCGCCGAATCACCGATGCAGGCATGCAACGGTCTCAGGTTCTGAGCATGGCCGCTTTTTACGGCGACGGCCAACGACCCGCACGACCCCAACGGTCGCACCCGGGACTTCCTGGAGCGCTACCTGAGACTCATGCATTGTGACCTGTTCTTCGCCGATGCCGCCATCCTGGTGGAGGGAAGCACCTGGCCGACTTGCAGCACGCGGGCTGTTTTGCTGAGCGCCCGCTTGCGGATCGTGCGGTCCCGTCCGATTCCGGGACGCCCAGGGCCACGTCCGGGACGGGTATGGGGATCTGCCGGACTGGCTGCAGCGTGCGGTCAACGCAGGCCAGTCGATCGAGCATTTCCGGGTCTAACGCCAGGCGGCCCGGTTGGCGGCGTAACGCGGTATCCGTTCAACGCGACAGCAAGCCGGCCGAGCTCGGCCAGACCCGGTCATTGCCCATGGAATCGGAGAATGACTGCCGTGCGGGTTAGTAGCCGATTGCCATACCGTCACGCCGCCCGTCGGCTCCGCCAAAAAGGATGCCACGCGAACGATCCATCCAGATCGCCTGGCTGGTCCCCAAAGGATTGACCGACACGGTGGGTTTGTGGCCACGCTGTCTCAGCCCTTGCCAAACTTCCTCGGGTACCGTTTGCTCGAGCTCGAAGGAATCGCCTCTTGCAAACATACGGGGATGTTCGATGGCTTGCTGCACCGACATCCCATAATCCACGATGTTCGACAACACCTGGATCTGGCCAGCAGGTTGGAAATGGCCGCCAGTAACACCGAAGGACATCACGGCTTCCCCATCCCTCGTCAGCAACGCTGGAATGATGGTATGCATGGGACGCTTACGGCCAGCGATCTCATTGGGATGTCCCTGCTCCAGGACGAACCCGCATCCGCGGTTCTGGAGGAGCACTCCAGAAGCGGGGGCAACCAGGCCACTGCCGAAGTCATCGAAAATGGAATTGATAAAAGCAACCATGGTGCCGTTGGCGTCTACTACAGAAATGAACACCGTGTCGCGATGTTCGGGCGTGCGCGTAGGTGTAAGGTTCTCCGTGCGCTGATGCAGGCTCACTCTTGCAACCAGTTCGTTGATATACTTCGGAGACAGCATCCTCTCGACGTCAACTGGATGGAAACCCGGGTCGCACACGAAACTGTCACGCTGCGTGTAGGCGAGCCGGGAGATTTCGCCTAAGAGGTGGAAACGTTCCGCGCTCAGGGCGCCAAACTCGCCGAGTTTGAACGCGTTCAGCATGGAAGCCATTTGTAGCGCAATGATTCCCTGGCCGTTCGGCGGGCATTCCCAGAGCTCGTAACCTCGATATGTAGCGGAAATCGGAGAAACATACTCCGGTGCGTATTCGACAAAGTCGTCCAGCGATACAGCGCTTCCCCGCGCTTTGAGCGCCTGCACAATGTCTTCGGCAATCCATCCGTTGTAGAACGCGTCCGCGCCGTCATTTGCGATGGCTCGAAGCGCCTTGCCAAGCTTTCGGTTAGCACGCCGATCGCCAACCACTGGCGCTTGCCCGTCGCCCAGAAACACTTCTTTCGCTTCGGGCGTGGACGATACTTTCTCGGCATTTCGGGCCCAGTCTCGAGCAAGACGTTCGGTGACGATGTACCCGAACTCAGCAGCTTCGATGGCTGGCCGGAGGAGGTTCTCAAACGGTTGCGTTCCGTGATCCACGAGTAGCCGCTCCCAAGCTCTGACTGCGCCGGGCACCGTTACGGCGTGAACGCTAATGGTGGGAATCGCTGTAAGGCCATCTTGGCGCAATGCTTCTCCACTTACACCTTTTGGCGCCCATCCCGCACCGTTTAGCGCGATAGGCGGTTGACCGTTCTTCTTTACCAGTACGAAACAGTCCCCGCCGATGCCAGTCTGTGTTGGTTCTACCACGGCAAGCATTGCGGCAATCGCAACGGCTGCATCTACGGCGTTACCACCAGCCCGAAGCACGTCGAGTCCTGCAAGTGCAGCTTGTGGATTCGAAGTTGCCACCATCCCCTTGGTGCCGACGGCCACTGACCGACCGGGTTTGCAAAATTCACGCATCTATATCCCCATGTTTGCGGCCGCGACTCGTTGAGAGCGAGGCAACGCGGTGTGAGGAAATGCTAGGCGCACTTGCGTGCAATCTCGGTGCAATGTGATGGTCCAGAACGCAACGAAATCGCTGATTTCAATGGCACATTGACTGTACGACGGCACGTGCCGTGCCACCTTCACTCCCTCAGGGGAACTTGAAGCGAGACCTTCGACCGTTGCATGGCAACGTAGGTTTTGAATTGCTTAATATTGCCGGAGACAAAGAACAGTTCACGGGTTAGCTGCTCATACTCTGTCATGTCTTTGACGTTGACGATGAGCAGGAAGTCGAAATCCCCTGTCACATAGTAGACCTGCTGAATCTGAGGGCTATTGTTGAAGCGCGTCCTGACCTCATCGAGCAAATCGATGCGCTCATTCTCTAACTTGACCTCCACCAGGATTGTGATGGGCCGTCCGACGGCCACGGGATCCACTATGGCGACGGTCGAAGTAATTACCCCTCCCGCCTCGAGGGCTGAAATCCTTCGGTTGACGGCCGACGGTGAGAGATTGACCGCCTCGGAAAGTTGCCTCTGAGACAGTTTGCTGTTCGATTGCAGAAGGCTCAGCAGCTTAATGTCGTATGAATCGAGTTGCATAATCTGTTCCGTGCCGCCTTGAGAATGGCGAATGAGGACCTCATTGTCGCAGCTTCGTTACGCAACGAGACCCACGTTGGCCTTTTTTCGGCGAGCGGAATGCAACAAATGTCCACCTCCCGTGCCGAGTGGGGAATAGTAGGCCGCAAAAAAATAGCCGGCCACCCTGAAGCAGTAGCCGGCTGGGGGGAATGCCCTGGTCCGCGGAAACAACGGACGTTGAAGGATTGTCAGTCTGCCGAAAAGCCGCTCGACTTGATCGGACCTTCCCATTGCGCAAGTGTTGTCGCCTGAAGCTGAGCCAGTTCGGTAGGCGTGGAGTACGAATGGGTCATCGCAAACTGCTGGATCCGCTTTTGCAGTTCCGGTGATTGCATGGCTTCGGACAAGGCCTTGCTTAGCCGCTGCACTTTGTCAGCGGACATACCGGCCGGGCCATAGAGAGCAACGTAGGCGTCGGCAGATACGTTGATTCCGGATTCGCGAAGGGTCGGCACGTTTGGCAGGAATGGACTGCGACGCTCACCTGTGGTGGCGAGAATCCGCACCTTGCCGGATTTCGACATTTCCATGGGTTCATAGATGGTGTCGATAATCATGGGAATCTGCCCCCCTGCAAGGTCGACAAGAGCAGGCGATCCACCTTTGTACGGGACATGCTGCAACTGGACTCCCGTCGCGTTTCCGATCATGCCGCCAAGGAAGTGGCTAATGTTGCCAGGGCCGGATGTGCCATATGATGCTTCAGAAGGGTGTGCCTTTGCCCACATCAGGACTTCTTTGATGCCGCCGGCTGGCACCTTTGGACCGACGGCAAGGCACAATTCATAGGTCGCCACGCGTCCAATGGGTGTGAAATCCTTCGCGGGGTCGAACTCCAGCTTCTTGTATGCGTGAGGAAATACCGTAAACGGGGCGCTATTGGACAAGACGAGAGTTTGACCGTCGGGAGCGGAACGTTTGAGTTCACTCAGCGCCAATCGTTGATTGGCGCCAGGGCGATTTTCAACGATAACAGGCTGTTTCAGCGTGACACGAAGTCGCTCGGCTAGCGCGCGGCCCACGGAATCAACAGCGCCGCCGGCCGCGAATCCGACCAGAATTCTTACGGGTGCCGTGCTCCCCTGGGCGTGGACAGAACTGACCGACAATGCGAGCAGGCCGGCCAGGGATAGGGCAATAGTCGAACGGACCATGGTTGTCTTCCTCCTTTGGTGGATGGGATTTGCACTTCTAATAGTTGTGGGCTTGCTGCAAAGTGTTCCGGATCTACTCCAGAACACTGTCTCGACCATCAGTAGACAGGCGCGGGTGCTGTACTACCTAGCGAGCCATTCCGCTTGACGGACGACGATCGATTCCGGGGCTACACCGACAAGTTGTTGGAAGGCCTTGGGAGCCGTTGCGCCTTCGGTGCTGATCAGCAAGACCCGGGAGTTCGAGTCAACTCCGATCTCAGCGAGCAGCCCCTTATGCTCGCGGAGCACCGCAAGACCGGCGAGTCCCGCAGCGCCTGATTCGCCGGAAACAATGGGCACATCACGCTCGCTACCGCGCGCAAGCATATGCATGGCAGTGACTGCGTCGTCATCAGAGATGGTCATGAACAGGTCGACACTTTCCTGCAAAAAACGCCACGCCAGGGGAGATGTCTCGCCGCATGCGAGTCCGGCCATCACTGAATCTACCGACCCGGTAGCCTTGGCCGGTCGGCCATGCTTCGCGCTCTGAAACAGGCAATCAGCTTGCTCTGGTTCCACCACGATGAACTTCGGACGGCGCGCGCCGTAGATTTCCCAGATGTAGCTAACAACGCCTGCTGCCAAACCACCCACGCCGCCTTGCAAGAAAACATGCGTGTAGGGGCATTCTCCAGAGGAATTTGCGCGTGTCTGCGCGATGGCCTCAGCAGCGATGGCACCGTAGCCTTGCATGACATCGCGAGGAATGTCTTCATAGCCATCGTAGGACGTGTCAGCGACAACGCTCCAGCCATGGGTGCTGGCGAGTCGCGCCGCTTCTTCGACTGACTCATCATAGTTGCCGACTATCCGGACGATTCTGGCACCGTAAGCCGCAATAGCGGCTTCTCGCTCCTGGCTGACGTTTGCGTGGAGAACGATGGTGCAAGCGCAGCCAATCGACTGCGCAGCAGCAGCGAGCGCCCGGCCATGGTTGCCATCGGTAGCGCTCACTACTGTGAATCCTTTGACCAGATCCGCATACTTGCCGGCGACAAGGTCCCGAGGGTCGATGCTCTCATCTGGCCAGCGGCGCAGAATCAGGCGAATCAGCGCGATTGGAGCCCCCAGAGCCTTGAAGCTACCCAACGGAGACCGAACCGATTCGTCCTTGACGCTAATCGAGCCGACATCGAGGCGCGCTGCCATGTCCGGGAGACTGTAGAGCGGGGTCGGTCGGTCGGACAGTTGGTTCCAGCAAGAGAGCCAAGCCAAGCTCTCGTCGGCGGTCGCGACATTCATGATTGCCTGCAGTTCTGCAGGATACGGATTGAAGGCGGCTTTCTCGTTAGCGATGATCATCGATGGGTCCTGCGATGAGAGCGATTCTGATGTCGTCGGTGGACGGCGCTGCCGGACGACTCCTCCGCTCATTCGTGTTTGCCCCGTCAGTATTGGCGCCTGTCCAAGGGAGGTCTGAGACGATGGTAGTAGGAGTGGTGTGAAATTACGCGGCGTTTTGATGTTCGCAAAAGAAACAAACGCGCGATTTTCGTCGTCGTAAAGCCGCGGGACTTGCGTGCAGCATTTACGCGCCACGAGCTCAGAGGGGAGAAATTCCCCCAAATGCCGGCGCAGAGGGTAAACGAAGAATGGCCCGCAATTGCGGGCCGCCGATATAACTCGATGCAGGAGACGCTATGGAAGGCTACCGGGAAGCGCACTCCAGACGCCGCTTAACGACGTCGAGAAGAACCTCTGCACCCATTACAAGTTGGTCATCATCGGTGTGCTCTCGAGGGTTATGGCTGATGCCGCCGCGGCTCGGCACGAAAATCATTGCCGACGGCGCAATGCGGGCGATCATCTGGGCGTCGTGGCCAGCGCCAGACGTCATGCGCCGATTACTAAACCCAAATCGTTTGGCGGATGCTTCGATTTCATTTGCCAAGTCGGCATCGAAAACGACAGGTGAGAACCGCACGAGCTGTTCTGTGCTTACCTTCACGCCCTCTTTTTCTGCGACGTCCACCAAAAAGTCGGCGAGGGCCTTCTCGGCAGCCTGCAACCGGGATTCATCCGGATCCCGCAGGTCAACCGTCAGCGTGGCCCTGCGCGGAATCACGTTGATGACGTTGGGCTCGAATCGCATGCAACCTACGGTAGCTAGCGTAGTGCCGCCAGAATTTGCAGCCAGATCGCGAACGAACGTCGCAATGGCGGAGGCCACCCAGCCCGCGTCATGGCGCAAATGCGTCGGCGTAGTACCGGCGTGGTTCGCGTTGCCTTGAATCGTGATCTGCTGCCACGAGATGCCTTGGAGATTTTCGACTACCCCGATGAGGATGTTCTCTGCTTCAAGAATCGGGCCCTGTTCGATGTGGAGCTCGACGTATTCATGAGGAACGATGGAGCCGGGCACCATGGTTCCCGCATACCCGATTCGCGACAGCTCTTCGCCCAGCTTCGTGCCATCGGTGCCAATGGTGTCCAGAGCTTGCTGTAGGGGGAGGCCGCCGGCGTAGACCAGGGAACCCATCATGTCAGGCTGGTAACGAATCCCTTCCTCGTTGGTGAAGGCGCCCACCGTGAAGGAACGAGACGGAAGAACTCCTGCCTCTCTATATGCGCGCGCTACGGCAAGGCCCGCAAGCACGCCGTAACAACCATCCAGCGCGCCGGCGTTGGTGACCGTATCGATATGCGAACCCACCATCATAGGCGCTTGGTACCCATCGCCCTTTGCAGACCTGAGCGTACCGAAGATGTTGCCGATACTGTCTACTTGGACGTCAAGGTCCAGTTCTCGCATCCAACGCACCACCAGGTCTCGGCCCGCCTTCTCGCTGTCCGTGAGCGCGATACGAGTCCGGCCGCCGACGTCCTCGTCGGCCCCGACTCCGCCTAGTACCCGGACTTGTTCAAGCAGCTTTCCGCCGTCCAGCTTTAGTACTTGTTGCTCAGAGATGTCGCACATCAGCAGTCACCTTACACGCATTTGAAATCACCGGGCGCGAGCCTTGCCCACATATTCAGTGGATCGTATTGCAGGAGCAGCGCAAAAACGGCGCTACTTTAGCCTACGACACGCAACAACGGTGCAAAATGGGTCGCTGGGGAGGTTTCCCTATCGTGTTCGTTGGCGCACTTTAGATGGGTGCTATGGCGCCGATCTCAGTGAAATGAGCCTTGAGGACGATGGGCATAGGCGCGCGCTTGCACGACGAGACATGAGGCGTGATGTGATGAGCCTGAATCACTTAGGCACGGCGAAAACCCGCCACAGGCACGCCGACGGACTCCGTGGCCCCGAAGCGGACTCACGATCTGATGGGCTGTGTCGTCTGGATGACGGCGTAACTTCTTGCCGTGGATAGGGGCATTGGCGGGGTGCGGCGCCCCTGCCCCGCCTGAGGGACAACAAATGTCCGATTGTCCTGCAGGATTTCTATTCAGTGGCCGACCTACCCAGCCTAACAAGTCAAGGCTGGATAGAACTCACCTGCAGAAGAGCCCCAGGGGCCTCCCGGAAAGAGAACGCAATTCAATACGTGAACTCTTCGCGCCACAAAGCGCATGCCAGACGTCCTTGTGCAACGGCGACGAGGAACCTTACGCCGTAAGGAATGGCTTTGTCATTAAAATCGTACGCCAGATTGTGCAGCGCAGCCGTGTCTCCATTTCCGATGTTCAGGTAGCACCCGGGAATCTTCTGCAACAATTGGCCAAAATCCTCCGATCCCGAATTAGGTCGTACCTCGACATCGAGTGACTCCGGTCCAAAGACTCCTGCGCTCGCCGGCGGCGTCCACACCCTTGGCCTCCATCGCGGCCCGTTCCTCGCGAATGCGCTCGGCCAGATGGGGCGGCGTGTAAAGGACCGGGGCCGGGACGGGCGGCGCCGGAGGCGGGGCTATGGTAGCGGTCCCTAGACAGGCCGTGACCTTTGAGATTCCCTCTATTCGACTTGGCGTGCAGGTAGCGCCAGCCGCGCCAACTCCGCGAAATATCGCGCACCCACTGTAAGCACTTCGTCGTTGAAGTCATAGCAACTGTTGTGCAGCGGAATGCCGCCTGGCGTGCCAGTGTCGCCGTTGCCGATAAAGACGAAAGCGCCTGGCACGGCCTGCAGGAAGGCCCCGAAGTCTTCGGAAATCATCATCGGCTCGATGTTGCCGTTCACGCGATCGGTGCCAACGACGTTTCGCGCGGCCTCCAGCGCGACCGGCACCCACTGCTCCCAATTCACGGTAGGCGCGAACTCATGCGTGTAGGTGAAGGCGCACTCGGCGCCGTGCAGCCGGCAGATTCCCTCGGCAATTTCGCGCATCCGGGTCTCAAGCAACCTCTGCACGGCAGGCGTATAGCTGCGCGTATCGCCCTTGATGGCCACGTTGGTCGGAATGGCGTTGCGAATGCCGTCGGTGATGAATTCCGTACACGAGATCACCGCAGGCTGGCTGGGATCGAGATTCCTGGACACGATCGTTTGCAGCGCCAACACGATCTCGGCGGCAATCACGATGGGGTCGATACCCATGTGCGGACGGGCGGCATGCGTACCGCGTCCCTTCACGTGGATCATGAAATTGTCTTCGCTGGCCATGATGCCACCCGCGCGTGTCGCGATGCTTCCTGCGGGAAGTCCGGGCATATTGTGTGCACCGAAGATGGCGTCGACCGGGAACTGCTCGAACAGTCCATCCTTCATCATCGCTTTCGCGCCTCGCCCATGCTCCTCGGCGGGCTGGAAGATGAAGCGGACGGTTCCGTCGAAGTCGCGGCGTTCGCTGAGCAGCCTTGCCGCGCCCAGGACCATCGCCATATGGCCATCGTGGCCGCAGGCGTGCATCTTGCCGGCCGTGGATGACACATGGGCGCGCCCCGGCGCGTCTTCATGAATGGCGAGCGCGTCCATGTCCGCGCGCAGTCCGATCACGCCGGTGCCGGAGCCGACGCGCAGGTTGGCCACCAGACCGGTGCCGCCGAGGTCGCGATGAACCTCCATGCCCATCTCGCCAAGCAGCCGGGCGATGAAGTCGGAGGTATGCCATTCCTCGAAACCGGTCTCGGGACTGCGGTGCAGCGCATGGCGCCAGGACTTGAGCTGGGTGAGAAGGTCGTGATCGGAGGTCATGATTCAGTCTGCAAGAGAAAGAGACGGGGGCATGGGCGGATCATGCGACCGAACCCGCGCAATGATGTCCGGTTCCGGGCGGTCGAATCGGGACATCGTTGCATCCGTGGCGGCTGCCCCGGTAAAAATCGGGATGGCGCCCATGGCCCTGCCATCTGCCGCCCAGGATGCGAAAATGGGTTCCCCATGTGACCCGCGGGGCAATCCGCCCGCGAGTCGGAGGAAAGAAAACGGCAATGCAAGATAGGATGCCGCATCGTGAGTGATGGTAGCTGAGTAGGCCAGCATGCCTTTGGTGAGGGTAAGAAAGTATGCTGCGCTGAGGACGATGCCCCAGTTCTTCCCCAGGTATTCCGTAATGATCCCAGCGTAGTCGGTGCACTGGCCGCTTGCGGACAGCGAGCGGATATACAAATTGGACAGATAATGGACGGCCGGATAGGCAATCGCCAAAGCCGCCGCCGAGGTCCAGAATCGCTTGATTCCCATTTACAGCGGCATGAAAACCACGCCGGACCCGATGGCCATGCCGATGCACAGAACCACCCATCCCGCGTCATACATGGTCAAAGGAACGCGTTCCCTGGTTGCCGCACCTAGTCCAACTGCACTTCCGATGGTATTCGCCATTATCGCCACCCTTGGCATATGAATTCTGAATATGGGACCACCGAATCAAGTCGCCCCGTGTCTCCCCATGGATAATGATCTTCGGATTGCAGATAATTAGAGCAAAATACTTTTTACGCTCTGATTAATCTTCAAGACAGAATCTCATCCCACCGGCATCGAGTGCACGAAGTCGACTTTGTGACGAGCATCCGTGGTTGCCCTTAAAATTTTGGATTATCAGTGCAGGCATTTGTGAATGCTTTTCCAGAATCGATGCCGCACCGGACTTCAACGGGCTGGTGCTGTTGCCGCCTGGCCCTGTCGGTTTCGGGCAAGAATGGGGCCTCAGGCGGGACGTCGCCTGACGGCACGCCGCGCGCGACCGGCATCCCCTAGCACTACTGCGCGTCCGATGGCGTCGAGCGCGTCGCGCATCAGCAAGGCTTCTTCGGCATCGCGCGCATAAGCGCTCAGGTCCGACCAGCTCACATTCTGGAGCAATCTGGTCAAAGCGGCTGTACGCCGCTCGTCGAGATGCAGTTGAATGGTTGCTGCCATCACGGTCCTGTGGAATGTAGGGGCCTGAATATTGCAGGCCGTTGTCGGAAGAGCATCGCGCCCGATATGCATAGGCCCGGAGGCGCCACGCTCGCGGGCAAAGCCCGTACCTGCGCACGGACTTTGCGATCGTCGCCTGACTCAGCCGTCGCGGACGCAATCAGGAGGTGCTGGGCACGTCAGCCAGCGCTGGCTTCTCCTCTCTCGTATAGAACTTGTGGCTCGTCGGCGGAATCTGTGGGTGAAAGCGGATGTGCGGCTAGCCGAGTGAAGCCCGATTCAGGTACTGATAGAGCTCGCGACAGGTTGCATCAAAGGAATTTTGTGCGGACTCGGAGATAACTGGCCAGATGAGAGGGCCGCCGTCTTCCTCGATGAGCTTGTCCAGGAGGGTTGCCACAGGGAGGGTAAGGAGATCGGGATCTTCATGGCGTCGTCGGATCATTTCGCCACCGAGCATCCAGATGTGATCGCGGTGCCGAAGCAATGTC
>NZ_KB903185.1:0-21384 GCF_000379565.1 Cupriavidus sp. UYPR2.512 | reverse complement strand
GAGAAGAGCAGTCGACGCGATTGGAAAGCCGCCAGCGGCTATCACCGGCGCTCGCTGGCCGAGACCCTGATGTACCGCCTCAAGACGCTGACGGGACACAGTCTGTGGGCACGCGAAATCGGGTCGCAGGCCACCGAAGTGGCTATCCGTGCGGGCGTGCTCAACCGCATGGTCGCGCTCGCTCGCCCGCAATCCGTCCGTATNGCCTGAGTTCAGCGTCACCGAGGAGCCCCTGTTTTCAATCTCGATTTATGCAACAACGCCTTGCCGATCGTCAATCCGAGGTATTGCATATCCGGCGAGAGCTCCTGGAGCATCTTCTGCACGATTCGACAGTAGCATTGGCAATCACCCTGATGCTCGCGAGCAGGTTGAACAATGTGCTGGAAATGTATGGCACGCAGTCCTTCGAGTCACTGACGGACAAGGTATGGGCGCGCCTTGTGCAATTGGCAAGGCGGTCACCGCAAGGTAGCACCTCCGATGTCTGCATCGAGGTGACCCAGGCGGATCTGGCCAGATCTGTCGGTGGTTCCCGCTATCGTGTGGGTCTCGAGTTGAATCGGCTCGAGGCAAGGGGAGTCATTGCGCTGTCGCGGGGGCAAATCAAGATCATGCGCGAGCATATTGAGCGCGGTGCGGGGAAAGTTTTGTAGTGCCTCGCTTCCGGAGAAGCAGCGTCTCGACCGCTGCCTATACTCCAATCGGACAAAGGGGCACGCTGCCCGGTCCCGGGGAAGTTGCCGCCTCGCCTCGTCGGCGACGCTGCCTAAAGGGGGACAAAATGGCAAAAGCATGTCCCGTAGGTGCTATAGGGCGATGGGTCGCCCCTGTGATCTTTGCACTCGCATTGCCGGTCTTCACTCCCGCCATGAGCTATGCGCAATCACCGGAGAACGTGAAGCAGGCCATGGCGTCACTGAAGGCTAAGACGGCCAAATTGGGCGCACCGGGGATTAAAGGAGAAGATGCTGTTGCAGGAAAACCCGCGCCAGCTTTGTACTTTGGCGCGACCAAGATGAACAACAACTTTGCCGTAGTTGATGAAGTCAAAAAGGAGCATGGCGGCACGGCAACATTGTTCGTCAAGAGCGGCGATGATTTCGTGCGCGTGGCGACGAATGTACAGAAGGACGATGGATCGAGGGCGATTGGGACTGTCCTCGATCCGAAGGGCAAGGCCATGGGGGCAATACGCGGTGGTGGTGCCTACTACGGTGATGCTGACATCCTTGGCAAGCCATATACCACTGGATATGAGCCTATCCACGACAACAGTGGGGGTGTCATCGGCATTTACTACGTAGGGTATCCGAAGACGCAATGAGCCACTGGCCACTCCCGGGCGCGTCACCCAGCGGTGACACTTTAGCGGGCAGGGCCTTCCTCGGCCGTCAGGAAGTACAAGACGTCTTCGAGATCGACTGAGCCTCTGCCGAGGCTCAGTCGCATTACGGCGGTCTTCCTATCCTTCCCAGCCGAGTGAAAGCTATTCTCTCCAACGGGCACGCGGGCCAACGTATGACTGCTATCAGTCGACTCGACGGTCGCTTCCCGACCCTGAACTGCCTTTCGACCCAGGGCGACCTCTACGGCTGCTTCCAAGGTCAAACGGTCGTACGTGGGGGGGCACTTCAGTCGGAAAGCGCACGCGCAGTTATGTCCGCGAATGGATCGCCATGGGACCGAAGCAAAACCCCTTTCTTGCATAGCGTGGCGCGGGACGAGCAGGTCAACTTTAGGTGCAAGACGAACAATAGGATCGAAAGCCATGAATGGCGAAATAGCGCCAGACAGCACCGCAGCTCGAGTCGCCTTATGGCGCGCTCTGCATGTCGAGGCCGACGCCGCGCCGCACGTGCTGGAAGACGAAATCGGCTTGGAGTTGCTGGGCTGTTGACGTCGCGGGCGAATGGACCCGCAGTTCACGCATCCCTTCCGCGTCTCGATTGCCTTTGATTGAGGACTTGGTCGTGGAACAGACCGGCCGCGGGCTCAGTCAGTATGTCATCCTCGGCGCTGGCCTTGACACCTTTGTACAGTGGAAGCTGAGATCGCGTCCCGGCTCAGGGTGTTCGAGATCCGCCATGGCGATCCGTGTCGCCACAGAGCGTGCAATCCACGAGTTCGTCGGCAATCTCATCAGGCGACAAAGGACCGTCCGGCCTGTACCAACGCACCGTGCCATGCAAAGCGCTGAGGAAGAAGCGGCAGGCCATCGCGTCGGCACGTCTGACGTGACCGGCATCTTTGAGTCGGGCTAACGCGGCTTGCCACAATGCCTCGAAGCGATGGCGTATCGCTAGCACGGCTTCGAGATGCGGGCCTTCCAGGTAGCGCCATTCATCCACCACCATCGGAACCATCCCGCCCTGCGTTTCGAGCAAACGTCGAAGATGGGCGCGCGCCAGCTCGCGGAAGTAATTCAGTGCCGGCATTCCCTGAGGATCGATCGCCTCAAGGTCGGCCAGGCATCCCAGCAGTCCTTCTTCCACGCCGGCGAATAGCAGGTCCTGCTTGCTGGCGAAATGATAGAAAGGGCTGCCCGCCTGCATGTTGATGGCCCGCGCGATGTCGCGCATGGTCGTGCCATGGTAGCCCTTCTCCTTGAACAGCAATGCCGCCGCGATGACGAGGTCATTGCGGCGATTGACGTCATTAATGTCTTCGCGTTTCGGTCGCGCCATATCTCTTGCTCGATGTCACTTAGTTGGGGGCGGGCGTCATTTTAGACGGGTGCCTGACGCCAGCGTCTGGACAAGTTATTGATCCAACCCCTCGGATACCACGGCTGAAAGTGTACGTCACAAATAAACCAAGCGCTTGCTTTTTTATCTCCGCACTTCTAGACTCCCTCAAACCGCAGCCTGTGGCGCGTCACTCGCCAGAGCCGGGCCCCAAGGAGGAGACACGTGAACGAAAATTTCCGCGCTGAACGCAGTGAGCATGTGCTTACGGTGACGTTCGGGTCGCCTGAAGCACGCAACGTGATGAACGAGGCGTGGTTTTGCCAGCTTGAGCAGCGCCTTTTTGAGGCGCAGCAGGACGAGCAGACTCGCGTGGTTCTGCTGCGCGCGCAGGGCGAAGCATTTTGCGCAGGCGGCGACCTGCACGGCTTTCAGGCCGGGCCGTTGCCCGAGGGCTATGTCCGCTCGGCCTTCGCTCGGCTACTGATGCGCCTGGACGACTTCGATAAGCCCATCGTTGCCGCCGTGCACGGCAGTGCGATCGGCGGCGGCACGACGCTTCTGTTGCATTGCGACTTCGTTTTCGCGGCCGCCGGGACAACGTTCCAATTGCCATTCACAAAACTCGGCCTGGTGCCCGAATTCGGCTCCAGCTACCTGCTGCCGCTGCATGCCGGCATGCGGCTGGCGAACGAACTGGTCCTACTGGCCCAGCCCTTTGATGCCGAGAAGGCCTTGCGCGCCGGCATTGTCAATGAAGTGCTGGCTCCGGATGCATTGATGACACGCGCCAATGCGACAGCGGCAGCACTAGCGGCGCTCCCGCCGGCCTCCATGCGGGCCAGCAAGCGCCTGCTCAGGATGGGCCACCGCGCGGGCCTGGCCGCAGCCATAGCGGCCGAAGGAAAAGCGCTCGAGATCTGCTTTGCCTCCGAGGAAATGCAGGAAGCCATTGCCGCCTTCTTCGCGCGGCGCCAGCCCGATTTTTCGCGTTTTTCCTGATTGGAGAAAGTCGATGTCTGATTCCATTGTTGTCGAGCGCCGGGACAACGCCCTTTGGCTCACCCTGAACCGGCCGCACGCCCACAATGCGCTGAATAGCGTCATGACCGGTCAACTAGTCGACGCGTTCCGTGACGCGGCCGGCGACGACGCCATTCGCGCGGTGGTGCTGACCGCGGCGGGCGATCGCACCTTCTGCGCGGGGGCCGACCTGAAAGGCGATGCCGGCAGCTTTGACACGGGGCGCGCGGAGAATCCGCTGGTACAGGTGTACCGGGCCATGCGCGCCTGCCACAAGCCCATCGTCGGGCGTATCAACGGCGCTGCGCTGGGCGGCGGCCTTGGGCTGGTCTCGGCTTGTGACCTGGCGCTGGCCGCGGATCACGCCCGCTTCGGCACGCCGGAAGTCAGGGTAGGGCTGTTCCCAATGATGATCACCACCTACCTGATCCGTCAGTTGCCACGCCGGCGCTATTGGGAGATGGCCTTCCTCGGCGAGCCGCTCAGTGCCGCGGAGGCCGAGCGCTACCACCTGATCAACCGCGCGGTACCGGCCGCCGAGCTGGATCGCCAGGTGGTCGATGTCCTCGAGCGACTCGAGGCCAATTCGCCCAACGCGCTGCGGGTGGGCAAGCAGGCGCTCGACCTGATGCAGGACATGTCAATCGACCAGACCCTCACCTACGCGGAGGTGATGATCGAGCGGCTTGCCAGCAGCGACGAGGCTCGCGAAGGCATGGCTGCTTTCGCGGAGAAGCGCAAGCCGCACTGGGTGCGCGCAGAGGAGAGCAGTCATGGCTGAGCGCAAGATTGCCATTGGCTGTTCCTCCGGCTTCTGGGGCGACAGCGCGCAAGCCGCGGCGCAACTGGTTGGCAGCGGCCGGATCGACTACCTGGTGTCGGACTACCTGGCCGAGATCACCATGTCGCTGCTCGCGCGCGCGCGGGCTAAATCCCCGGAATTTGGTTATCCGCCCGACTTCGTCGAGACCCTCGCGCCGTTCCTGCCGGACATTGCCAAGCGTGGCATTCGGGTAGTGTCGAACGCCGGAGGCATCAATCCGCGGGCGTGTCGCGACGCGCTGGCCGTGGCTGCTAAGGCCGCTGGGGTGCCGCTGCGTATTGCCGTCGTCGAAGGCGATGACCTGATGCCGCGCATCGAGGAAATCGACGCGCTTGCGCCCACCGAGATGTTCACGGGAGCGCCTTTTCCCCGGCGTGTGCAGAGCTGCAACGCCTACCTCGGCGCGCGCTCCATTGCCACGGCGTTGGATGCGGGTGCCGACATCGTGCTGACCGGCCGTTGCGTGGATTCGGCGGTAACGCTTGGCATCCTGATGCATGAATTCGGCTGGCGCGATACTGACTATGACCTGCTGGCCGCCGGCAGCCTGGCCGGCCATGTCATCGAATGCGGTCCCCAATGCACGGGCGGCCTCTTTACCGACTGGGCCGAGGTGCCGGGCTGGGAAGACATGGGCTATCCCATCGTCGAGTGCTCGGCCGACGGCGCCTTTACCGTGACCAAGCCGGCTGGCACCGGCGGCCTGGTCACGCCCGCCACCGTGGCGGAACAGATTGTCTATGAGATCGGCGACCCTGCCGCCTACATCCTGCCGGACGTGGTCTGCGATTTCACAGATGTGAAGCTGGCGCAGGACGGCACTGACCGCGTGCACGTGAGCGGCGCCCGCGGCCGCGCCCCGACGCCGACCTACAAGGTCAGTGCCACCTACGCCGACGGCTGGCGCGTGATCGCCACCATGATGGTGGCGGGGCGCGATGCGGCAGCCAAGGCGCGCCGCATGGGGCAGGCCATCATCGAGCGCACGCGCGGCCTGAACCTGGCTGCCGGGCGTGGGGACTATCGCGAGACTTCGGTCGAGGTGATCGGCGCCGAAGATACCTATGGGGAAGCCGGCCGCTTTGCCGCGTCCGCCCGCGAAGTGGTCCTGAAGATCGGCTTGCGCCACGATGACAAGACCGCGCTGGAGGTCTTCGGCCGCGAGATGACGCAGGCCGGCGTAGCCATGGCGCAAGGCACTACCGGGCTGTTCGGCGGACGGCCGTCACCGTCGCCGGTGGTGCGGCTGTTCTCCTTCCTGCTAGACAAGGGCCGGGTGCCGGTGCAGGTCGAACTGGACGGCATCGTGACCTCCGTGACGGTCGCGGCCGGCCAGCCGCTGGAACGGCGCGAACCGGTGGCAGGGGCCGATGAACCTGCCCCCGGGGATGCCGTGGAAGTGCCGCTGATCGCCCTGGCCTGGGGCCGCAGCGGCGACAAGGGCAATGACGCCAATATCGGGGTCATCGCACGCCGCCCGGAGTTCCTGCCGGTGCTGCGCCGCGAACTGACCACGGAACGGGTCGGTACCTTCTTCGGGCACTACATCACCGGCGCAGTGCGCCGCTGGGAACTGCCCGGCTTCCACGCACTGAATTTCCTGCTGACCGGGGCGTTGGGTGGCGGCGGTATCGCGTCGCTGCGCTATGACCCGCAAGGCAAGAGCTACGCGCAGATGCTGATGGACCTGCCGGTCCGCGTGCCGGCCGCCTGGCTCACGGCGCAGGGGCCGCTCGCGCTGTACGCCGCGGGCGACAAAGTAAAGAACGTCAAGAAAAACGGAGCCTGACAGCCATGCCTGCCATCAACACGGTGCTGATCGCCAACCGCGGCGAGATCGCGGCGCGTATCATCCGCACTTGCCGGCGCCTGGGTAAGCGTGCGGTAATCGTCTATCACGAGGCGGACCAGGACTCGCTCGCGGTGCGGCTGGCTGACGAGGCCTACTGCATCGACGGGCCGACGCCCGTGGCCGCGTATCTGTCGATCGACAATATCCTTGCCGCATGCCGTGCCACCGGCGCGGATGCAGTGCATCCCGGCTTCGGCTTCCTTTCCGAGAATGCGGACTTCGCCCGCGCGCTCGACGCCGCGGGCATACGCTTCATTGGCCCGGGCGCCGATGCCATCGAAGCCATGGGCGACAAGATCCGCTCCAAGCGACTTGCCACGCAGGCCGGAGTCAACACCATTCCCGGTTATGACGGCGAAATCCGCGATGCCGGCCATGCGCTCGACGTGGCAACCGAGATCGGCTTCCCGGTCATCCTCAAGGCAAGCGCCGGCGGCGGCGGCAAAGGCATGCGCGTAATCCACGACGCGGATCCGGCAGCCTGCCGCGCCGCCTTCGAACGCACCACGAGCGAGGCGCAGGCCGCGTTCGGCGATGCCCGGGTGTTCCTCGAAAAATACATCGAGCGCCCGCGCCATATCGAGATCCAGGTACTGGGCGACCGCCATGGCAATATTGTTTATCTCGGCGAGCGCGAGTGCTCGATCCAGCGCCGACACCAGAAGGTCATAGAGGAAGCGCCATCGCCGTTTGTTGACGCGCCGCTGCGGCAGGCCATGGGCGCCCAGGCGGTGGCGCTCGCCAAGGCCGTCGGCTATGCGTCGGCGGGAACCGTGGAGTTCGTGGTTGACCCCTCGGGTGCGTTCTACTTCCTGGAAATGAACACCCGCATCCAGGTCGAGCATCCCGTCACCGAGATGATCACCGGCCTGGATATCGTTGCCGAGCAGATCCGCATTGCCGAAGACGATCCGCTGGGCTTTGGCCAGGACGAGATCCGGTTGACCGGGCATGCCATTGAGTGCCGCCTGTGCGCCGAAGACGCCGAGCGCGATTTCATGCCGGCCACCGGCAAGCTGCGGTTATTCCGCCCGCCGGAAGCAGACGGGTTCCGCCTGGATGCCGGCGTGCAGGAGGGCGACACCGTGACCTCGGCGTTCGACCCGATGCTGGCCAAGCTGATCGTGCGCGGCGCCACGCGTGCCGAGGCGATCGAACGCATGCGCGCCGTGCTGGAGCAGACCGTTGCGCTGGGTGTCACCACCAACGCCGCCTATCTCGAACGCGTACTGGCCCACCCTGAGTTCGTGGCCGGCAATACCTACACCAGCTTTCTGGAAGAGCACAGGCCGGCGCTGCAGGTGCCGGCGCCTACGCGGGAGCAGGTTGCCGTGGTTCTTGCTGCGGCCTTGCTGACCAACCGCACGCTGACCGATTCACGCTTTGCGCCGCCTGCGGTGCATGGCGCCATGCATGCCTGGAGAAACTGATGAAGCTGACAGCGGAAGTTGGAGCCGGTGCGCGCCACCACGTCGCGCTGGTGCGCGATGCACGTGGCGGCCGGGTCGAGGTCGACGGCGCAGTGTCTGACGTAACGATGGAGAGCAAGCCGGACGGCGCGCTGGGGCTGACGATGGGCGGCCACACCCATGCCGTGTGGGTCGCCCAGCATGGCGAGACCGCCTATGTGCATGCTTTCGGGCGTGCCTGGACCGTTACGCTGCGCGATCCGGTCCGCGGCGCCGGGGCGGATGCCGAGGAGGGCGATGTCTGCGTGGCGCCAATGCCGGGCACCGTGATCGAGGTCGCGGTCGCCGTGGGCGATCGCGTGAGCGCGGGGCAAACCATGATCGTGATCGAGAGTATGAAGATGCAACTCAACCTGGAAGCGGCCCGCGATGGCGTAGTCGCGGAAATTCCCTGTGCAAAGGGTGATCTGTTCGACCGGGACGCCTTGCTCGTGCGGCTCGAAGCGGCGAAGGAGTAAACATGCGCCGCATCGAATCCCGTATCAACACGCGCTCCGAGTCTTTCCAGGCCAACCGTGCGCACAACCTGCGCGTGCGCGAGGAATTCCTGGCAATGATGCAGGACGTCCGCCACCACCGGGCTGAGCGCGACATCAAGCGTGTGCGTGATCAGGGCAAGCTGCTGGTGCGCGAGCGCCTGGAGCTGCTACTCGATCCCGGCACCCCGTTCCTGGAGCTTTCACCGCTGGCCGCCAATCACGCCAAGTACGACGCGCATATCAAGGGCGCCGGCGTGGTCTCGGGCATCGGGGTGGTCAACGGCCGCGAAGTGATGGTGCTGGCCAATGACAGCACCATCAAGGGTGGCGCGGTCTATCCGCTCGGCGCAAGAAAATCCATCCGCGCGCTCAAGATCGCACTGGAGAACAGTCTGCCGATCGTGCACCTGGTCGACAGCGCAGGCGCTTATCTGCCCATGCAGATGGATATCTTCCACGAGGGCGGCCATATGTTCTACAGCCAGTGCCGCCTATCGGCTGCCGGCGTGGAACAGGTCGCCGTGGCCATGGGCCATTGCACTGCTGGCGGCGCCTACGTGCCCACGCTGTCCGACTACTCGATCATGGTGCGCGGCTCCAGCGGCGTATTCCTGGGCGGCCCGCCACTGGTCAAGGCCGCCACCGGCGAAGACATCAGCGCGGCCGAACTGGGCGGCGCGGATGTGCACACGCGCATCTCGGGCACGGCCGACTACGCGGTGGACTCGGAAACTCAGGGCATCGCGCTGGCGCGCGAGATCGTCGGCACCCTGCGCCGCCGCCCCAAGCAGGCGGTGGACATGCGTGAGCCGGAAGCGCCGTACTACGATCCGGAAGAGCTCTACGGCATCATCCCGGACGACATCAAGAAGCAGTTCGACATGCGCGAGGTCATCGCGCGCCTGGTCGACGGGAGCCTGTTCCACGAATACAAGCCCGACTACGGCACCACGCTGGTGTGCGGCTATGCCTACCTGTGGGGCTACAAGATCGGCATCCTCGCCAATAACGGCGTGCTGTTCAGCGAGGCGGCAGAGAAAGCCACCAACTTCATGGAACTGTGCGACCGCGACGGCGTGCCGCTGCTGTTCCTGCACAACATCACCGGCTTCATGATCGGGCGGGACTACGAGCATCGCGGCATCACCAAGGACGGCGCCAAGATGATCATGGTCCAGAGCAATGTGCGGGTGCCCAAGTTCAGCGTCCTGTGCCATGCCTCTTTCGGCGCCGGCAACTACGGCATGGCCGGACGGGGCTACGATCCGCGTTTCCTGTTCGCCTGGCCGCATTCGCAGTGCGCGACCATGGGTGCGGAGCAGGCCGCCAGGACGCTATCGCAGATCAAGATCGCCGCGCTGGCGCGGGAAGGCAAGCAGCCCGATCCTGCCGAGATCCAGGCCATCCATGACCAGATTCAGCAGGACTATACCCGCAGCAACAGCGTGTACTACCAGACCTCCGAGCTGCGCGACGACGGCGTGCTCGATATGGTCGATACGCGCAACGCGCTAGGGGTGGCGCTGTCAGCTTCGCTCAACGCGCCATTCGGCGAGCGCCAGCAAGGCATTCTGCGCATCTGAAGCGGAATCACCAAGCGAGGAGACACTATGACGATTTCGACTGCGCAGTTCGAGCGCTCTCCAGAGCAGCGTGAAGTCTACGACCAGGCATTCCGCTTCGCCAAGGCCGAACTGGCGCCGCTGCTGCCGCGCATGGACGGCGAAGACTGGTACCCCGAGCACTTGATGCCGATGCTTGGCGCCGCCGGCTACCTCGGGATTACCGCACCGCCCGAATACGGCGGATCCGGCATGGACCTGTTCTCCGCCGGCATGGTGGCGGAGGCGTTCGGTTACTGGAACGCCAACGCCGGCTTCATCTGGGGGCCGCACGAGAACCTCTGCCTGAACAACATCCTGCGCAATGGCAACGAGGAGCAGAGGCAGCGCTACCTGCCGCGGCTATGTTCGGGCGAGTGGGTGGGGGCGCTGGCGCTGACCGAACCCGGGGCCGGCTCGGATGCGCTCGGCAGCATGCGCACCACGGCGCGTAGGGACGGCGACGACTACGTGCTCAACGGCCGCAAGATGTTCATCTCGAACGGGCCGGTGGCCGACGTGATCCTGGTCTATGCCAAGACCGATCCGGCGCAAGGTGCAAAGGGCATCTCGGCGTTCATCGTGGAAAGGGATTTCGCTGGCTTCAGCGTCGCGCAGAAGCTCACCAAGATGGGCTGGCGGGGCGCCCCGACCGGCGAACTGGTGTTCGACGAGTGCCGGGTGCCGGCCCGCAACCTGATCGGCGGCGAGAACCGCGGCGTGGCGGTGGTGATGAGCGGGCTCGATATCGAGCGTGCCTTCCTGGCGCTGCCGTGCATCGGCGAGGCGCAGCGCTGCCTCGACCTGTCGCTTGACTATGCCAAGACGCGGCAGCAGTTCGGCAAGCCGATCGGTTCGTTCCAGATGGTGCAGGCGATGCTGGCCGACATGTACACGGAGCTGGAAGCGGCGCGTTCGCTGGCCTATCGCGCGCTGATGGCGTGCAATGCGCTGGAGCAGGGCGGTGGCGGACGGGGCGATCTGCACAAGCTGTGCGCTGCCTCGATCCTGCGCGTCGGGGAGATGCTGCTGCACGTGACCGACAAGGCGGTGCAGATCCACGGCGGCACCGGCTTTATCTGGGAGACCGAGGTCAACCGCCACTACCGCAATGCCAAGCTCGCCACCATCGGCGGCGGCACCAGCGAGGTTCGCCGCATGATCATCGCCGAGGAATTACTGCGTGCCGCCTGCTGACCTGGCACCCGCAACCAGCCGCTTTCGACAGGACATTGCCATGACCGTATCCTTTGACTTCGCCGGCCGCCACGCCTTCGTGTTCGGCGGTACCACCGGCATCAACCTCGGCATTGCCCATGCCTTCGCCCGCCACGGCGCCAATGTGACCGTGGCCAGCCGCAAGCAGGAAAACGTGGACGCTGCAGTCGCCGCTCTGGCCGCGCACGGCGCCGGGGTGCTGGGCGTAACCGCCGACGTGCGCGACTTCGATGCAGTAGGCCGCGCCTTCACCGCTGCGCACGACCGCTTCGGCAAGATCGATGTACTGGTCTCCGGTGCCGCCGGCAACTTCCTGGCCGAGCTCAACCAGCTCTCGTCCAACGGCTTCAAGGTGGTGGTCGATATTGACCTCAACGGCACCTTCCACGTGATGCGGCAGGCCTTCCCTCACCTGGCCAGCCCAGGCGCTTCAGTCATCAATATCACCGCGCCTCAGGGCGCGATCCCGATCCGCTACCAGGCCCACGTCTGCGCGGCAAAGGCCGGGGTGGACCAGCTCACTCGCGTGCTCGCAATGGAGTGGGGCGCTGCCGGCGTCCGGGTCAATGCCATCTCGCCGGGGCCCATCGCCGACACCGAAGGCATGCGCCGGCTCTCGCCGCAGGGCGCGGAAGGCGATGCGCGGGTTCGGGCAATGGTGCCGCTGGGGCGGCTGGGCACCAGCGAAGACATCGCCAACCTCGCCATGTTCCTCGGTTCGCCGGCAGCATCATTCATCTCGGGCGCGATCATCCCGTGCGACGGCGGCGGCGCCATAGACAGCGTCAAGCCGATGATCGAGGCCGCGGCCAGCGAGCAGGCGGCGCGACCGGCCGGCTGATTCCGCCGGAAGAGCGGGACACCACAACATCAAATAAGGAGACAGACATGCAGGTACCAGAAGCTTCGGCAGTAAGCCGTCGCATTCGCCGCGTAGCACTGGGCGACATCGTGCATCGCACTGCCGTCAAGCACGGAGACCGCACTGCCGTGGTCAATGGCGAGCAACGCCTGAGCTACTGCGAGCTGGACGCACTCAGCTCGCAGTTCGCCCACTACCTGCTTGAGGCGCATGGCAGCGGGATCCAGGTTGCCACGCTGTGCGCCAATTCCATCGACATGCTGGTCGCGCTCAATGGCATTCATAAATCAGCCAATGTCTGGGTGCCGGTCAATATCCAGCTCGACACGGCGCAGATCGGCTACATCCTGCGCCATGCCGAAGTCTCCTGCATCGTTGCGGACGAGGCCATTTGCCAGCAGCCGCAGATGGCGGCATTGCTGCAGGATGTGGGGCTGCCTGTCGTAGTTACCATGAACAGTGCGTCGAGCACGGCCGGCTTGAAGTTGCCAGCACTGACACAGGGTCGCCCTGCCACGCTGCCGGAGGTGGACATTGATGGAGACCAGCCCGCGCTGATCATGTACACCAGCGGTACCACCGGCAACCCGAAGGGCGTGGTGCATTCGCATGCCTCGGTCTACAGCGCAGTGATCGGCAACCTCTCGACCTTCGGCTTTACTGAGCAAGACGTGGTCACAGGCGTCCTGCCCCTGTTCCACTGCGGCCAGCATGTGGTGGCTGCCTCCACCTGCGCGGCCGGCGCCTGCCTGGTGATTGGCCGGGACTTCCAGCCGGGGCTCTTGGTCGACAGCGTCGTCAAGGAGCGGATTTCCGTGCTGGTGGCGCTGCCGATGATGTATGCGGCCATCCTGTCCGATCCCAAGGCCGCCACGGCGGACTTCTCATCGCTGCGGCTTTGCATCTATGCCATGGCGCCGATGCCGCGGCCGCTGGTGGACCGGATCGCATCGATGTTGAGTCCCAACATCATGCTGGTCACGGGACAGACCGAGATCTACCCGGTCACGATGAGCTTTCGGCCGGTAGAGCATCCGGCGCGCGATGCGAACTACTGGGGCGTCTCCACGGTGGTTTCCGAGGCCGCCATCATGGATGACGACGGCAGGCTCCTCGCGCCCGGCGAAGTGGGCGAGATCGTGCACCGCGGACCGAACGTCATGCTTGGCTACTTCAAGGATCCCGCGGCGACCGTAGCGGCGCAGCGGTACGGGTGGCACCATACGGGCGATCTTGGCACGATCGATGAGGGCGGGCAATTACTGTTCCTCGACCGTAAAAAGGACATGATCAAGACCGGCGGCGAGAACGTCGCCAGCATCAAGGTTGAGTCTGTCATCCTGGCGCACCCGGCCGTGGCGGCGGCAGCAGTGGTCGGTCTGCCCCACCGCCACTGGAGTGAGGCCATCTGTGCCTTTGTGGTGCTCAAGCCCGGCGCGGCCTGCAGCGAAGCTGAGCTGACAGAGTTCTGCCGTGCCGGCCTCGGCAAGTTCGAGGTGCCGAAGGCAGTCAAGTTCATCGATGCGCTGCCCTCTACCGCCACCGGCAAGATCCAGAAGCACATGCTGCGCAAGCAGTATGCGGACTGTTTTGAAGCAGCCGGGCAATGACCGGTACACGGGTTTGCAGGTAGGCGGCCCGGGTGCTATCCAGTCGAGGTGCATTGTGATCAGTAGCAAAGATCTGGGCTGTCCCGATGGCGTAGCGCGCGCGGAACTGAGAGCGCTGCGCACGGAAATCCGCCGCACCTGCCGGCAGGCAAACCGGCAGGCCGCGTGCGCGGGCCGCTGGGGCAGTGATGCCTACAAGTCAGCGTTAGTGAAGGTGTTCGACGGCTGGATCGCCGGCAGCGGCGGGCAGCAGCAACTGCTGTTCTTTGCGTCGGCGGCCGAAATGGGCCTGCTGCTCGAGCAGCACGTGGACCGCTGTTGCGCCACCGCCATGCAGTCGGGCCGGGAGCTGCTGCGCGTGCTGTACTGGACAGTCATGCAGCGCTGGAGCACTGCACAGCGTGTCCGTGCCGGGGAGGTTCAGGTGCCGAAGCCGGTCGCCCCCGCGATTGCCGTGCCGGCGGTACAGCCGTCAATATGCGGCGAATGTTTCGAGCTGACGCGGGATCCGCGGCGTGCTTCCGGTCATCCCGGGCTTTACCCGGTGTCCCCGGTTTCGCGCCGGCACTACACCCCGCATATCGTGCTGATGCTGTGCGAACATCGTTGCCGCGCCTGCGAAGCGCAATGGATGATGAGCAGCCACTCCGCCGATCCCTTTGTCGGCTGGACCCTGCGCCGCGGCGGGCAGTCATCCGAAGCTACACCGGGCGCCGCCTTCGGTGCCGTGGCAAGCGAGGTGGTTCAGCGAGAAGCGATGCGACCGGGGCAGTGGGGCACCGCTGGCAACAAGGCTGGCAGGAGCCAGTGCTGAAATCAGCCTGACGAAGGATTCTAGGCTATGCCGCGCATGTGAGGCGGCCGGCCCAGTCGGTGCCCGTCCCAAACGGACGCTGTGTTGACAAGAGCTGAAGGCTCAATGTGTAGGCCCTTGGGCGAGCCATTGAGGGGCGAAATGCAACGCTACGTTTGCGCAAGTTTTACCCCCCTGCTGCTTGGCTACGCTTGCCGTTCAGCCATGTCAGCCCTGGCCGCGTCGGGCTCCATACTTTTGCGTATCTATCATCACCAGGAGGACCGCATGATCATCAACCCACCTCCGGCCACAATTGGTGCCGCCCTGCGCCGGGCCAGCCAGGAATGGGGCCACCGCACAGCCTATCTGTGCGAGCAGCAGGCGCACAGTTTTGGCGAGGCCGAGGCCACCTCCGCACGGCTAGCCTGCGGCCTGCTTGGTCTCGGACTTAAGCGCGGCGATCGCATTGGCGTGATCGCCCTGAACCAGATCGAGTGGCTGCAGTTGTTTTTCGCCGCGACACGCATCGGGATCGCGGTGGTGGGCCTGAGCGTGCGCTATCGTGAGAACGAGATCGAGCACATGGTGAATGACAGCGCGGTCAAGGCAGTCTTCACGATGCAGGAGTGCGAGGGCTTCGACTTCCTTGCCATGCTCGAGCGGCTGGCACCGCGCATGCCCAGCCTGCAGCACGTGGGGCTGATCGACGCACCGCCATCGTCCGAAGGAGGCCCATTGCGGCTTTCGGTACTGGCTGCCACTGCGACGGATAGCGCCGCGTTGGCTGGCGCCGAGGCACAGGTCGAGTCTGCGGACCTGGCTATGGTGATCTACACATCTGGCACCACCGGACGGCCAAAGGGGGCCGGTCTGTCGCATCACAGCATGCTGGCAGCCGCATTGGCCCAGGCACGCCATGTGCGCATGACCGAGGCCGACCATATCCAATTGGCGCTGCCGTTCAACCACGTGGGCGGCATCACCTGCGGGGTGTTGACCTTCTTGCTGAGCGGCGGCGCCTGCGAACTTGTGCCGACCTTCAAGGCGGACCGGATGCTCGCCATGATGCGTCAGCATCCGCCCACGATTCTCTCGGGCGTGCCGACCATGGCCACGCTACTGTTGATGCACCCGGATGCAGCCGAGGTGGACTTCTCTTCGATCCGGCTAGTGATCGTGGGGGGGGCCACTGCCGATGGCGTATTGCTCGAGCAACTGCAGGCGCACATGCCGCAGGCTTCGATCATGAACCTATATGGCATGTCGGAAACGTCGGGCGCGATTGTCATGACACCTTGGGGTGCCGAGCGGGAGGATCTGATGCAATCGATCGGCCGTATCCTTGATACCGCCGCAATGCGCGTGGTCACGCCCGACGGCGAGAACGCAGTCGCGGGCGAGATTGGCGAGCTATGGTTCCGCGGAGCGGGTGTCTGCGCGGGTTATGTGGGCAGTGCGGCCGGGGCCGATGGCTTTGATGCACAAGGATGGCTGCACTCGGGCGACCTAGGCTATGTGGATGAGCGCGGCTTTATCTACCTAAAGGGCCGTAAGAAGGACATGTATATCCAGGGCGGGTTCAACGTCTATCCGGCCGAGATCGAGGGGGTAATCGCGCGGCACCCCGCCGTGTTGATGGTTGCCGGCATTGGCGTGCCCGACCCGGTGATGGGTGAGATCGGGCGCTACTACGTCGTGCCAAAACCCGGTTGCCAGGTCACGCAGGAGGAAATCCGCGCCTATTGCGCGACCCGCCTGGCTGACTACAAGGTGCCGCGGCAGGTGGTACTGCGGGACGCGCTACCGCTGACACCCGCTGGCAAGATCCACAAGGCGGTATTGCGCGCCGAGAGCGGAGCGAATCTTCCTTCGCTACCTTCCTAGCGCGCGCGGGTGTCGGCAGGCACCCATAGGTGAATATGCAAGGGATAGTAGCTTTCCTAAACGTTGATACAGAAGGATATGCCGGCACCACGCTGCCGCACTGGCCACACGTAACACCAAGGACTTCGACGGTGTCGGCATCATCCTTGCCAACCCTTGGTTGGATTGAGATGGTGATCAGCGGATCCGGAATGCGGACAGGACGCTGGACTTTCTGTACCGTTTGGGTGGATTGACAATAGTGTCGCCAGAGTCGTCGCCCCGCAAATCGCTCCATCTTCCGCGCCAGCAAATGTTCAGCGTGCTTGACGGTATAAGCGANGGTAAGGCCGCAAGTCGATCGCAGCCAATCCCTTTAACCACGCGAGGTTAGGTGGCCTGTTGATGATGGAGTGGATTCAGCTACGCGATTATCTTACTTCTGATACGGCTATATTGCGTCCGCGCCAGTTACGCGAGCGGGCGTGAATCTGTCATCCAGTCTATGCGCGAGAGGCTCAGAATCGAAACATCATCCCGAGCATGGGCCCCTTAAAGGTGAGCCGTTGTATCAGCTCGCCTCCATTCACTTTATAGCTCAGGTAGCGGTACGATAACTGGATATCTCCCCATTTTGCCGCATACGCCGCCCCCGCGGACACTTGTAGCGTGTAGCTGGAGGATCCGCTTCCGACGTCGATGTAATAAGGCACGTACCACCTGCCATTCCTGCTCAGGTTGAAACGCCCGCGCACACCGATGATCGCGTCCACGAGGTTTTCCGTTTGCGAGACGCTGGCTTGCTGCGCCAGCGTCGCGCCTTGCTGCGTGAACGTTGCGGATAGCGTCCAATGCGCGCTAGCGCTCAGGTTCAGATAGCGCAGCCCCCCGAACGGCTCGAGATTGCCCCACGGCGCGCGTAACGCCCTGTAGCCCGCGGCAAGCTGGAGCATCCCACCTGTCATATTGCTGCCCACATCGGTCGCTACGTCGCGGGGCACGACGATTCGGGCGCCATTGCCCGCCGTCACCGACTTGAGCGTGGTGTCCTGGCGATTGAAGTCGAGGTAGATCGCATCGCCGAAGATCGACCAGTTGCCCTTTCTGGCCTCAGCCTGCAGCATTAGCAGGAACTGTAGGTTCTGAAGATAGCTGTCCGGCCCCGTGCCGATGTCGAGATTGCCGCCGCCGGTCGATGACGATCCGGAAAAACGAAAGTCTCCGCTGACGTTAGGCAGCCAAAGGTACGGCGCAATGGCAAATTGCCAGCCATTGCTATCGGACGGATCAGGCGAATCGGGTAAGGCGGCTTGCGCCAATCCGGCTGCCGCCGTGAAGAAAAAGGCGATCAGATACTTGGTAGCGCCGGTCGTAAAGCGTTGACACCTGCCTTCCGCTGCGCTGAGCCGACCTGCGGTTTGGACTGCTTTCATGGCCTCTTCCCCAATCTCCATCGCCCAATGCATGCGCCCGCGGGACGGCCTTAGCGCCGGCCCGCCCGCCGCCAAAAACCGCCACCCCGGATCCCCGGCTGGAGAATGAACCGGAGCCAGGCCGTCTCAAACATGCCCAAGGAACTGCCACCAAAGCGGGCCGACCACCAGCCAGACAAACATGTAGACAAGGCTCATCAGAAAGCCTGCTTTCCACCATTCCCCCTGGGTGACGTAGCCGGCACCGAACATGACCGGTCCGGAGCCGATGCCATACTGGGTCAGGCAACCGTTGACATTGCTCAGGACGCCGAGGGCGACCGCCGGTCTTGATCACGCCCCGGGAAATGAAGAAGGCGAGCATCACCAGCCAGACCAGATCCGTGCCCGTGGTGTGACGTCGGCAAAGGACACGACACCAACAAGCACGCCTGACGTGGCGCCGATGATGGCGACCGCTGCCATGGGCAGGGGGGCGGTCATGATGCCGGCGATGGTGGCGACAAATACCGCGAACATGTGCCACGCCTTCACCTCCAGGCCGTCCGGCGCCGGCAGGAACCAGAGGACGATGCCGATTCCCACCGGGACAAGAAATCTCCAGAGATCTCTGAGATGCCCTGCGGGGGCCGCTGGTTTTCTGGCCGGGGAGCTTGCAGGCGGTGGAGCCTTAGCGGGCGATGCATCCATGATCAACCTCCTGGCGGCGGCGTGGTTCGGTACGCCGGAGTGTGCGTGATGTCCCTACCGGTCCAGCAGCACGCTGTCGGTTGCCTCCTTGACGATGCGCGCGCTGCGCCGCAGGCCCTCGCGCTCGGTGGGGTTGAGTTCCGGGTAAGCCAGCAACTGCGCTCCGCCGCCATTGACGACCATCGGCAGCGACAGACACACCTCTGGCACGCCTTCGACTTCGGGATGCACGATGCCAACAGTGAGAACGAGATCGGAGTTATGCACGATGGCCTGACAAATTCGCCCGATCGCACTGGCGATCCCATAGTGAGTGGCGCCCTTGCCTTCCTTGATGAGCTTGGCCGCCTCATGCACGGAGCGCAGGACCAGATCGCGGCTGGCGGGCCCCAACTCCTTGCCGGTCCTGGACAGAAAGGTTTCGAGGGGCATGCCGGAGACCGTTGCACCGGACCATACGATGACTGCGGATTCGCCGTGTTCGCCGACAACATAGGCGTGAATCCCCGGCGCCACGACGCCCAGCCGCTCGGAGAGAAGCGATCGCAGTCGTCCGGTGTCGAGAGAGGTGCCGGTGCTGATGACGCGCTCCCGCGCGCAGCGCAGGCGGTCAAAAACGGTGCCGGCCAACACATCGCAGGGGTTGGTCGCGATGACGTAGATGGCATCCGGGGCCAGGGGCGCAATGCGATCCACGATTTCCGCCGCGATGCCTGCATTGGTCTTGGCCAGGTCCAGGCGAGTCTGCCCTGGCTTCACGCCGACGCCGGCGGTGATGACGACGACATCCGCGTTGCGCGCGTTCTCGTAGTCGCCCGCATAGAAACGATTGTTTCCCCAGAATGCGGCGGAGTGGGCGAGATCCAGCGCCTGCCCTTCGGCCCGGATTCGGGCAACATCGATGATGACCACCTCTGCGCTCGGGATGGCCACGGCCGCAAACAGGGCCGCCGAGCCGCCAACCAGTCCTGCGCCGACCACGACGATCTTCGGTTGATGCATTGGCATGCCTCCGGTTTTGCCTCGGTCGACGAGTACTTGAACCAGGCGCCAGTCATGGGCGCGAGGCAGATGTGTTGTGAGAAGCGCTAGCCGGGTGAGTAACTGTCCGTATGCTATGGTTTATAGACTTTTTCGGTAGAAGTGCCAGTGTTGCGCCGGCGCCGCCCCTGCGCGACAACCGGCGAAACCTTGACCTGCCGTCACGCACCCCATTGCAGCGCTGATGTCCTATGGCTTGACCGTCAACGTCCTGCAGGAGGTGTTACCGCTGGAGCACCGCCCGGCCGATCGCAATGAATTTTCTGCTACGGGAAAGTCAAGCTATGGCACGGCGGCTGCCCCTCAGCGTTGCGCCGGCTTGAAAGCCTGGACTGGGATTTGGGTGTCGAGGCCAGTCCCATTCATCCGGCCCTCCGGAAAAGAAATTCTTATCCCATTCTCCGAAAAGATTCAGTTCTGTTGTGACCAACGCTGACGTTAGAGTTCGGAGCAAGACGCATATCGGGGGCCCGGCTGCCACGCTTTCGCCTGCGTCATTGACCGACTAAATGGTCATAACGTGGAACGGAGGCGATGCCCGGCAGTCGGGCGAGGGGATTTGGCATGGAGGGAAGAATGGGTCTGCTCCGCTGCGTCTGCGCTTGGATGTTCGCAGGCTTGGCCTTGCTATCGCTCGCTGCCCATGCGCAGAATGCGCCAGCCCAGCCGGCACACCTTGCTGATTCCTCCTGTCGGTGCTGAGGTGCGCTACAAGTTCCTGGAAGCCTGGAGCCAGTCGCACATGGTCCGCCCCGATGGCGCCGACCGCACCCGCATCGCCGCGGGCAAAGACGGCTGGACCCTGCCCATCCCGCTTGTGAAGACGTCCAAGGGCTCGCTGCTTGCCTGCCGTCTACCGATGCTGTCGACGGCATTNTCAGATTCCTGGCCTAACTCCGAAGGTGAGTCATGTCTATTCTCCTACTTGGAAACCTCGACGCCAAAACCACGGATGAGGAAATCGGCGCCTTCCTGGTGAAGTACGGGTTCCCGGAATACACCAGCATCGAGCACATCGAAGGCGACGGCACCAGGCCTGCCGTGCGGCTGACCTTCGATACGCTCGACGACGACACCCTGGACAAGCTGCGGGGGCGTATTCACAACATGTTTTGGAATAGTCACACGATCACCGCCCTCGTATTGAGAGAGCGCTTTAGCTGAAGCGAGGNCGGCACAGGACATCGCGAAATGGGCGCAATGCAAGTCTGATCAGAGGGGATACAGCATGAAACGAACGACACTACTGGCTGCGGCGGTGATGACCGCGGCTACCGCTTCTGTGTGGGCGCAACCCGAAACCCGNGTGGATGTCACGCAGTCGCCCGGACAGGCGACCGCGACCGGCACGGCGAAGCTCACCGCCAAGATCGTCAAGATCGATGCGCCGACGCGAACGGTCTCGCTGAAAGCCGCNGACGGCAAGACCACGGACCTCGTCGTGGGGCCGGAGGCGAGGAACTTCGAACAGCTCAAGGTCGGCGATACCGTCACGNTCGAGTACAAGGAAGCCCTGANCNTGAGCCTCANGAAGNGCAAGGGGCCGCTTGCCATGAACGNGCGCGAGATCTCCGACCGTGCGGCGCCGGGAGCAAAGCCAGGCGGCACAGTCGGCNGGGAAGTGACCGTCACCGCCGACGTTGTCGCGGTCAACACCAGCGCCAAGACCGTCACCCTGAAGGGTCCGAAGGGACGCACCGTGGATCTGATGGTCGAGGATCCGGAACGTCTTAAGGAGATCAAGAAGGGCGACCGGGTCGAAGCAGTTTATACCGAGGCCGTTGCTGTGTCCGTGCAACCGGCCGCAGCCAGGTAGCAGCACCGAATTGTTCCAGGACAGGCCCGCCGGTCATGCGGTCCGGTTCCTGGCGTCCGCGGTCGAAGGCGGTCAATGCGGTATCGCCACGGTGGACCCACCCCGCCTCCGTGGCGTCCCT
>NZ_KB903184.1:0-160928 GCF_000379565.1 Cupriavidus sp. UYPR2.512 | reverse complement strand
AAGGCGTTGATGCGATAGCGCTGGAGAGCGCGGGCCGCCGCCCGACTTGGGGATCGTTCAAAAGCCGGTTATCGCAGGCACTGCCCCACACTCACATGGCGTTAGCAGGCTCGAACCGCGACCACGCCCAAACGGCAAGCACCGCCGCCCATACGACCAACGCCGCGTAATTTATTGCCAGCCGCATAGGCGACGCGTTTCTTGGTTACTTCTTGTCGCTCGGACAAGAAGTGACTCGCCGGCTACGCCGGCGAAACAGCCCACGCCCGCCAAGAGCAACAAGCAACCACATGGCGACAAGGCAGACGGCCCTCCCCATCCCCTCACTTCAAATCCCCCGGCGTATCAATATCCCGAAACGCCCCTTCATCCTCAGTCAGGATCCGCGTCACAGGCTTGTCCTTCAGCAGAGCCCGCGCCCCTTCATCCCCATCCAGTTTCAGCAGTTCCTCACGCCAGGCCGCGCCAAAACCAACCGGATGCCCGCGCTGCCCGTTGCGCCACGGCGCGGCGATGGTATCGGGCGTGGTGATTGTCAACGCCACCGCCCGGATCAGTTCCATCGGGAGCCAGGGCATATCCGCCAGCGCTACCACCCAGCCGCGCGCTTCGGGCGTGGCTGCCACGGCAGCACGCAGGGCTGCGCCCATGCCGGCTTCGGCGTCGGGTGACTCCACCACGCGGCAGCCGCCGCGGCGCAGTTCCTCGGCCAGTGCCGGATTGCCCGGACGAATGACTGCGATCGATTCCGGCAACGCCGCGGCCAGCGTGCGGGCGCTGCGCCAGGCCACCGAGCGGCCGCCGGGCAGCACCTCCAGCAGCTTGTTGCGTTTGCCGGCGGCGTCGAAGCGGCGGCCGAAGCCTGCGGCCAGCAGGATGCCGGTGGGCAGGTCGGTGCGGAGCAGGGGAGCGTTGGGGGCGGCAGTCATGGCGGCATTCGCGAAGTCGTCAGGTGGGACCAGGCGCGACGTCGCAGCTGCTGCCGGTGCCGGCAGCCATCTCGCGTGCGGCCTTCGCGCCTTCCACCTGCAGGATGTCGGGCAGCGATACGTGGTTCCTGGCCGCGATCACCTCGGCCAGGATCGAGATGGCGATCTCCGGCGGCGTGCGGCTGCCGATGTAGATGCCCACGGGGCCATGCAGCCGCGCCAGCTGCAGCTCGGTCAGGTCGAATTCCTTGAGGCGTTCGCGGCGCGCCTGGTTGTTGCGGCGCGAACCCAGCGCGCCCACATAGAAGGCCCGGGTGCGCAGCGCTTCCATCAGCGCCAGGTCGTCCAGCTTGGGGTCGTGCGTGAGCGCGATCACCGCGCAGCGCTCGTCCAGCTTCATGTCGGTGACGGTGTCGTCCGGCATGGTGCGCACCATGGTCACGCCGGGGATGTCCCAGGTCTCGGTGTATTCCTCGCGCGGGTCGCACACGGTGACCTGGAAGCCCAGGCCCACGGCGATCTGGCACAGGTACTTGGACAGCTGCCCGGCGCCGATCACCAGCATGCGGTAGCGCGGGCCGTGGATGGTCAGCAGCGTCTTGCCGTCGAACACCAGGCCGTCGGTGGCGCTGGCCGGGCCCAGCGTGGCGGTGCCGGTGGCCATGTCCAGCGTGCGCGCGACCAGGCGGCCGTTCTCCACGGCGTCGAGCAGCTCGGCGATGCCGCTGGCCGGGGTCAGCGGTTCGGTGACCAGCTCGATGGTGCCGCCGCACGGCAGCCCGAAGCGGTGGGCTTCCTCGGCGCTGATGCCGTACTTGATCGCTTCCGGGTGGTCGGCGGTGATGCCCTGCCGGCGCACGCGGTCGATGATGTCGTCCTCGATGCAGCCGCCCGAGACCGAGCCCACCACCAGGCCGTCGTCGCGCACGGCCAGCATCGCGCCTTCGGGCCGGGGCGACGAGCCCCAGGTCCGCACTACCGTGACCAGCAGCACGCGATGGCCTTGCTGCTGCCACTGCACGCTGTTCTTCAGGGCTTCGAGATCCACGCTGTCCATGATCGTTTCCGCTTCGGTTCCTCTGTCGGTTCATTGTCGCCGGCAGCTGTGGCAGGGGCGCCCTCGGCCGCCGGCGTGTCGTCTGTGGCGTCAGGGGTGACGGCCTCGGTGAAGCGCGCAAAGAAGGTATCTGCCATCTTGCGTGCCGCGGCGTCCACCAGCCGCGAGCCGATCTGTGCGATCTTGCCCCCCACGTGGGCGTTGACGGTGTAGGTCAGCACGGTCTCGTCACCGTCTGGTTCCAGCCGGACCTGGGCGCTGCCCTTGCCGAAGCCCGCCGCGCCACCCTGGCCATCGAAACGGATGGTGTAGCTGTCGGGGGCCTGGATATCTTCCAGTGCCATGCGGCCCTTGAAGCGTGCCTTGACCGGGCCCACCGCGGCCGTCAGGGCCAGCTGGTAGGCGTTGTCGCCGTCGGGCTCGATACTCTCACATCCCGGGATGCATTGCTTGAGCAGCTCGGTGTCGTTGAGCGCTTCCCATGCCACTTGCTGCGGGACCGGCAGGCGCTGGCTCTGGTTCATTTCCATGGAGGGGCTTCCTTGTTGTGCCTGGCGAGGGCAGGGGTGGCGGCCCGGGGCGGGCCGCCATGGTCGGACAGCAGCGTCTCGAGCGCCAGCAGGCTGTCCAGGTTATGGGCCGGGCGCAGTGCGTCCACGTGCGGCAGGATGGCTTGCACGCCACGCGCCTGCGGGGTGAAGCCGGGGTAGCGCAGCAGCGGGTTGAGCCAGACGATGCGGTGCGCAAAGCGGCGCAGCCGTGCCATTTCGTCGCCCAGCAGGTCGATATGCTCGTGGTCCAGGCCGTCGGTGACCAGCAGCACGGTGGCGCGCCCGGACAGCGTGCGCCGCGCCCAGTGGCGGTTGAAGCTGGCCAGCGCGGCGCCGATGCGGGTGCCGCCGGCCCAGTCGCGCACCTGGCCGGTGATCAGCGCGACGGCCTCGTCCGGGTCGCGTTCGCGCAGCGATCGCGTGATGTTGGTCAGCCGCGTGCCGAACAGGAATACCGACAGCCGCTCGCGCGACTGCATCAGCGCATGGCAGAAATACAGCACCGCGCGCGAGTACTGGCTCATCGAGCCGGAGATGTCCAGCAGCAGCACCACCGGCGGCTTGCGTTCGGCGTGCTTGCGGAATTTCCAGCGCAGCCACTCGCCATGCTGGCGCACCGCCAGGCGCGCGCTGGCACGCAGGTCGGCATGGGTGCCGCAGGTGGCGGCGCGCAGGCGGCGGGTGCGCTGCAAGGCCAGGTGGGCGCGGCGCGTGCGCACCAGGTGCTGCAGCGCGCGCCATTCCTGCGCGGTCAGGGTTTCAAAGTCGCGCTGCGCCAGGCGTTCCTGGTCGGAGAAGGTCAGCGGCACGTGGACGCGCTCGGCTTCCGTCTGCGCGGGCCGCGATGGCGTTTCGGGCTGGCGGGCGGCCAAGGCATCGGCCAGCCGGTTGCTGCGCTTCGGCGGCGGCGCCCCGGCATCGACGCGCGGCAGCAGCAGCGCGCGCAGCTTGCCTTCCCAGTCGGGGTCGCGCCAGAACAGGTCGAAGGCGGCATCGAACAGCGGGCGCTGGTCGGGGCCGGACAGCACCAGTGCGGCCAGCGCGGCGCGCACCTCGTCGCGCTGGCCGATATCGACATGGCGCAGCGCCTGCAGCGCATCGACCGCATGGGCCGGCGACAGCGCGAAGCCGCCGTTGTGCAACAGCCGCATGAAGTGCGTGACGTTGCGCGCCAGCACCGGCAGGGCCGGTGCGGCAGGCCGTACCGCGGCGTGCAGCGTGGCCATCTTCAGCCTCCCGGCGCGGCACCCGCCAGCAGCTCGGCCACGGTGGGGCCATCCACGCGCGCCAGGTCGTCCTGGTACTTGAGCAGCACGCCCAGCGTGTCGCGCACGGATTGCGGATCGAGCTCGGTCGCGCCCAGCGCGGACAGCGCGCGGCACCAGTCGATGGCCTCGGCGATGCCCGGCGCCTTGAACAGGTCAATGCCGCGCAGCCGGTGGATAAAGTCGATCGCCTGCGCCTGCAGCGCTGCGGCGGCCTCAGGGGCGCGCGCGGCCACGATCTGCAGTTCGCGGTCGCGCTCCGGGTAGCCCATCCACTGGTACAGGCAGCGGCGCTTGAGGGCGTCGTGGACTTCGCGGGTGCGGTTGGAGGTGATCACGATCAGCGGCGGACGCTCGGCGCGGATCACGCCGATCTCGGGGATCGACACCTGGAATTCGGACAGCACCTCCAGCAGGAAGGCCTCGAAGGGCTCGTCGGCGCGGTCGATCTCGTCGATCAGCAGCACGCGCGGCACGCCCGGCGCGGCCGGGTCGGGCAGCAGCGCTTCCAGCAGCGGGCGCTTGAGCAGGAAGTCGTCATGGTAGAGCGACTGCGCCTCGGGCCGCTCGCCGCGAGCCTCGGCCAGGCGCAGCGCCATGATCTGGCGCGGGTAGTCCCATTCGTACAGCGCGCTGGCGGCGTCCAGCCCTTCATAGCATTGCAGCCGCAGCAGCCGCGTGCCGAGCACGCCCGCCATCGCCTGCGCCATGGCGGTCTTGCCGACGCCGGGCTCGCCTTCCAGGAACAGCGGCCGCTGCATGCGCATGGCGAGATAGAGCACCGTGGCGGTTTCGCGGTCGGCGAAGTATTGCTGGCGTTCCAGCTGGGCGATGGTGTCGTCGATGGAGGTGGGAAGCATGAGGTTCTTTCTGTGCCGGTGCGCCTTGCACGCCGACGGTTTGCTCCCCTCTCCCGCACGGCGGGAAAGGAGCGGGGGTGAGGGCGCTCACTTCGCAGAGGCGCCGGCCCTCACTCCCAGCCCCTCCCCCGCGGTGCGGAAGAGGGGAGACCACAATGGGAAAGGTGAAGCGCCACTAGCTCTTCACCGCCGCCTCCACCGCCCGTGCCGCCAGTATCGGGATCAAATGCGCCCGGTACTCCGCCGACGCATGCAGGTCGGCGTTCAGCTTCGACGCATCGACCTTCACGCCACGCGCCGCCTGCGCGGTGAAGCTGGCCGACAGCGCCTGCTCCAGCGGCTGGCAGCGGAACACGCTGTCGGCCGCGCCTGTCACCGCCACGCGCACCGTGTTGCCGGTCCGCGCCACCATCACGCCCACCAGCGCAAAGCGCGAGGCCGGGTTGCGGAACTTGGCGTAGGCAGCCTGCTCCGGGATCGGGAAGCGCACCGCGGTGATCAGCTCGTCCGGTTCCAGCGCGGTTTCATAGAGGCCCTTGAAGAAGTCGTCGGCGGCGATGGTGCGGCGGTCGGTGACCACGGTCGCTCCCAGCCCCAGCACAGCAGCGGGATAGTCGGCAGCGGGATCGTCATTGGCGAGCGCGCCGCCGATGGTGCCCATGGCGCGCACCTGGCGGTCGCCGATGCCGCCGGCCAGTGCCGCCAGCGCCGGGATGCGCTGGCGCACCTCGGCATGCTCGGCCACATCGGCATGGCGCGCAGCGGCGCCGACCACGATCTCATTGCCTTCGACGCGGATCTCGGCCATGCCGGGAATGCGCGCCACGTCCACCAGCACGGAGGGCGCGGCCAGCCGCAGTTTCATCGCGGCCAGCAGGCTCTGGCCGCCGCCGAGGAACTTGGCGTCGGGATCGGCCTTGAGCGTGGCCACGGCCGCCTTGGCATCCGCGGCGCGTTCAAAATTGAATGCGTACATGTCGGTTTCCTTTGCGGTGTGCGTGGGTCACGGCCGGGCGGCCTGGATGGCCTGCCAGACCCGGTGCGGCGTGGCGGGCATCTGGATGTCCTTCACGCCCAGCGGGCTGAGCGCATCCACCAGCGCGTTGATGAACGCCGGCGGCGAGCCGATCGCTCCGGCCTCGCCGCAACCCTTCACGCCCAGCGGGTTGTGGGTGCAGGGCGTGCCGGTGGCGGTCTCGACGGTGAAGTCGGGCAGGTCGCTGGCGCGCGCCATGGCGTAGTCCATGTACGAGCCGGTCAGCAACTGGCCGCTGTCGTTATCGTAGATGCATTGCTCCAGCATGGCCTGGCCCAGCCCCTGGCCGATGCCGCCATGGACCTGGCCTTCGACGATCATCGGGTTGATGATGTTGCCGAAGTCGTCCACCGCGGTGAACTTGACCACTTGCGACTCGCCGGTATCGGGATCGACCTCGACCTCGCACACATAGGCGCCCGACGGGTAGGTGAAGTTGGTCGGGTCGTAGAACGCGTTTTCGTTCAGACCCGGCTCCAGCTTGTCGAGCGGGTAGTTGTGCGGCACGTAGGCGGAGAGCGCGACCTCGCCAAAGGTCTTGGTGCGGTCGGTGCCGGCCACGCGGAACACGCCGTTGCTGAACTCGATGTCGGTGTCCGCCGCCTCCAGCAGGTGCGCGGCGATCTTCTTGGCCTTGGCCTCGATCTTGTCGAGTGCCTTGACGATGGCCGAGCCGCCCACCGCCAGCGAGCGCGAGCCGTAGGTGCCCATGCCGAACGGCACCCGGCCGGTGTCGCCGTGCACGATCTCGACCTGATCCAGTTGCAGCCCGAGCCGGTCGGCGACCACCTGCGCAAAGGTGGTCTCGTGCCCCTGCCCGTGGCTGTGCGAGCCGGTGAACACGGTCACGGTGCCGGTCGGGTGCACGCGGATCTCGCCCACCTCGAACAGCCCCGCGCGCGCGCCGAGCGCGCCGGCGATATTCGACGGCGCCAGCCCGCAGGCCTCGATATAGCAGGAATAACCGAGGCCGCGCAGCTTGCCGCGCTGCTTCGCTTCGTCGCGCCGGGCCGCAAAGCCCTTGACGTCGGCCAGTTCCTGCGCGCGCGCCAGGCACGGCTCGTAGTCGCCGGTGTCGTAGGTCAGGCCCACCGGCGTGGCATACGGGAACTGGCGGATGAAATTTTTGCGGCGCAGCTCGGCCGGGTCGATCTTCATCTCGTGCGCTGCGGCTTCGACCAGGCGCTCGACGACATAGGTGGCCTCGGGCCGTCCGGCGCCGCGGTAGGCATCCACCGGCGCGGTGTTGGTGAAGACCGACTGCACCTCGGCGTAGATCGCGGGCGTGGCGTACTGGCCCGCCAGCAGCGTCGCATACAGGATGGTGGGCACGCTGCTGGCAAAGGTCGACAGGTAGGCGCCCATATTGGCGGTGGTATGCACCCGCATCGCCAGGAACTTGCCGTCGGCATCGAGCGCCAGCTCGGCCTTGGTCACATGATCGCGGCCGTGCGCATCGGTCAGGAAGGACTCGGAGCGGTCCGCGGTCCACTTGACCGGGCGGCCGATCTTCTTCGAGGCCCAGGTCAGCGCCACGTCTTCCGGGTACAGGAAGATCTTGGAGCCAAAGCCGCCGCCCACGTCCGGCGCGATGATGCGCAGGCGCGATTCGGGCAGCCCCAGCACGAACGCGCCCATCAGCAGGCGTTCGACGTGCGGGTTCTGGTTGGCCACGTAGACGGTATAGCTGTCGTCCTGGCGCGTGTAGCTGGCGTTGACCGCGCGCGGCTCGATCGCGTTGGGGATCAGCCGGTTGTTGACAATGTCCAGCGTGGTCACGTGCGCGGCCTTGGCAAAGGCGGCGTCGGTGGCGGCCTTGTCGCCATGGCCCCAGGTGTAGCAGGTGTTGGCCGGCACGTCGTCATGCACCAGGGTGGACGCCTTGGCGGCATCCGCGGCGCTGACCACGGCGGGCAGTTCTTCATAGTCGACGTCGATCTTCTCTGCCGCGTCGCGCGCTTGCTGCAGGGTCTCGGCGATGACCAGCGCGACCTGGTCGCCGACGTGGCGCACCTTGTCGTGGGCGATCACGGGGTGCGGCGGCTCCTTCATCGGCGAGCCGTCGATGCTGTGGATCAGCCAGCCGCAGGGCAGGCCGCCGACCTTGTCGGCCGCCAGCTCGTCGCCGGTCAGCACGGCGATCACGCCGGGCGCGGCCAGCGCCTCGGACTTGTCGATCGAGCGGATGCGCGCATGCGCGTGCGGCGAGCGCAGGAAGTACGCGTAGCTTTGCTGCGGCAGCACGATGTCGTCGGTGTACTGGCCGTTGCCGGTCAGGAAGCGATAGTCTTCCTTGCGCTTGACCGGCGCGCCTACCAGGCGCTGGTTCTCGGGTGCGTTCATGGCCGGTTCCCCTTATTCCGCGCTGGCGGTGGTGCCCTGCATGGCCGCCTGGCCCTGCTGCACTGCGCGCACGATATTGTGGTAGCCCGTGCAGCGGCACAGGTTGCCTTCCAGGTGCGCGCGGATGGTGGCGGCGTCGGCGCCGGGGTGTTCCTGCACCAGCGCGGTGGCGCTCATCACCATGCCGGGCGTGCAGAAGCCGCATTGCAGGCCGTGGCATTCGCGGAAGGCTTCCTGCATCGGGTGCAGGCCGTTGCCGGCCTTGTCGCCGGCGAGGCCCTCAATGGTGGTCACGGCGGCGCCGTCGGCCTGGACCGCGAGGATATTGCACGACTTGACCGCCCGGCCGTCCAGGTGGACCGTGCAGGCGCCGCACTGCGCGGTGTCGCAGCCGACGTGGGTGCCGGTCAGGCGCAACTGTTCGCGCAGGAACTGGACCAGGAGGGTGTTGGGTTCTACCTGTGCGTCAACGGGCTTGCCGTTGACCGTCAGGCGGATCGGAATCGCCATGCTTGTCTCCATGTGGGGTGGACGCGCATGACCAATTGCCCGAAATCCCGAAAGCAACTGCGCGGGACTGGCCACGACGCGGTACTGCCGCTTAAGACGGCTATAGGACGGCTAATTCGTGATATTGGTGCTGCCGCTGCAACTGCCGAAGGTGCGCCAGCGCACGCGGCGTTTGGCGTAGATGCTGGCGCAATTGCCACGGCCGGCGAACGATCGGCCGCAACAGGCTCTAACAGTTAATCACAAATCCAGCACAGGTGCCATGTGGTTTGCCCGCGCCCCGTTCGGGGCACAGCAGCTAGAATGAGCCGCGCCCACTGGCACCCGCCACCCTTACATGGAAGCCTTCTTCAACTGGCTGTTTGAAACCGTTGCCCTGCCCAAGGTGGGCCTGCCCGCGATCTTTGTGGTCAGCCTGATCTCGGCCACGCTGCTGCCGCTGGGCTCGGAGCCGGCGGTGTTCGGCTACGTCAAGCTCAACCCGGAGATGTTCTGGCCGGCGATTGTGGTGGCCACCGCCGGCAACACCGTGGGCGGCGCCATCGACTGGTGGCTGGGCTATGCCGCCAAGCTGGCGCTGGTGCGCTACCACAAGCGGCGCCGGGCGCGCGAGCACGACATTGAGCACCTGGAGCACCGCAAGCACGCGCGCAAGCCGCCCAAGCCCAAGCTCGACGCGCGCTACTTCCGGTGGATGCGCCGGCTTGGGCCGCCCACGCTGCTGTTTTCGTGGCTGCCTGGAATTGGTGATCCATTGTGCACTTTGGCCGGTTGGCTGCGCCTCTCATTCTGGCCCAGCCTGGCCTGGATGGCGGTCGGCAAATTCATCCGCTACCTGTTCATGACCGCCAGCCTGTTGTGGATCCCGGACAGCTTTTGGCACAACATTGCCCAAACCTTCAAGGCCTGGTTCTGATCCGGTGCGCTGCCGGCACCACCGTGGAGCGTCGTTGGCAGGCTGAAAAGTCGCCTAATCCCTTGTTCCAACAAGGATTCCTCGATGTTGCGGTGCGGCGAAACCGGGCCTTGCAGTACAATCGCCCTTTAATGAACGATTCGCGCACAGTCCCCGTGCGCAGCAGGAAGCGGTCCCCCAATGAACGCCCCACTCGTGCTCGACGCCAAGCTCGCCGCGCAGGACGCCCCGCCGCGCCTGCGTGAAATCCCCTATAACTACACGTCCTTCTCGGACCGCGAGATTGTCATCCGCCTGCTGGGCGAGGAAGCCTGGCGCATCCTGGACGAACTGCGCAGCGAACGCCGCACCGGCCGCTCCGCGCGCATGCTGTACGAGGTGCTGGGCGATATCTGGGTGGTTCGCCGCAATCCCTACCTGCAGGACGACCTGCTGGAAAATCCCAAGCGCCGCCAAATGCTGGTCAGCGCGCTGCACCACCGCCTGAACGAGATCGAGAAGCGCCGCGCCGCCGACCGTGCCGAGCACGCCGAGCCCGCGGCCGAGGACCGCTCGCACCGCGTGGAGCAGCTGGTCGCCTTCGCCAAGCAGGCGATCGAGGACTTCAAGAACGAATTCGCCGCGGCCTATGACCTGCGCAAGCGCGCCCAGCGCGTGCTGGGCCGGGTCACGCAGAAGGACAACATCAAGTTCGACGGCTTGTCGCGCGTCTCGCACGTGACCGACGCCACCGACTGGCGCGTGGAATACCCGTTCGTCGTACTGACCCCGGATACCGAGGAAGAGATCGCCGGCCTGGTCAAGGGCTGCTTCGAGCTGGGCCTGACCATCATCCCGCGCGGGGGCGGCACCGGCTATACCGGCGGCGCCGTGCCGCTGACGCCGATGAGCGCGGTGATCAATACCGAGAAGCTGGAGCAGCTGGGGCCGGTCGAGCAGACCGACCTGCCGGGCGTGTCGCACAAGGTGGCGACCATTTTCTCCGGCGCCGGCGTGGTGACGCGCCGCGTGGCCGATGCCGCCGACAAGGCTGGCCTGGTGTTCGCGGTCGACCCGACTTCGATCGATGCCTCGTGCATCGGCGGCAACGTCGCCATGAACGCGGGCGGCAAGAAGGCCGTGCTGTGGGGCACCGCGCTGGACAACCTGGCCTGGTGGCGCATGGTGGACCCGGAAGGCAACTGGCTGGAAATCACCCGGCTGGACCACAACCTGGGCAAGATCCACGACGTGCCGGTGGCCACCTTCGAACTGAAGTGGTCGGACGGCAACCGCGCCCCGGGCGAGAAGGTGCTGCGCACCGAGACGCTGGCCATCGAGGGCCGCAAGTTCCGCAAGGAAGGCCTGGGCAAGGACGTCACCGACAAATTCCTGGCCGGCCTGCCCGGCGTGCAGAAGGAAGGCTGCGACGGCATCATCACCAGCGCGCGCTGGATCCTGCACCGCATGCCGAAGCACATCCGCACCGTGTGCCTTGAGTTCTTCGGCCAGGCGCGCGACGCCATCCCCAGCATCGTCGAGATCAAGGACTACCTCGACGCCGAGACCAAGAAGCCCGGCGGCGCCATCCTGGCGGGCCTGGAACACCTGGACGAGCGCTACCTGCGCGCGGTCGGCTACGCCACCAAGAGCAAGCGCAACGCTTTCCCGAAGATGGTGCTGATCGGCGATATCGTCGGCGACGATGAAGACGCCGTGGCGCGCGCCACCTCGGAAGTGATCCGCATGGCCAACGGCAAGAGCGGCGAAGGCTTTATCGCCGTCAGCCCCGAGGCGCGCAAGAAATTCTGGCTGGACCGCTCGCGCACCGCCGCGATTGCGAAGCACACCAACGCCTTCAAGATCAATGAAGACGTGGTGATCCCGCTCAATCGCATGGGCGAGTACACCGACGGCATCGAGCGCATCAATATCGAGCTGTCGATCAAGAGCAAGCTCAGGCTGGTCGATACGCTGGAAGCGTTCTTCGCGCGCGGCAACCTGCCGCTGGGCCGCAGCGACGACGCCAACGAGATTCCCAGCGCCGAACTGCTGGAAGACCGCGTGCAGCACGCGCTGACACTGCTGCGCGAGATCCGCGCGCGCTGGCGCTACCTGCAGGACCACATGGACGTGCCGCTGGCGCAGTCCAAGGCCTCGCTGATCGGGCATGGACTGGGCCTGCTGGGGCAGGAGTTCGAGGCGCGGCTGCAGCAGCAGCCGGACGCCACCGTGTTCCACCTGCTGCAGGACCGCACCATCCGCGTGTCGTGGAAGAACGAGATCCGCGCCGAGCTGCGCAAGATCTTCAACGGCGGCGAGTTCAAGCCAATCCTGGACGAAGCCCAGAAGATCCACAAGCAGGTGCTGCGCGGCCGCGTCTTCGTGGCGCTGCACATGCACGCCGGCGACGGCAACGTGCACACCAACATCCCGGTGAACTCCGACGACTACGACATGCTGCAGGACGCGCATCGCGCGGTGGCCCGCATCATGGCGCTGGCGCGTTCACTCGACGGCGTGATCTCGGGCGAGCACGGCATCGGCATCACCAAGCTGGAATTCCTTACCGAGGAAGAGATCGGCGACTTCCGTGCCTACAAGGCCAGGGTCGATCCGCAGGGCCGCTTCAACAAGGGCAAGCTCTTGCCCGGCGCCGACCTGCGCAATGCCTATACGCCGTCGTTCGGCCTGATGGGGCATGAGTCGATCATCATGCAGCAGAGCGACATCGGCGCCATTGCCGAGAGCGTCAAGGACTGCCTGCGCTGCGGCAAGTGCAAGCCGGTGTGCGCCACGCACGTGCCGCGCGCCAACCTGCTGTACAGCCCGCGCAACAAGATCCTGGCGACCTCGCTGCTGATCGAGGCCTTCCTGTATGAAGAGCAGACCCGCCGCGGCGTGTCGATCAAGCATTGGGACGAGTTCTCCGACGTGGCCGACCACTGTACGGTCTGCCACAAGTGCGTGACGCCGTGCCCGGTCAAGATCGACTTCGGCGACGTGTCGATGAACATGCGCAACCTGCTGCGCAAGATGGGGCAGAAGAAATTCAACCCCGGCACCGCGGCGTCGATGTTCTTCCTGAACGCCACCAGCCCCGAGACCATCAACCTGACCCGCAAGGTCATGATCGACTGGGGCTACAAGGCGCAGCGCCTGGGCAACGAGGTGCTGAAGAAGCTGGCGAAGAAGCAGACCGCGCATCCGCCCGCCACCGTGGGCAAGCCGCCGGTGCGCGAGCAGGTGATCCACTTCATCAACAAGAAGATGCCGGGCAACCTGCCCAAGAAGACCGCGCGCGCGTTGCTCGATATCGAAGACAACGAGATCGTGCCGATCATCCGCGACCCGAAGGCGACCACGCCGGAAACGGAAGCGGTGTTCTACTTCCCGGGCTGCGGCTCGGAGCGGCTGTTCTCGCAGGTCGGGCTGGCCACGCAGGCAATGCTCTGGCACGTCGGCGTGCAGACCGTGCTGCCGCCGGGCTACCTGTGCTGCGGCTATCCGCAGCGCGGCAACGGCCAGTACGACAAGGCCGAGAAGATCGTCACCGATAACCGCGTGCTGTTCCACCGCGTGGCCAATACGCTGAACTACCTCGACATCAAGACCGTGGTGGTCAGCTGCGGCACCTGCTACGACCAGCTCGCCGGCTATGAATTCGACAAGATCTTCCCGGGCTGCCGCATCATCGACATCCACGAATACCTGCTCGAGAAAGGCGTCAAGCTAGAGGGCGTGACCGGTACGCGCTACATGTACCACGATCCCTGTCATACCCCGATCAAGACCATGGATCCGACCAAGCTGGTCAACGACCTGATGGGGGGCAACACCGGACTGGGCAAGATCGAGAAGAACGAGCGCTGCTGCGGGGAATCCGGCACGCTCGCGGTGACGCGTCCGGATATCTCGACCCAGGTCCGCTTCCGCAAGGAAGAGGAAATGACCAGGGGCGCTGACAACCTGCGCGCCGACGGCTTCACCGGCGACGTCAAGATCCTGACCAGCTGCCCGTCGTGCCTGCAGGGGCTGTCACGCTACAAGGAAGACGCTTCGGTGCAGGCTGACTACATCGTGATTGAGATGGCGAAGCACCTGTTGGGCGAGAACTGGATGCCCGAGTATGTCGCCAAGGCCAATGCCGGTGGTATTGAGCGGGTGCTGGTCTGACGCTGAGGTTCCGGCCGCGGGTTCCGGCTATTGGTAGCTCATCGTGAACGTCGCATTGGCGTTGGCGGACCCCGGCGTCACCGTGCCTGTACGCACATAGCGTGCCGCCAGCGGGATATTCATGGCGCCGGCGCCGGCCATGGTGCCGACGTTGAACTGGTTCAGGTTGCCGGCATTGGCGGAATCCGGTCCGTAACTGACCGGCGTGCCGTTGTAGAGAATCTGGTAGGCGACACCGCCCGCACTGGATCCGGTGGCCAGCGACAGGCTGCTGCTGGTATTGCCGGGCTGCGCGGCATCGGTAAGGGTCATTGTGACCGCGGTGGCCCCGGTACAGCTGAGCGAGATATTGAAGCCGGTTTGCCCGGCTGTCGCACCGGCGGCTGGCAAGGCCGAAGCGCTTATCGTCGGCATGTTCACCACCACTGACGTATTTTGTACCGTGCAGGCGGGCGCAACGATGTTGGTGCTGCCCGCCACCACAAGCTGGTTCACGGTCAGCGCGCCATAGCTGGCCTGGGCCAGCAGGCCTGGCAGGCTGATGGTGCCAGGCATCACGGGACCCGTCACGACGAGTTGCAGCCGGTAGCGCCCCATCGGGCCGTAGGGCGTCGGGCTGGGGTTGGGAACGGACAGTGAGGCCGGTGGCGAGACCAGCGCCGTGCTGTCGACGCTGGGGGAGCCGGAGAGCCAGTTCGCCCAGCCTGTCTTGATGCCGATGCCGCTCACGGGCGTCTGGTAAACGTTGCTGTATCCCGGCACGGGGACCATCGGGCTAGCGTAGCCCCAGTTCTGCGCGATGGTGCCCGTGCAGACAATGCTGGTGGGACCTGCGGTGACCCAGCTGGAATCGTACAGGATGCTGCCTACCGCGGTATTGCGGGGCACGCTGATCTGCACCGGCAATGAAATGGTCGCCGTGCCAAGCGCATTGCCGCCTGCGAAGCTGCAATCGGCGGCTGCCGGCGCAGACAGCAAAAGGGCCGGCAGCGCCAATGCGCAAAACGCGATGGGTATGCGCAATGGCTTGCGGAGGCGGTTTCTGGAAGGGTCGGACATGGCCGTTGACATTGACGATGGAGGAAGAGCCAGTATTCCAGCCGTGGGAAGGTAATAAAATCGGACGTTACTTAAAATGCCCGAATGCGGTGCCTGCGGCCTACCGCCCCGCGCGCTGCAGCACGGCCCCGCCATTCAACAATGGATAAATTCGTTTCATGAGCCGAATCCCCAACTGCGCCCTTTGCGAGACCGATGGCGGCGAACTGGTCTGGATGGGCGACCGCGCCCGGCTGATCCTGGTCGAGCATGACCGCTTCCCCGGCTTCTGCCGCATCGTCTGGAACGACCACGTGGCCGAGCTGAGCGACCTGGACGAGGCCGACCAGGCCTGGCTGATGCGGCTGGTGGCGCGGGTGGAGCGGGTGGTGCGCGAGGTGATGGCGCCGGACAAGGTCAACCTGGCGGCGTTCGGCAACATGGTGCCGCACCTGCACTGGCACATCATCCCGCGCTACCGCTGGGACACGCATTTCCCTGAGGCCATCTGGGCAGCACCGCAGCGCGCGGCGGACAGCGCGCACGTGCAGGAACTGGCCAGCCGGCTGCCGGCGCTGCGTACCGCACTTTCGCTGATCGAAGCAAGCGACGCCTGAGGCCGGGCGCGGAACCCGCGCCGGCCGACACCGTCTGAATGCTGTTGCTGCCGCGGTCGCGCTTGCGCCCGCGGTACCAGAACAACAAGCCCGGCCCGCATCACGCTGGCGGGCCAAGAGCTGCCGCTATGTCCTCGACCCCGACTTCCGTCACCGTACCGGGCCCGGCCGTCCCTGCCCGGGCCCTCAAGATCCAGAGCCGGCTGCGCATGGCCGCGACCTGGGCGCTGATCAAGCCCTACTGGAAATCCGAAGACCGCGTGGCGGGCCTTGGCCTGCTCACCCTGGTGATCGCACTGAACCTGGGCATCGTCTATATCAACGTGCTGCTCAATGAGTGGAACCGCGTGTTCTACAACGCGCTGGAGCAGCGCGACTATGCCTCGTTCAAGGTCCTGCTGCTGCGTTTCTCGTGGATTGCCGGCTTCTATATCGTGGCCTACCTGTCCCGGCAGTACTACACGATGATGCTGCAGATGCGCTGGCGTACCTGGATGACCGGCCGGTTCATGGGCCGATGGCTCGGACACCAGGCGTACTACCGCATCGAACAGACCCATACCACCGACAACCCCGACCAGCGGATCGCGGACGACCTGCGCCAGTTCACCGACGGCGGCCTGTCGCTGTCGTTGGGACTTCTCAACTCGGTGGTGACGCTGGTCTCCTTCGTCGGCATCCTGTGGACGTTGTCGGGGCCGATCAGTTTTGCGTTCGGTGGCAGCGAGCTGGTGATCCCGGGCTATATGGTCTGGTTCGCGGCAGGCTACGCCGTGGTCGGATCGCTGGTCGCGCACTTCGTCGGGCGCCCCCTGATCGGCCTGAACTTCCAGCAGGAACAGTACGAGGCGGATTTCCGTTTCACGCTGGTGCGGCTGCGCGAGAACAGCGAACCCGTGGCGCTGTACCGCGGCGAGCCGACCGAGAAGGCAGGGCTGCGCGCACGCTTCGACCGCATCCGCGCCAACTGGAACCAGCTGATGCTGTATACGCGGCGACTTAACTTCGTCAGCTCCGGCTATGCCCAGTTCGCCATCATTTTCCCGATCCTGGTGGCCGCGCCGCGCTACTTCGCCGGCAAGATGACGCTGGGCGGGCTGATGCAGATCAGCTCCGCCTTCGGCCAGGTGCAGGGCGCGTTGTCCTGGTTTGTCGACAGCTATGCCACCCTGGTGGGCTGGAAGGCGGCGGCCAACCGCCTGATCGATTTCCAGGAAGCGATCCGCGTGGCCGAGCGCCAGGACATGGCGCCGGGCGGCGTGCGCGATATCGAGGTGGAACATACCGGCAAGCCGCAGAATGGCATCACCATCGACGCTCTGGCGCTGGCACTGCCGGTACGCGCCGCGCGCAGCGCGGCCGTGGGCCAGCGGCCGCTGGTGGCGCCGTTCTCGCTGTCGGTCGCGCCGGGCGAGCGCTGGCTGGTCAGCGGCCCGTCTGGTTGCGGCAAGAGCGTGCTGTTCCGCGCGCTGGCGGGAATCTGGCCGTACGGCAGCGGCACCGTGACGATGCCCGACGGCGCGCGCATGCTGTTCCTGCCGCAGCGCAGCTACCTGCCGATCGGCACGCTGGCTGATGCGCTGGCTTACCCCGACGCTGGCACGGCGCACAGCGCGCAAGCGCTGCAGGTGGCGCTGCGCCAGGCGCGTCTGGCGGCGCTGGTGGACCAGCTCGACGTGTTCGACAACTGGGCGCTGCGGCTTTCTCCGGGCGAGCAGCAGAGGCTGGCCTTCGCGCGCGCGCTGTTGCAGAAACCGGACTACCTGTTCCTGGATGAAGCCACCAGCGCGCTCGACGAGGAAACCGAGGGCGCCATGTACAAGCTGATGGTGGAGTCGCTGCCCGGCGCGGCGATCGTCAGCATCGCGCACCGCAGCACCGTGGCGGCCTTCCATGGCCGGCGCCTGCGCTATGTGCCGCAGGACGGGGAGGCCGAGCAGGCTGCGCAAGCCGGCATGCCTGGGGTAAGCTATCGGGTCGTATGCGAAGCGTGACGGGGCGCGGCATCTGTACCGCCGCACTGGTCCCGTCACGCTGAAATCACCTATCGAGGGCGCCCGTAGCACGGGCTGCGATCATCATGGCAGGCCTGGACAAAGACACTCCCCATCCCACCGCGCTGACGGTCCACACGCAATCCCGCGTGCTGGAGATCGGCTTCGACAACGGCCGCAGCTTCCGGCTGCCGTTCGAGCTGTTGCGCGTGTATTCACCGTCCGCCGAAGTCCAGGGCCACGGCCCGGGGCAGGAAGTGCTGCAGACCGGCAAGCGCGAGGTGGGCGTCAATGCGGTCGAGCCGGTCGGCAACTACGCGATCCTGATCCGCTTTACCGACGGCCACGACACCGGCATCTATTCCTGGGACCTGCTGTACCGCCTCGGCGACAACCAGGATGCGCTGTGGCAGGACTACCTGCAGCGCCTGGAAGCCGCCGGCGCCGACCGCGACACCCCGATGCCCGCCGCCGGCGCTGCCGGCGGCCACGGCTGCGGCCATCACTGAGCCGCACCGATTCGATTACCCTGGAGTCTGAAAGATGAGTGAAACCCACTTCGGGTTTGAAAAGGTCGACGAAGCGGAAAAGGCCGACAAGGTTGCCGGCGTATTCCATTCGGTGGCAAGCAAGTACGACGTGATGAACGACCTGATGTCGGGCGGCATGCACCGGCTCTGGAAGATGTTCACCATCGCCCAGGCCGGCGTGCGCCCCGGCCACAAGGTGCTGGACCTCGCCGGCGGCACCGGCGACCTGGCCAAGGCGTTTGCCAAGCAGGCCGGCCCGACCGGCGAGGTCTGGCTGACCGACATCAACGAGTCGATGCTGCGCGTGGGCCGCGACCGCCTGCTGAACAAGGGGATTGTCACCCCGGTGTGCCTGTGCGACGCCGAGCGCATCCCGTTCCCGGACAACCACTTCGACCTGGTGACCGTGGCCTTCGGCCTGCGCAACATGACGCACAAGGACGCCGCGCTGGCCGAGATGCGCCGGGTGGTCAAGCCGGGCGGCAAGGTCATGGTGCTGGAATTCTCCAAGGTGTGGAAACCCCTGGAAAAGGCCTACGACGTCTATTCTTTCAAGGTGCTGCCATGGCTGGGCGAGCGCGTGGCAGGGGATGCCCCGAGCTATCGCTATCTCGCGGAATCGATCAGAATGCATCCAGACCAGGCTTCACTTGTACGCTTGATGGAACATGCGGGCCTGGAAAATGTCGAATACTTCAATCTGACGGCCGGAGTGGTGGCGCTCCACGTCGGGCGCAAGTATTAAGAAGACTTGAAATCGCCATGCCTCGCCCGCATATCGGGTGAAACTGACAGGGGATAGCAGAATATGTCGTCATTTCGTGGAAAGTTCCTGGTTGGGTCGCTGATTACCGCGATTGCCTTCGGGATGGTGTTCGATGCCAATGCCAAGCGCATCGGCGGTTCGCGCAGCATCGGCAAGCAGTCCGAATCGGTCACGCAGCGCCAGCAGGCGCCGCAGCCCACTTCGCCGACCCAGCAACCGGCCCAGCAGCCTAATCAGGCCGCCCCGGCCACGGCTGGCGCCGCCGGCGCGGCTGCCGCGGCAGCCCCCAAGCGCAACTGGGGCGGCATCCTGGGCGGCATCGCCGCCGGCCTGGGTATCGGCTGGCTGCTGTCGCACTTCGGCCTGGGCGGCGCGGCGCTGGGCTTCCTGTCCAACCTGATCCTGATCGCGCTGGTGGCGTTCGCCGCGATCTGGCTGATCCGCAAGTTCCGTGGCGGCAGCAAGCGCACCCAGCAGCCGGCCTACGCCGGCGCCGGCAACGCGCCGAACCTGGGCCGCAACGCCGAGCCCATGTTCCGCGGGGAGCCGACGCCTGTGCCTTCGGGTAGCCCGGCGGGCCCGGCCGCCAACACGGTACTGCCGGCAGCATCGGCCGCCCCGGTCGCGGCCGATGCCGTGGCCCAGCAGCCGTGGGGTGTGCCGGCTGACTTCGATACCGAAGCCTTCCTGCGCAACGCCAAGGTCCACTTCGTGCGCCTGCAGGCCGCGTGGGATGCCGGCAACCTGGACGACATCCGCGAGTTCACCACGCCGGAGATGTTCGCCGAGATCAAGATGGACCTGTCCGAGCGGGGCGCCGAGGTCAACAAGACCGACGTGGTCACGCTGGAAGCCCAGCTGCTCGGCATCGAGTCGGCCGCGGCCCAGCATATCGCCAGCGTGCGCTTCTCCGGCATGATCCGCGAGAAGGCCGGCGAGGCGGCCCAGCCGTTCGGCGAGGTCTGGAATCTGGCCAAGCCTGCCAGCGGCACGGGCGGCTGGCTGCTGGCCGGCATCCAGCAAGAGTCCTGATGCCGCACCCCGCGGCGGTGATGCGCCGGGGGGAGTAGCTTAGAATGGAGGCCCACGTGAAAGCGTGGGCCTTTTTTGTTTGGGACGCCCGATGTGCGGCGTCGCTGCCTGCCCGCCAACCGCGCTGTCATGAATACTCTGCCTTCCGCCCTGGCCATGCCCGCCATCTCGGCGCTGAACCACCTGCTTGAGCAGGAGCCGTGGGCCCGCAACCAACTCAGCCCGTTTGCCGGGCGCGTGATCCGCTTCGATGCCGCCGCCTTCGTGCTGTCGCTGAAGGTGACAGAGCACGGCTGCACCGAACTGGCGCCCGAGGCCGAGGCGCCCGCGGTGACGCTGCGCGTGCCGGTGCAGCAGTGGCCGCTGGTGGCCGCCGACGTGGCCGAAGGCGGCCAGGCCGCCGCCATGCGCCATGTACGCATCGAGGGCGACGCCGAACTGGCCAACACCGTGTCGACGCTGGCGCGCAACCTGCGCTGGGACGCCGCCGAAGACCTGTCGCGCGCGCTGCGCGGCATCCTGGGCGGGCCGGTGAGCGACAGCGTGGCGCAGCGCGTGGTCGATGGCGCGCGCCAGGTGCATGAGCAGGCCACGCGCGTTGGCCGCGCCCTGGTCGACAACGTCACCGACTACCTGCTGGACGAACACCCGACCCTGGTGCGCCACGCCGCGCTCGATGCTTTCGGCGCCGACGTGGGCCGGCTGCGCGACAGCCTGGCCCGGCTCGAAAAACGGCTGGAGCGGCTGGAGCGCGTCGGCCCGCCGCCGGCATCCGGCCCGTCCGGCCAGCTGCCGTCGCCGCACCGCTGAGCCGGCCGCGCCCCGATCCCATCCACCACTAACGTGACTGCCTGCCCGGCCCTGTGAAGATTCCCGAATGACCCGCCTCCTGCGCCTTGGCAAGATTCTCTTCGTCATCCTCTATTACGGCCTGGACGAGCTGGTGCTCTCGGGCTTCAGCAGCCGCAAGATCCGCTTCCTGGTGCGCGTCATCACCATCGGGCGCAAGCTCGACATGCCGCGCGGCGAGCGCCTGCGGCTGGCGCTGACGCGGCTGGGCCCGATCTTCGTCAAGTTCGGCCAGGTGCTGTCGACCCGGCGCGACCTGATGCCGGCGGACATTGCCGACGAACTGGCCAAGCTGCAGGACCAGGTGCCGCCGTTCGATTCGGTGGTGGCGGTGAAGATCATCGAGCGCGCGCTGGGGCGGCCACTGGACCAGCTGTTCGAGACCTTCGAGCACCAGCCGGTGGCCAGCGCCTCGATCGCGCAGGTGCACTTCGCCACGCTCAAGGGCGGCCCCTGCCACGGCCGCGAGGTCGCGGTGAAGGTGCTGCGCCCGGGCATGCTGCCGGTGATTGACAGCGACCTGGCGCTGATGCGCGACATGGCCACCTGGCTGGAACGCTTCTGGGCGGACGGCAAGCGCCTGAAGCCGCGCGAGGTGGTGGCCGAGTTCGACAAATACCTGCACGACGAACTCGACCTGATGATCGAGGCGGCCAATGCCAGCCAGCTGCGCCGCAACTTTGCCGATACCAGCCTGCTGCTGGTGCCCGAGGTGTTCTGGGACTGGTGCAGCAGCACCGTGTTCGTGATGGAGCGCATGCACGGCATCCCGATCTCGCGCACCGAATCGCTGAAGGCCGCGGGCGTGGACATGCACCTGCTGGCGGAGGAGGGCGTCGAGATCTTCTTCACCCAGGTGTTCCGCGACGGCTTCTTCCATGCCGACATGCACCCCGGCAATATCCTGGTGTCGGTGCAGCCCGAAACCTTCGGCCGCTATATCGCGCTGGACTTCGGCATCGTCGGCGCGCTGTCCGAATTCGACAAGAACTACCTGGTGCAGAACTTCATTGCCTTCTTCCGGCGCGACTACCACCGCGTGGCGCTGCTGCACGTGGAGTCCGGCTGGGTGCCGCCCGATACCCGCATCGAAGAGCTTGAAAGCGCGGTGCGCGCCTGCTGCGAGCCGTACTTCGACAAGCCGCTGAAGGAAATCTCGCTGGGCATGGTGCTGATGCGCCTGTTCCAGACCTCGCGCCGCTTTAATGTCGAGATCCAGCCGCAGCTGGTGCTGCTGCAGAAGACGCTGCTCAATATCGAAGGCCTGGGCCGCCAGCTCGACCCCGACCTGGACCTGTGGAAGACCGCCAAGCCGTTCCTGGAGCGCTGGATGCACGAGCAGGTGGGCTGGAAGGGCGCCTGGGAGCGCGTCAAGGTGGAGGCGCCGCTGTGGGCCAAGATGCTGCCCGACTTCCCGCGCCTGGCGCACCAGTTCCTGGAGCGGCGCGCGCTGACCAGCAACGGCGAGCAGGACAAGCTGCTGGCGATGCTGGTGGTGGAGCAGCGCCGCACCAACCGGTTGCTCGGCACCGGGCTGCTGTTGCTGGGCGGCTTTGTCGCCGGCATCGTGCTGACGCATGTGCTGGGCTGGGCGGGCTACTGGTAGCGCACCCCTGGCTGATCCATATTAGATTGAGGTGACCATGAGCGACCCCGCCAAGCCTGCGCCGCCGACCTTCTCCACCCGCAATGCCGCCGACCCGGCGTTCTGGGACGAGCGTTTCGAACAGGGCTTCACGCCCTGGGACCAGGGCGGCGTGCCCGATGAATTCCGGCAGTTCATTGAAGGCCGCGCGCCATGCCCGACCCTGGTGCCAGGCTGTGGCAACGGCTGGGAGGCCGCGTGGCTGTTCGGGCGTGGCTGGCCGGTGACGGCAATTGACTTCTCGCCACAGGCGGTCGCGTCGGCGCGGCGGACGCTGGGGCCGGCGGGGGCAGTGGTGCAGCAGGGCGATTTCTTCGCCTTCACGCCGCAGCCGGCGTGCGAGCTGATCTACGAACGGGCCTTCCTGTGCGCGCTGCCGCCGGCGATGCGGGCTGACTATGCCGCCCGGGTCGCGCAACTGCTGCCGCCGGGCGGCCTGCTGGCCGGCTACTTCTACCTGGGCGAAAACCGCGGCGGGCCGCCGTTCGCGATGCCGGCCGAGGAGCTGGATGCGCTGCTGGCACCGGCCTTCGAGCGACTTGAGGACCGGCCCTCGGCCGCGCCGCTGCCGGTGTTCCAGGGGCAGGAGCGCTGGCAGGTCTGGCGCCGCCGGTCCGGCTGAACCAGTCGCCGGCCAGCCCTTGTGGCGCAGGCGATGCTCAGCGTGGCGCATTTGCGCCGGCTGGGAATTTTTTTCGCCCACACTGGTCTGCGTCGCTATAATCCGCGTTTTGATTCGGCTACGACCGCAGCCCCGGCCGCGTTTTCCGCCCTGCGCGAGAACTCCAGGCAGCTCGATATGCGGCCCCGACCGATGAATTGGACTCCGGGCAGATGCGCGCAAGAAACGTGCACCCATGCGCCGCCCGGCATTCGGTTTCTCGCCACAAGGGCACTTTCTGCATAGGGCAGCGGCATGCTGATCTGGTTCGTCATCATCTACTGGGTAATCTCGGTCGGCATCGGCCTGTGGGCGGCGCTGCGCGTTCGCAACACCACCGATTTCGCCGTCGCCGGGCGCAGCCTGCCGTTCCATATCGTCACCGCCACCGTCTTCGCCACCTGGTTCGGCTCCGAGACGGTGCTGGGCATCCCCGCCGTATTTCTCAAGGAAGGCCTGTCGGGCGTGGTCTCCGACCCCTTCGGCTCGTCGCTGTGCCTGATCCTGGTGGGCCTGTTCTTCGCCCGGCCGCTGTACCGGATGAACCTGCTGACCATCGGCGACTACTACCACAACCGCTATGGCCGGCTGGCCGAGGTGCTGACCACGCTGTGCATCGTGGTGTCCTACCTGGGCTGGGTGGCGGCGCAGATCAAGGCGCTTGGGCTGGTGTTCTATACCGTCTCGGACGGCGCGCTGACGCAGGAGGCCGGCATGATGATCGGCGCGGCCAGCGTGCTGGTCTATACGCTGTTCGGCGGCATGTGGTCGGTGGCCATCACCGACTTCATCCAGATGATCATCATCGTGATCGGCATGCTCTATATCGGCTACGAGGTCAGCGGCCAGGCCGGCGGCGTCACGGCCGTGGTGTCGCACGCGGCCGCGGCCGGCAAGTTCGAGTTCCTGCCGTCGCTGGATCTTATCCAGATCATCGGCTTTGCGGCGGCGCTGTTCACCATGATGCTGGGCTCGATCCCGCAGCAGGATGTGTTCCAGCGCGTGACCTCGTCGCGCACCGAGCAGATCGCCGGGCGCGCCTCGGTGCTGGGCGGCGCGCTGTACTTCTGCTTTGCCTTTATCCCGATGTTCCTGGCGTACTCGGCCACGCTGATCGACCCCGGCATGGTGGCCAAGTACATCGACACCGATTCGCAGCTGATCCTGCCGCAGCTGATCCTGCAGCACGCGCCCATGTTCGCCCAGGTGATGTTCTTCGGCGCGCTGCTGTCGGCCATCAAGAGCTGCGCCTCGGCCACGCTGCTGGCGCCGTCGGTGACTTTTGCCGAGAACATCCTGCGCCCGTACTTCCGCCACCTGGACGACCGGCAGTTCCTGCGCGTGATGCAGACCGTGGTGCTGGTGTTCACCGCGGTGGTGACGCTGTTCGCGCTCAACTCGCACCTGTCGATCTTTCATATGGTTGAGAATGCCTACAAGGTCACTTTGGTCTCGTCCTTCGTGCCATTGTCCTTCGGCATGTTCTGGAAGCACGCCACCCGCCAGGGCGGGCTGGCGGCGATCCTGCTGGGCCTGTCTTCCTGGCTGACCTGCGAGGTGGCCTTGGCCGATGCTGTGGTGCCGCCGCAAATGGTCGGCCTGCTGTTCTCGGTCAGCGGCATGGTGATGGGTTCACTGCTGCCGCAGTGGATTGCAGATCACGCGCCGGTCAAGGAAGTGCACATCGCCTGACGGTCCCCGGTCTGCCACCCCCTCATTTCCGGCGATCAGGCAGCCTCGGAACGGTTTATAATTCAAGGCTTTGCATCGTCGCGCGGGGATCTCCCGCAGCCGCTATGGCCCGCGGCGATGTCCGCCTTTGTACCGATTCCGAAGTTTTCTCGCGAAATAACACCATGCCGATCTATGCCTACCGTTGCGACGCCTGCGGCCACGGGCGCGATGTGCTGCAGAAAATGAGCGATGCCCCGCTGACGGACTGCCCGTCGTGCGGCGTCGCCGGCGCGTTCAAGAAACAGCTGACCGCTGCTGGTTTCCAGCTCAAGGGCTCGGGCTGGTATGTGACCGACTTCCGCGGCGGCACCAGCGCGCCGGCAGCGACCGGCGCCGCGGGTGGCGCCGCTGCAGCGGCGGCCAGCGCCCCGGCGGCGGCTGAATCGTCGGCCAGTCCTGCCTCCTCCGCTTCGGCTACCCCCGCGGCAGCCGGCGGCTGCGGCAGCGCCTGCGCCTGCCATTGAGCCGGACCCGCCCGTGGTTGCCAAGAAGACTTCCGCCCTGAAAACCTGGTTCCTGACCGGGCTGCTGGTGCTGGTGCCGCTGGGCATCACGCTGTGGGTGCTCAGCCTGATCATCGGCACGATGGACCAGAGCCTGGCGCTGCTGCCCGAGGCCTGGCGCCCGGACCGGCTGATGTTCGGCAAGCGCGTGACCGGCCTGGGCGCCATCCTGACGCTGCTGGTCATCCTGCTGGTCGGCCTGCTGGCGCATAACTTCATCGGCCAGCGGCTGGTGCGCTGGTGGGAAGCGCTGCTGGGCCATATCCCGGTGGTGGGCCCGATCTATACCAGCGTCAAGCAGGTCTCGGACACGCTGCTGTCGTCCTCGGGCAATGCCTTCCGCAAGGCGCTGCTGGTGCAGTACCCGCGCGAGGGCTCGTGGACCATCGCCTTCCTGACCGGGCGCCCTGGCGGCGACGTCCAGAACCACCTGCAGGGCGAATACGTCAGCGTCTACGTGCCGACCACGCCGAATCCGACCTCGGGCTTCTTCCTGATGATGCCCAAGGCCGACACCATCGAACTCGACATGACCGTCGACGCCGCGCTCAAGTACATCGTCTCGATGGGCGTGGTGGCACCGGCGGAATTGCCGCGCAAGAACAGCAGCGCGCCCCGGCCGGCAGCCCCGGCCAGTCCAGCCAATCCGGCCGGCAGGGCCAGCAACGAGGAAACGGTCGAGACGACCGATCCTTAAGCATCCAATCTGATCACGGGCCGCCCGATGCGATCGGGCGGCCGCGTTTTACCGGGAATCTCTTAATGTCCTCCATGCGTACTCACTACTGCGGTCTGGTGACCGAACAATTCTCGGGCCAGGAAGTGGCCCTGACCGGCTGGGTCCAGCGCCGCCGCGACCATGGCGGCGTGATCTTCATCGACCTGCGCGACCGCGAAGGCCTGGTGCAGGTGGTGTGCGACCCGGACCGCCCCGAGATGTTCAAGGCCGCCGAAGAGATCCGCAATGAGTTCTGCATCCGCGTCACCGGCAAGGTCCGTGCGCGCCCGGCCGGCACCGAGAACGCCAACCTGACCTCGGGCAAGATCGAGGTGCTGTGCCATGAGCTGACCGTGCTGAACCCGTCGGTCACGCCCCCGTTCCAGCTCGACGACGACAACCTGTCGGAAACCACGCGCCTGACGCACCGCGTGCTGGACCTGCGCCGCCCGCAGATGCAGTACAACCTGCGCCTGCGCTACAAGGTGGCGATGGAAGTGCGCAAGTTCCTCGACGCGCAGGGCTTTATCGACATCGAGACCCCGATGCTGGGCAAGAGCACGCCCGAAGGCGCGCGCGACTACCTGGTGCCGTCGCGGGTGAATCCGGGCCACTTCTTCGCGCTGCCGCAATCGCCGCAGATCTTCAAGCAGATGCTGATGGTGTCGGGCTTCGACCGCTACTACCAGATCACCAAGTGCTTCCGCGACGAAGACCTGCGCGCCGACCGCCAGCCGGAATTTACGCAGATCGACTGCGAGACCTCGTTCCTGACCGAGCAGGAGATCCGCGACCTGTTCGAGGACATGATGCGCACGGTGTTCAAGAACGCCATCGACGTCGACCTGGACGCCAGGTTCCCGGTGATGGAGTTCCGCGAGGCCATGGCCCGCTTCGGCTCGGACAAGCCTGACCTGCGCGTCAAGCTGGAATTCACCGAGCTGACCGAGGTGATGAAGGACGTCGACTTCAAGGTGTTCTCTGGACCCGCCAACAGCGACAACGGCCGCGTGGTCGGCCTGCGCGTGCCGGGCGGCGGTGCGATCTCGCGCGGCGAGATCGACGCCTACACCCAGTTCGTCGGCATCTACGGCGCCAAGGGCCTGGCCTGGATCAAGGTCAACGAAGTGGCCAAGGGCCGCGACGGCCTGCAGTCGCCGGTCGTCAAGAACCTGCACGACGCCGCCATTGCCGAGATCCTGAAGCGCACCGGTGCCCAGGACGGCGACATCATCTTCTTCGGCGCGGACAAGGCCAAGGTGGTCAACGACTCGATCGGCGCGCTGCGCCTGAAGGTCGGCCACTCTGACTTCGGCAAGGCCAACGGCCTGTTCGAAGACACCTGGAAGCCGCTGTGGGTGGTCGACTTCCCGATGTTCGAGTACGACGAGGAAGACGCGCGCTGGGTGGCCATGCACCACCCGTTCACCAGCCCCAAGGACGAGCACCTGGAATACCTGGAGACCGACCCGGGCAAGTGCCTGGCCAAGGCCTACGACATGGTGCTGAACGGCTGGGAAATGGGCGGCGGCTCGGTGCGGATCTTCCGTTCGGACATCCAGAGCAAGGTGTTCCGCGCGCTCAACATCAACGACGAGGAAGCCCGTGCCAAGTTCGGCTACCTGCTGGACGCGCTGCAGTACGGCGCGCCTCCGCACGGCGGCCTGGCCTTCGGCCTGGACCGCATCGTCACGATGATGGCAGGCGCCGACTCGATCCGCGACGTGATCGCCTTCCCGAAGACCCAGCGCGCCCAGGACCTGCTGACCCAGGCCCCGAGCTCGGTCGATGAAAAGCAGCTGCGCGAGCTGCATATCCGACTGCGCGCCGCCGAGCCCAAGCCGACGGCCTGAGTTGCCTGAAGCCCGCAAGGAAGCCGCGCCATTGCGCGGCTTTTTTGCTTTTTGCGCAACGTCGGGTCGCCTGTCTGCGCTGTGAGGCGCACGGCGCATTGGTTTCGATTTGTTACTGGTCGGAACGAAGGGCGCTGCCGCGGGGTCTGCTCTCTTTGACACGTAATTTGCCGAGGGGCCTCGCAATGAAGGCTTCCGGCACTCGGGAGGAAATTCGTGACCCTGGATATCGACCTGATCCGCCAGTTCCTGCTGGCCCATGACCAAACCATCCTGACCTGGCTGGTGGCCGGGCTGCTGATGATGCTGCTGGCGCGCTTCGAGCTGCGCCGAGCCGTGCGCCGCTCGGCGCAGGCCATGTCTGAATCGGTGGCCACCACCGTGGCGGCCTGCGTGCCCGACATCGCCCATGCGGTGCAGTCGGCCGCGCCCGCCGCCGCGGCTGAGCCGGTGGAAATGCAGCGCGCCGAAGCGTTGCGCCGGCTGGCGCTGGATACCGTCGGCGTGGTCATGACGCGCGGGCGCTGGCTGGACGAGCTCGGCAACTTGCGCCTGGCCGACGACGCCTTGCTGGCCGGCCAGCGCGCCGACGGCGCCGACCCGCTGCTGGTGGTGGCGCCGCAGCCGGTGGTGCAGGCCTACCTGGATGCGCAGCGCGTGTTCGAGGACGAGGCCGCGCAGGTGCAGGCGTTGCGCCGCGATGCCCAGCGCGTGCAGGAGGCGCTGCAGGCCCTGGACGCCGAAGTTGCCCATATCGAGCAGGAAACCGGCAGCATCGTGCTGCGTTTCGAGCAGGTCAACGCGCAGGCGGCGCAGGGCATGGATGGCGGCGACTACCAGCGCTTCCTGATCCAGAAGTACAACGCGCTGGGGCAGCGCGAGAAGGAAATTGCGCTGGAGCGCACAAGGCTGCAGGGCGAGGTCCGGCACCGCGCCGACGCCCTGGCCACGCACGCACATGGCGCGTCCAAGCGCTACCGCCAGGCGCTGGCGCCGCTGATGGACCAGCTGCGTGCCGCGTGGGGCCATGGCGATTCGCCCCAGGTGTTCGACACCTGGCAGCGCACCGCCGCCGACGAGCCGTACCTGGCACCCCATGCCACGCATGGCGCGCGCAGCGCCGCCTGAAGACCGCCGACGGTCGCCTCGGGCGGGCGCCGCGACGCTTTCGCGTGGCAACGTGGCGCGGCTGCGCTATCCTTGGGTTTGTCCTTTCGCCCAGACCCATGTCCTACAAGATCCCGGAATCCGTGCTGGTGGTGATGTACACGCCAGATCTTCAAGTCTTGCTGCTGGAACGCGCCGATCGCCCGGGGTTCTGGCAGTCCGTGACCGGCAGCCTCGACACCCTGGACGAACCCCTGGCCCTGACCGCCGCGCGTGAAGTGGCCGAGGAAACCGGCATCATCGCCGGCGAGCACCAGCTGGCCGACTGGGGCCACACCATCCAGTACGAGATCTACCCGCAGTGGCGCCACCGCTACGCCGAAGGCGTCACGCGCAATACCGAGCACTGGTTCGGGCTGCGCGTGTCGGAGGCGCTGCCAGTGATGCTGGCGCCACGCGAACACCTGCAATACAAGTGGCTGCCGTGGGAGCAGGCAGCGCAGCAGTGCTTTTCCAGCAGCAATGCCGAGGCCATCCGCCAGCTGGCCTGGCGCGCGGCCGGCCCCGGCGCCGGCGAGCGCCAGGCGGTGTACGGAGCGCAGCCATGAAGCTGCGCGTGGTCACCTACAACATCCACAAGGGAGTGACCGGCATCTCGCGGCGCCCGCGCATCCAGAACGTGCGCGCCGGCCTGCATGCGATGGATGCGGACATCGTCTTCCTGCAGGAAGTGCAGGACCGCAACGACCGGCTGGTGGCTGCGGCGCTGTTCGATCCGGAGCATACGCAGCTCAACTACCTGGCCACTGACGCCTATCCGCACTCGGTCTACGGACGCAACGCGGTCTATGACTACGGCCATCACGGCAACGCGATCCTGTCGCGCCACCCGATCCTGATGTCCGAAAACCTGGATATATCCGACCACCGCTTCGAACAGCGTGGGCTGCTGCATGCGGTGGCGGATGTGCACGGGGTGGAAACCCACCTGATCTGCGTGCATTTCGGCCTGTTCGCGCGCAGCCGCGCGCGCCAGGCCGAGGCCCTGGTGGAGCGCGTGCGCAACGTGGTCCCGGCCGGCATGCCGCTGGTGATCGCCGGCGACTTCAACGACTGGAACCACCGGCTCGATGCGCAGATCTGCAATACGCTGGGCGCGGTCGAGGCCTCGCACGCGCGTGGTGCGCGTCTGCATACCTTCCCCAGCCATATGCCGTGGTGGCAGCTCGACCGCATCTATGTGCGCGGCTATGAGATCGAGCGCGCGCATGCGCTGACCGGCCGCGACTGGGCGCAGCGCTCGGATCACGTGCCGCTGGTGGCGGAACTGGGACATCCGCAGGGCGAATTGGCCATGCGCGCGGAGCCCGCCGGCAAGGCCGCCTGAATTCAGCGCACGCTGGCCGCATAGTCGCGGATGAAAGCGAATACCGCCTGCGGGTCGTTCAGGTCCAGCACCGGCAGCGCGGTCATGGCGGCCACTGCGGCAGGGTCGTCGCTTGCCACCGCCACCACGCCCGGCACCTCGTCCCACAGCGGCGCGCGCCCCAGTGCCGGGCGATATACCTCCAGCTTGGGAAAATCACTGCGCTTGTAGCCCTCCACCAGCACCAGGTCGGTGCCGGGCGGCAGCACGGCGAGCGCGTCGTCCAGCTCAGGCGAGGGCACCGCCTCCGGATAGTGGCGCATCAGCGTCAGGTGGCGCGCACCGACCAGCACGACATTGGCGCAGCCGGCCTCGCGCATGCGCCACGAGTCCTTGCCGGGCGTGTCGGGGTCAAAGCCGTGGTGGGTGTGCTTGACGCCGGCCACGCGCAGGCCGGCGGCGACGAAACAGGGGATGAGCTGGTCCAGCAGCGTGGTCTTGCCGCTGCCGGACGACCCGGTAATGCCGAATACCTTCACAATGGGTTCCGTGGGGGCGTCAGTAGTCGATTGCCTGTCGCAGGCTGCGCAGGCAAGCATCAGCATCGACGATAGCAGAGATGCGCCCACCAATGTGCGCGCGGCGCCTTGCGCCAGGCAATCTGTCCGATAATCACGGCATGTCACGGATATCCCACTCCGCTCATGCCGACGGCGCCGAGGTCCCGGCGGACCGCGCGGCAGGCCAGGCCGCGCACGCCGACGCCCGCGCGCACGGCCCGGCCGCGGCCGACGACCACGCGCCGCGCCGCCGCATGCTGCGCTGGACCTGGCGCCGCGGCAAGCCCACCACCGGCAATGCGGTGCGGCTGCTGCACGGCGGCCAGGACTTCTTCCCCGCGCTGATCGCCGCCATCGACCAGGCCGCGTTCCAGGTGATGCTGGAAACCTACATCTATGCCGATGACAAGATCGGCCGCGCAGTCAGCGACGCGCTGATCCGCGCCGCCGCGCGCGGCGTGGTGGTGCGCGTGACGGTGGACGGATTCGGCGCCGGCGACATGCCCGTCGAGCTGGCCGCGCGGCTGCGCGCCGGCGGCGTGCAACTGCGCGTCTTCCGCATGCTGCGCGGCTTCCGGCTGGCGCGGCGCCACCTGCGCCGGCTGCACCGCAAGCTGGCGGTGATCGACCGGCGCGTGGCCTTCGTCGGCGGCATCAATATCATCGACGACCACAACCACGGCCCGTTCGATGGTGCCAACCTGGGGCCGCGCTATGACTTCGCGGTGCAGGTCAGCGGCCCGCTGGTGGACGGCATTGCGCTGTCCGCCGAGCGGCTCTGGTGGCGGTTGTCGCTGCGCGATATGCACGGCACCGAACGCGCCGCCGCGGTGGCCGACTACCCGCTGGTCACCGACCTGCCGCCGCGCCCGGAAGCCGCGGGCGGCGTACGCGCCGCGCTGCTGCTGCGCGACAACCTGCGCAACCGCCGCACCATCGAGCGCGAATACCTGCGCGCGCTGGGTGCCGCGCGCCACGACGTGATCCTTGCCAACGCCTACTTCCTGCCTGGGCACAAGATGCGGCGCGCGCTGCTGGCCTGCCGCGCGCGCGGCGTGCGTGTGCGGCTGCTGCTGCAGGGCCGGGTCGAATACCGGCTGCAGCACTACGCCACCCATGCGCTGTACGCCTCGCTGCTGGAGGCCGGCGTCGAGATCTACGAGTATGCCGAGAGCTTCCTGCACGCCAAGGTGGGTGTGGTGGACGAGGCCTGGGCCACAGTCGGGTCGAGCAATATGGACCCGTTCAGCCTGCTGCTTGCGCGCGAAGCCAACGTCGCCGTTTATGATGCGGCCTTCGCCGCTGAACTGCGTACCGCACTGGAATACGCCATTGCGCATCGCAGCGTGCGCGTGATGCCGGAGGTGCATGCTCGCCGCTCGCCGCTGCACCGGCTGGCCAACTGGGCGGCCTATATGCTGCTGCGCCTGGGTGTCATCATTGCTGGTGTCACAGGGCGCTACTGAACAGTAGCGGCGAGCGCGCTGTGCGTTTGCTGCCATGCGGCAGGGCGCTGGCAGCAAACGGTTGCCGCGCAAGCCATGACCGACATGAAGGACATGCTGCATTGCAGTCCGTTTAGAAACAGCGGTCTAATTAAAAGCTTGATGGTCGGCTGCTGCGCCAGAATAATCTGAACGACCGTTCTTTTTTGGCTTAGACTGCGTGCATTCGCGGTATGCACCGGCAATTCCGCCGGTCGGCCGCAAGCAAAGAATGCAACGTCAGGGTCATACGCGGGGCCGCAGCAGGGCCCCGCAGAACGGAGAAAAAACATGCGACACCAGTCAGCCCGTCTCGAATCCGCCGCCGCCTCCCCCGCGCCAATGCGCAAGGGTGAAATGACGCGCGTGGCAATTCTGGATGCCGCACTGGAATTGTCGTCCCGCGACGGGCTTGAAGGTCTGACCATCGGCCTGCTCGCGGAACGCATGCAGATGAGCAAGAGCGGTGTCTTCGCGCATTTCGGTTCGCGGGAAGACCTGCAGGTGGAAGTGGTGCGGGAGTATCACCGCCGGTTCGAGCAGGAGGTTTTCTATCCCTCGCTGCAGGAGCCGCGCGGCCTGCCCCGGCTATGGTCGATGGTGCGGCGCTGGATGGAGAAGCGCATCCAGGAAGTGACGACTGGATGCATCTACATCAGCGGCGCCGTGGAGTACGACGACCGTGCCGGCAGCCTGGTGCGTGACGAGCTGGTCAAGAGCGTCACCATCTGGCGGGCAGCGCTCACGCGCGCCATCAACCAGGCGCGGGAGGAAGGGCATCTGCGCGCGGACTGCGATCCGCGCCTGATGCTGTTCGAGATGTACAGCCTTGAACTAGGCTTGCATCATGACGCCCGTTTCCTGCGCCTGCCTGACAGTGCCGAGCTTGCCATGGTCGCGCTCAACAAGCTGATTCAGTCTTACCGTACCTGAGGCCGCCCCGGTCGGACCGTATCGCGCAAGCGGGACGGGCGGCGTGGCGGCATCGCATAACTCCAAGGAGTCTCAGATGGGCCAGTACACCGCACCGTTGCGCGACATGCAGTTCGTGCTCCATGAACTGCTCGGCGCCGAAGCCGAACTCAAGGCGATGCCGCCGCACGCGGACATCGACGCGGACACCATCAACCAGGTCATCGAGGAAGCCGGCAAGTTCTGCTCGGACGTCGTGTTCCCGCTCAACCAGGTGGGCGACCGCGAAGGCTGCACCTACGTCGGCGACGGCGTGGTGAAGGCCCCCACCGGCTTCAAGGAAGCCTACCAGCAGTACGTCGAAGCCGGGTGGCCGGCGCTGGCGTGCGATCCCGAATTCGGCGGCCAGGGCTTGCCGATCGTGATCAACAATGTGGTCTACGAGATGCTGAACTCGGCCGGCCAGGCCTGGACCATGTACCCGGGCCTGTCGCACGGCGCGTACGAAGCGCTTCACGCGCACGGCACGCCCGAACTGCAGCAGACCTACCTGCCCAAGCTGGTCTCCGGCGTGTGGACCGGCACCATGTGCCTGACCGAGCCGCACTGCGGCACCGACCTCGGCATCCTGCGTTCCAGGGCAGAGCCGCAGGCTGACGGTTCGTACCTGATCTCGGGCACCAAGATCTTCATCTCGGCCGGCGAGCACGACATGGCCGAGAACATCATCCACCTGGTGCTGGCGCGCCTGCCGGACGCGCCGGGCGGCACCAAGGGCATCTCGCTGTTCGTGGTGCCCAAGTTCATCCCCGATGCCAACGGCAACCCGGGCGAACGCAACGGCATCAAGTGCGGCTCGATCGAGCACAAGATGGGCATCCACGGCAACGCCACCTGCGTAATGAACCTGGATGGCGCGCGCGGCTGGATGGTGGGCGAGCCCAACAAGGGCCTGAACGCCATGTTCGTGATGATGAACGCCGCCCGCCTGGGCGTGGGCGCGCAGGGCCTGGGCCTGACCGAAGTTGCGTACCAGAACTCGCTGGCCTACGCCAAGGACCGCCTGCAGATGCGCGCGCTGACCGGCCCGAAGGCGCCGGACAAGCCCGCCGACCCGATCATCGTGCATCCGGACGTGCGCCGCATGCTGCTGACGCAGAAGGCCTATGTCGAAGGCGGCCGCGCCTTCAGCTACTGGACCGCGCTGCAGATCGACCGCGAGCTGTCGCATCCTGACGAAGCCGTGCGCAAGCAGGCCGGCGACCTGGTCGCGCTGCTCACGCCGGTGATCAAGGCCTTCCTGACCGACAACGCTTTCACGTCCACCAACGAGGGCATGCAGGTGTTCGGCGGCCACGGCTACATCGCCGAGTGGGGCATGGAGCAGTATGTGCGCGATGCGCGCATCAACATGATCTACGAAGGCACCAACACCATCCAGGCACTGGACCTGCTGGGCCGCAAGATCCTGGGCGACATGGGCGCCCGGATGAAGGCCTTCGGCAAGATCGTGCATGGCTTCGTTGAAGCCGAAGGCACCAACGAAGCCATGCAGGAGTTCATCAACCCGCTGGCCGACATTGGCGACAAGGTGCAGAAGCTGACCATGGAAATCGGCATGAAGGCGATGGGCAATGCCGACGAGGTGGGCGCCGCCGCGGTGCCGTACCTGCGCGTGGTGGGCCACCTGGTGTTCTCGTACTTCTGGGCCCGCATGGCCAAGATCGCGCTGGAGAAGGAAGCGAGCGGCGACAAGTTCTGCACCGCCAAGCTGGCCACGGCACGCTTCTACTTTGCCAGGCTGCTGCCGGAAACCGCCGCAGAGATCCGCAAGGCGCGCGCCGGTTCGGCCACGCTGATGGCGCTGGACGCAGACCTGTTCTGATTTGCCGGGGCGGCTTCCTTTGCCGCTGGTTTGCTCCCCTCTCCCGCTAGCGGGAGAGGGGCCGGGGGAGAGGGCGGGAGGTCGTTATGCGCAATCGCTCATGGAAGCTCCAGCCCTCTCCCCCAACCCCTCTCCATAAATGAGAGAGGGGAGCACACCGCAAGCATTGGAAGCGTGCCCTGACTCTTACCTCAACGCTCACTAATCCAGGAGCGAGCATGTCCAATTTCATCGTCAAGAAAGTCGCCGTGCTGGGTGCCGGCGTCATGGGGGCGCAGATTGCCGCCCACCTGATCAATGCGCGCGTGCCCGTGGTGCTGTTCGACCTGCCTGCCAGGGAAGGCCCCAAGAACGGCATCGCGCTGCGCGCCATCGAGAACCTGAAGAAGCTCTCGCCCGCGCCGCTGGGCATCAAGGAAGAGGCCGGCCTGATCCAGGCGGCCAACTACGAGGACGACATCGCGCTGCTCAAGGAATGCGACCTGGTGATCGAGGCGATCGCCGAGCGCATGGACTGGAAGCACGACCTGTACCAGAAGGTCGCGTCGCACCTGGCCTCGCACGCGATCTTCGCGACCAACACCTCGGGCCTGTCGATCACCGCGCTGTCCGACGGGTTTGATGCGGACCTGAAGTCGCGCTTCTGCGGCGTGCACTTCTTCAACCCGCCGCGCTACATGCACCTGGTCGAGCTGATCCCGACCGCGACCACGCAGCCGCAGATCCTGGACCAGCTCGAAGCCTTCCTGACCACCACGCTCGGCAAGGGCGTGGTGCGCGCCAAGGACACGCCCAACTTCATCGCCAACCGCGTCGGCATCTTCTCGATCCTGGCCGTGTTTGCCGAAGCCGAGAAGTTCGGCATCCCGTTCGACGTGGTCGATGACCTGACCGGCTCCAAGCTGGGCCGCGCCAAGTCCGCCACGTTCCGCACCGCGGACGTGGTCGGCCTGGACACCATGGCGCACGTGATCAAGACCATGCAGGACACCCTGCACGACGATCCGTTCGCACCGGTGTACAAGACCCCGGCCGTGCTCAAGGGCCTGGTCGATGCGGGCGCGCTGGGCCAGAAGACCGGCGCGGGCTTCTACAAGAAGGAAGGCAAGGCCATCAAGGTGCTCGACGCCAGGACCGGCCAGTATGTCGATGCCGGCAAGAAGGCCGACGAGATCGTGGTGCGCATGCTGAAGAAGGATGCGGCCGAGCGCATCAAGCTGCTGCGCGAGTCGACCAACCCGCAGGCGCAGTTCCTGTGGGCAGTGTTCCGCGACGTGTTCCACTATATCGCTGTGTACCTGGAGCAGATCGCCGGTTCCGCCGCCGATATCGACCTGGCGATCCGCTGGGGCTTCGGCTGGAACTCGGGTCCGTTCGAAGACTGGCAGTCGGCCGGCTGGAAGCAGGTGGCCGAGTGGGTGAAGGAAGACGTGGAAGCCGGCAAGGCGCTGTCGGCCGCGCCGCTGCCGGCATGGGTATTCGAGGGCCCGGTGGCAGAGAACCAGGGCGTGCATGCCGCCGCTGGTTCGTGGTCGCCGGCGGCGCAGTCGTTCGTCGCGCGCAGCACGCTGCCGGTGTACCAGCGCCAGGCATTCCGTGCCGCGATCAAGGGCACTGCCGCGGCCGATCCGCGCAAGGCGGGCCGCACCGTCGAAGAGAACGACGCCGTGCGCATCTGGGTGAGCGAAGGCCAGGACGACGTGCTGGTGGTTTCGTTCAAGAGCAAGATGAACACCATCGGGCCGGACGTGATCGACGGCCTGACCCGCGCCATCGACCTGGCCGAAGCCGGTTACAAGGGCCTGGTGGTGTGGCAGCCGACCTCGCTGCAGCTGGGCGCCCCGGGTGGCCCGTTCTCTGCCGGCGCCAACCTTGAAGCGGCCATGCCCGCGTTCATGATGGGTGGCGCCAAGGGCATCGAGCCATTCGTGAAGAAGTTCCAGGACGGCATGATGCGCGTGAAGTACGCCTCGGTGCCGGTGGTGTCCGCGGCGTCCGGCATTGCACTGGGCGGCGGCTGCGAGCTGATGCTGCATTCGGCTGCGCGCGTGGCTGCGCTGGAAACGTATATCGGCCTGGTTGAAGTGGGCGTGGGCCTGGTGCCGGCCGGCGGCGGCCTGAAGGAAGCCGCGCTGGCGGCCGCACGCGCGGCACAGGCCGCCGGAAGTACCAACTACCTGCAGTTCCTGACCAGCCGCTTCCAGAGCGCGGCCATGGCCAAGGTCTCGGCCTCGGCGCTGGAAGCGCGCCAGATGGGCTACCTGCAGCCGTCCGACAGGATCGTCTTCAACGTGCATGAGCTGCTGTACGTGGCGCGGAACGAAGTGCGCGCGCTGGCCAGTGCCGGCTACCGCGCGCCGCTGCCGACGCTGGTCCCGGTGGCCGGCCGCTCCGGCATCGCCACCATCAAGGCATCGCTGGTCAATATGCGCGACGGCGGCTTTATCTCGGCGCACGATTTCCTGATCGCTTCGCGCATTGCAGAAGCCGTGTGCGGCGGCGACGTCGAGGCCGGTTCGCTGGTGAGCGAGGACTGGCTGCTGGCGCTGGAGCGCAAGGCCTTTGTCGATCTGCTCGGCACCGGCAAGACGCAGGAGCGCATCATGGGCATGCTGCAGACCGGCAAGCCGGTGCGTAACTAACAGGGCAAGCGAGGAACCGACATCATGAAACAATTGCAAGACGCATATATCGTTGCGGCCACCCGCTCGCCGATCGGCAAGGCCCCGAAGGGCGCGTTCAAGAACACGCGTCCCGACGACCTGCTGGCCACCATCCTGAAGGCTGCCGTGGCGCAGGTGCCGAACCTGGACCCGAAGCTGATCGAAGACGCCATCGTCGGCTGCGCGATTCCTGAAGCGCAGCAGGGCCTGAACGTGGCGCGCATCGGCGCGCTGCTGTCGGGCCTGCCCAATACCGTGGGCGGCATTACCGTCAACCGCTTCTGTGCCTCGGGCGTGAGCGCGGTGGCGATGGCGGCCGACCGCATCCGCGTGGGCGAGTCCGACGTGATGATCGCCGCCGGCGTGGAATCGATGAGCATGGTGCCGATGATGGGCAACTCGCCATCGATGTCGCCGGAGATCTTCACCCGCGACGAGAACGTGGGCATCGCCTATGGCATGGGCCTGACTGCCGAGAAGGTGGCGCAGCAATGGCAGGTCAGCCGCGAGGACCAGGATGCGTTCTCGCTGGCCTCGCACCAGAAGGCCATCACCGCGCAGCAGGCCGGCGAGTTCAAGGACGAGATCACGCCGATCGAGGTCGTTGAGCGCTTCCCCGACCTCGCCAGCGGCCAGGTGAACGTGAAGACGCGCACGATCTCGCTGGATGAAGGCCCGCGCCCGGAGACCTCGCTGGAAGGCCTGGGCAAGCTGCGCCCGGTGTTTGCCAGCAAGGGCAGCGTCACCGCCGGCAACAGCTCGCAGACCTCCGACGGCGCCGGCGCGCTGATCCTGGTTTCGGAAAAGATCCTCAAGCAGTTCAACCTGGTGCCGCTGGCGCGCTTCGTCTCGTTCGCGGTGCGCGGCGTGCCGCCCGAGATCATGGGCATCGGCCCCAAGGAAGCGATTCCGGCGGCGCTGAAGGCCGCGGGGCTGACCCAGGACCAGCTCGACTGGATCGAACTGAACGAAGCCTTTGCCGCGCAGTCGCTGGCAGTGATGCGCGACCTGCAACTGGATCCGGCCAAGGTCAACCGCATGGGCGGCGCGATTGCGCTGGGCCACCCGCTGGGTGCCACCGGTGCGATCCGTTCGGCCACGGTGGTGCACGCGCTGCGCCGCCACAACCTGAAGTACGGCATGGTGACCATGTGCGTTGGCACGGGCATGGGCGCAGCAGGTATCTTCGAGCGCGTCTGAACGCGCCTGCGGGACGGTTCCTCGGAACTGTCCCGCCCTTCTGTCAGGTGAAGAAAGCAGTACCGGCAGCAGCCTTCCCTTCGGGTTCAAGCCAGGCGCGGCGCATGCGTCGTTACGGGCCTTGACCTTGGAATGACCAAGGCCGGCGGCCCGCGCCTAGCCTGCGCCGCGCCTGGCTTGAACGCGTCCCCTTTTTCATTCTGAAACGGCTTCTTAGGACGCTGGCGCCACCCTCACCTCAAGAATCCGAATAGCCCCATCAGCATTCTTTGCCCCGCTGTCACCACGGTGACAACCCCGGTTCTTACTCTGCGAGCGCATTGCGGCAAACGCAATCCGCCACGCGGCACCTGCCGCCGGCGCACAACAACGCAGATGAACAGGGGAATGAAAGATGGCAGGGAACCTTGCGCCGGGCAAGCTGGCGGGGATGGCGCGCTGCCGTGTGCTGGCCGGCACCGTGATCGCCGCACTGGCCGCAGCACTGGCCGGCTGCGGCGGCGATGACGCCGCGCCGACAACCGCACCGAACGACACCACCATCAAGACCCCGCCGCCAGCCGGTGCCGGCGGTCCGCGCGTGCTGCTGGTCGGCGTGGACGGCGCCACCTATGCCCAGGTGCAGGGCGCGCTCCTGCGCCATGAACTGCCCAACCTGGCCCAGTTGAACCTGGTGCCCACCGCCACCGGCGGCATGCCTGGCACCATCACCGCGCAGCCGCCGCTGGACGCGCCCAGCTGGGCCACGGTGCTGACCGGCGCCTGGGCCAACCGCCACGGCATCGAAGACGATACCGGCAGCACCGCACTGCAGGCCCCTACCGTATTCCGCTACCTGCGCGCGGCCGGCAAACCCGGCCTCCAGCAAGGCGCATCCACCAGTTCGGGGACGCTGCCTGGCCTGCTCAAGGCCGAGCAGGAAGCGGGCATGCTCGATACGCTGGTTGACTGCGCCGGGGTCGACAGCTGCGTCACGCAGAACGCCATGCGGCAGGTGCAGTCCGGCTATGGCGTGGTGTTTGCGCAATACAGCGCGCCGGCACAGGCGGCAGAAGCCGGCGGCTTCGGCAACGGCGCCTATGCCACGGCCCTCGCCGGCATCGACAAGGCGCTGGGCGAGCTGCTCGGCGCCGTCGCCGCGCGCCGCCAGGGGCAGCCGGGCGAAGACTGGCTGGTGATAGTCACCACCAGCCATGGCCTGGATGCTACCGGCGCCACCACCACGGTGCCGACGGTAGAGAACCGCACCGCCTTCCTCGCCACCAACAAGTCGCTCAACGGCGCGCTGGCCAAACCTGGCGCGGCAGCGCCGGACACCCCGGCGGACCTGTCCGCGCTGCCGACCGAAGCCGATATCGTCCCCACCGTGCTGGCCCATGCCGGCGTGGCGCCCGACCCAGCCACCACGCGGCTGGACGGTTCGGCGCTGACCACCGCCACCGCAGGCGTGCGAGCCATCGGCGCCAGCATCAGCCAGTACAACGATGCCATCACCCTGAGCTGGCAGAACCCCACCGAAGCCTTCGGCATCACCCGCGTGCTGCGCGACGGCGTGCAGATCGCCTCGCTGGGACCTGAGGCGAGGCAGTTCACCGACAAGGCCTTCAACATGGCCACGGGCCTGTACCAGTTCAACTACACGCTGGTGCGCAATAACGTGCCGGTGTCGTACCTGGCGCAGATCCACTACGTCAAGCCGGTCACGCTGGCGCCGACGCTGCTCAATGGCCTGGCCACGTACTTCAGCCTCGACAGCAAGCCGTTCGCCGACGCGAAGACCGCCGCCACGCTCGGCCCGTGGGTAGCTGGCACTGACGGCGGCACGCTGGCTGCCGACAACTTCAGCGGCCAGTCGCTGCAGCTGGACTCGCGTGTCGACAGCTACAAGCTGGCGTACAACGCTGCCGATATCACGCAAAGCCCGCAGTTCACCGTCGGCTTCTGGCTCCGCACCGACTGCACCCAGGGCAACGGCACCGGCGAGCCCATCCTGTCCAACAAGAACTACATCTCGGGCGCCAACCCCGGCATCGCCGTCGCGCTGTTCGGCAGCTGCGAGATCCGCTTCAACCTGGGCAGCGGCAGCGGCAAGCGCGACGACATCAACGGCATGAAGGTGTCGGCCAACCAGTGGGCCTATCTGGCACTGTCGGTCGATGCGGCAGCCAGGCGCTTCAGCGCCTATGTCATCGATCCGGTCCTGGGCGTGCAGAAGACCGAGAACAAGGCGATCGCCAACACCGACGTGACCAAGCTGGCCGGGCTCGGCACCGGCTGGGGCGTGAACGACGATGCCACGCACAACTACGTGGGCAACAACCCCGGCTCGCTCAAGGGCGTGATGGGCTTCAACGACCTGGCGATGTGGACGCGCGTGCTGTCGCTGGACGAGCTGAAGTCCATCACCGGCGCACGCCAGCCGCTGTCCACGCTGAATCCATAACTCCGGCCGGAACCCGTTTCGCCATGGAACGGGTTCCTCACCGGACCCTACCTTCCCCCGCCCGATCCCCTGCAGGAGATTGACACCATGACTTTCCGACCTTCCACCCTGGCGCGGCCGCACTGGCTCGCCGCCCTGCTGATGTGCGCAGCGCTCGCCGCCTGCGGCGGCGATTCCGGCGACAGCCCCACCGGCTCGCCCAACGCAGCACCGACCACGCCGGGTGCCCCGGGCACCGGCGGCAACCCCGGCCAGGGCAATGGCAGCGACCAGCCTGGCGAGACGCCCGCCGTGAAGCCGCAGCTGCGCTGCGCGCCCTGAAGCCGGGCCTGGCCCGTCTCCCCTCCCGCAACCCCCCGGCACAGAATCCATGAACCCGCAAAGCAGACGCAACTTCCTCAAGCTCGCCGGCGGCAGCGCCGCCGCCACCGCCGCGCTGGCGGCCTTCCCGCCGTCCATCCGCCGCGCGCTGGCGATCCCGGCCAACAACGCCACCGGCACCATCCGCGACGTCGAGCACGTGGTCATCCTGATGCAGGAGAACCGCTCATTCGACAACTACTTCGGCACGCTGCGCGGCGTGCGCGGCTTTGGCGACCGCTTCCCGATCCCGCTGGCAGGCGGCCTGAACGTCTGGCAGCAGACCTATACCAACGGCACCACCACCCGCACCGTGCTGCCCTACCACCTCGACAGCAGCGCAGGCAATGCGCAGCGCGTCAGCGGCACGCCGCACTCGTACCCGGATGCGCAGAACGCCTGGGACCTGGGCCGCATGAACAAGTGGCCGACCTACAAGCAGACCCAGTCGATGGGCTACTACACCGAGGCCGAGCTGGACTTCCAGGTGGCGCTGGCCAATGCCTTCACCCTCTGCGACGCCTATCACTGCAGCTTCCATGGCGGCACCAACACCAACCGCCTGTTCCACTGGACCGGCACCAACGACCCCGGCGGCGACAATGGCGGGCCGGTGATCGACAACAGCGGCGACTCATTCACAGGGTCGGCCCCGCCCTACACCTGGAAGACCTACCCGGAGCGCCTGGAAGCCGCAGGCGTCAGCTGGAAGGTCTACCAGAACATGCCGGACAACTTCACCGACAACCCGCTCGCGGGCTTCAAGCAATACCGCGACGCCAACGCCGCGCGCGGCAACCAGGCCAACGGCAGCCCTTACCCGGCATACACCAGCGCCGACGACGCCATCAGCCCGCTGCTCAAGGGCGTGGCCAACACCATGCCCGACGGCGGTTTCCTGCAGTCGCTGCGCGACGATATCGCCGCGGGCAAGCTGCCGCAGGTGTCGTGGATCGTGGCGCCGGCCACGTATTCGGAGCACCCCGGGCCTTCCAGCCCGGTGCAGGGCGCCTGGTACACGCAGGAAGTGCTCAACGCGCTGACGGCAAACCCCGCGGTCTGGAGCAAGACCGTGCTGCTGATCAACTTCGATGAGAACGACGGCTTCTTCGATCACGTGCCGCCGCCATGCGCGCCCGCCTATGATGGCGACACGCTGGCCGGCGCCACCACGCTCGACCTGGAGCAGGTCAGGCCGGAATACCACGTCGACAAGCACCCCTACGGCCCTGGCCCGCGCGTGCCGATGTACGTGGTGTCGCCGTGGAGCCGCGGCGGCTGGGTCAATTCGCAGGTGTCCGACCACACCTCGGTGCTGCGCTTCCTGGAAGCCCGCTTCGGCGTGGCCGAGACCAATATCAGCGGCTTCCGCCGCGCGGTGGCGGGCGACCTGACCTCGGCCTTCAACTTCGTCAGCCCGAACACCAACCCGCTGCCGACGCTGCCCAGCCGCGACAAGGCCAGCGCCGACGCCATCCGCACCGCGCAGGGCGTGCTGCCGCAGGTGCCGCTGCCTGCGGCCGGCAGCCAGCAGATGCCGCCGCAGGACAGCGGCACGCGCCCCTCGCGCGCCCTGCCCTATGAGCTGCATGTGAGCGCACGTGAAGACGCGCGGGACCAGCGCGCAGTCTGGCTGCTGTTCAGCAACACCGGCACGGCGGCGGCGGTATTCCACGTCTACGACCGCCTGCACCTGGACCGCGTGCCGCGCCGCTACATGGTCGAGCCGGGCAAGGAACTGCATGGCAGCTGGGACGTCTTTGCCACCGACGACGGCAAGTATGACCTGTGGGTGCTTGGCCCCAACGGCTTCCACCGCGCCTTCCGCGGCAACGTGGGGGCCGTGGCCGCGGCGGGTGCCAGCGCGCCGGAGATCCGCGTCTGCTATGACATCGCCAATGCCGCGGTGTACGTGGACATGATCAACACCGGCAGCGCCCCCTGCACTTTCACCGTGCAGCCCAACGCCTACCGCACCGACGGTCCCTGGACCTACGAGGTGCCGGCCGGCATGCAGTTGCAGCAGCACTGGCCCGTGGCCCGCCAGGGCAACTGGTACGACTTCACCGTCACCACCGCGCAAGGCGGCTTCACGCGCCGCTTCGCCGGGCGCATCGAAACCGGCAAGGACAGCGTGTCCGATCCGGCGATGGGCCTCAACGGCTGAGGCGCAAATCGCCTGACGGGCAGCGCTACGCCCGCCCCCGGCCGATCCGGCCGCGGGCGGGCGTAGCCGTTTTGTCATATTGGGCCGCTAGACTGCGCGGTCGTCCGGGCCTGTCCGGGCTGCCCCCCCAACTTACCTGCGGATGACCATGCTCGGCGACCTGCTGATGACCTTTTTCGAAGTGGCGCGCCAGGGCAGCATCACCATGGCGGCCAGGCAGTTGCGCATCAGCCAGCCCACCGTCACCGGCCGCATCCGCCAGCTGGAAGAGACCTACGGCGTGGAGCTGTTCCACCGCCGCGCCAGCCGCGTCGACCTGAGCGACGTGGGCGTGGCGCTGATGCCAGTGGTCGAGCAGCTGATGCAGCAGGAAGGCAATGCCGACTACCTGCTGCGCAACGCCGGCAACCTGCGCTTCGGCAACCTGCGCATCGGCGCCACCGGCCCCTACTACATCCTGCGCGCGGTGGCGGCGTTCCGGCAGCGCTACCCGGCGATCGACGTGAGCCTGGACATAGGCAATTCGCAGCAGATGCTGGAGGCGCTGTTCGAGTACCGCATCGACGCGGCGGTGTCGTCGCACCCGGTGGACGATGACCGGCTTGCCTGCATCCGGCTGGCGTCGGACCCGATGGTGCTGGTGGTCCATCCGGACCATGCGCTGGCGCGGCTGCCGCAGGTCGAGCTGCCGCAACTGCGCGGCTGCCACCTGCTGGTGCGCGAGCACGGCTCGATGACGCGCAAAGCCACCGAGACGGCACTGGCCGCGTGCGGGCTGGAGCTGCCGCCGCACACCCTGATCGGCAGCCGCGAGGCCATCTACGAGGCCATCCGCCAGGGCCTGGGCGCCAGCGTGGTGCCGCTGGGCGAAATCCCGCGCGACCCGCTGCTGCGCGTGGTGCCGTTCGCACAAGGCGCGCCGGTGCTGCATGAATACCTATACTGCCTGCAGAGCCGGCGCGAGACGCGGCTGGTCGGCGCCTTCCTGGACTGCGTGGCGCTGGACGAGCCGACCGCCGCCACCCACGCCGCCTGAAACCCGCATGCTTGCAGCGCCAGATAAGGCACCAATGCCGGTATCGGAAAACTTGGGTCCTTCATCACCGCGCGGTCACCACGCCGCGCCAAGCTTGCCGGTTTCGCCAACTGAGCTATCCCGCATGCCCGCTGCCCCCCGCCTCGCCCTGTTTGACCTCGACCATACCCTGCTGCCACTGGACAGTGAGTATGAATGGGCCCGCTACCTCGTCGCCGTGGGCGGCGCCGAGGCCGCCGAGATCGATGCGCACAATGCGCGCTGGCTGGCCGCCTACCAGGCCGGGCGCCTGGACTTTGCCGCCCATGCCCGCTTTGCCCTGGGCCTGCTGGCACGCCACCCGCGCCAACGCCTGACGCAATGGCGCGCGGACTTCATGCGCGAGGTGATCATGCCCGCCATCCGGCCCGATGCGCTAAACCTGCTGGCCCGCCACCTCACCGCCGGCGACCTGTGCTGCATCGTCACCGCAACCTGCCGCTTTGTCACCGAACCGATCGCGCGCCAGCTGGGCGTGCCGCACCTGCTGGCGGTAGAGGCCGAACATGACGCGCACGGCGAATTCACCGGCGCGCTGGCCGGCGTTCCGGCCTTCGGCCCCGGCAAGGTGCTGCGGGTGCTGGCGTGGCTCGACACACTGGGCATGGCGCCCACGGCGCTGGCGCAGGCCACCTTCTATAGCGACTCGCGCAACGACCTGCCGCTGCTAGAAAGCGTTGGCCATCCGGTCGCCGTCAATCCGGATTCAACGCTGCGAGACGCGGCCGAGGCACGCGGCTGGCCGGTCTTGCACCTGTTCGGCACGGCCGGCGTGCCGGCCGCCTGAGTCCATGCACCCGCACGCCGGCTTCCCCGAGTACGACCAGCTGCTGGCCTTGCTGGATACGGGCAGCCACGTGCTGGACACGCGGGTGGTCTGCGAAACCATGGTGCAGGGCCGTCGCTTCGGCGTCCATGTCGCCACGCTCGGCAGCCGCGATCCGGGCGCGCCGGCGATCGGCATCTTCGGCGGCATCCACGGGCTGGAACGTATCGGCACGCAGCTGGTGCTGGACTACCTGCGCTCGGTGCTGAGCCGGCTGGCCTGGGACGAGCTGCTGCACCGCGAACTGCAGTCGGTGCGGCTGGTGTTCATGCCGATCGTCAACCCCGGCGGCATGTGGGCCGGCACCCGCGCCAACCCCAACGGCGTCGACCTGATGCGCAACGGCCCGCAGGATGCCGACGCGCGCGTGCCCTTCCTGGCCGGCGGCCAGCGCATCGGCGCCTGGCTGCCCTGGTACCGCGGCCCGGCGGGCGCGCCAATGGAAGCGGAAAGCCGCGCGCTGCTGCGCGTGGTGCAGGAAGAACTGCTGCCACGCCCGCTCAGCTTTGCGGTGGACTGCCATTCGGGCTACGGCTGGCGCGACAGCATCTGGTTTCCGTACGCGGGCACGCGCCGGCCGATGGCGCACCTGCCGGAGATGTACCTGCTCAAGACGCTGTTCGAGCAGGCCCACCCGCACCACGGCTACACCTTCGAGCCGCAAAGCCACCAGTACCTGCTGCACGGCGACTTGTGGGACCATGCCTATGACCTGACGCCGCATGGCAACCTGTTCCTGCCGATGACGCTGGAACTGGGCTCGTGGCTGTGGATCAAGAAGAACCCGCGCCAGCTGTTCTCGCGCGAGGGCATCTTCAACCCGATCAAGGCGCACCGCACCGCGCGCGTGCTGCGCCGGCACGTGAGCCTGTTCGACTTCCTGGGCCGCGTGGCCTTTGCGCCGGATCGCTGGCTGCCGCGCGGCGCGCAGCGCGACGATCTGCTGCTGCAGGCACACGCACACTGGCAAACGGAGCCGCCGCCATGAGCCAATGGGTGTTCTTGCGGGGACTGACGCGGGAATCGCGCCACTGGGGGAGCTTGCCGGCACGCTGGCAAGCGGCCGGGCTGGGGCGGCCGCTGCTGCCCGACCTGCCCGGCAACGGCGCGCTGTCCGCGCAGCCGGCACCGTGGAGCGTGCCTGAGATGGTCACTGCGGTGCGCCGCCAGTTGTCGGCGGCCGGCGCGCACGGACCATACCGCGTGCTGGCCATGTCGCTCGGCGCCATGGCTGCGACCGAATGGGCCAGCGCATATCCGGAGGAAGTCGGCGGTCTGGTGCTGGTCAATACCAGCATGCGGCCGTTCTGCTCGCCGGCGCAGCGGCTGCGGCCGCGCAACTGGTGCAAGCTGCTGCGCGTGGCGCAGCGCTGGCGGGATCGCGCGTACTGCGAGCGGACCATCCACGCCATCACCTGTGCCCGCGCCGATACGCTGGCAAGCGATCTCGCAGGCTGGCAGGCCATTGCCGCCGATGCGCCGGTGAGCCGCCAGTCAGCGCTGGCACAACTGCTGGCCGCGGCGCGCTATCGCGCACCCGCCACTGCGCCGAGTTGCCCGGTACTGCTGGTGGCCTCGGCAGCGGACAGGCTGGTCAACCCGGCGTGTTCCACGCGCATCGCACAAGCCTGGGGAACGCAGTTGCTGACGCACCACTGGGCCGGGCATGACCTGCCCCATGACGATCCGCAGTGGCTGTGCGACGCAGTCGCACGCGCGTCAGGCTTCGGCTAGTTCGTGCACGACAGGCATGGCGCTGGTCAGCAGTGCCGCCGCGGCATCGAGCCGGTCCGGCGTGCCAAACAGCCGCGCACTGATCAAGCCGTTCTGCAACGCCCCGAACACCACCTGCGCCAGCTGCTGCGGCGGCACCGGATAGGGCGACTTGCGCTGCGCGGCGGCGCGCTCGAACAAGCGGGCCAGCCATTGCTCATTGAGCCGGATAAAGTCCTGCATCGCGGCGCGCACCGCGTCTGGCAACATCAGCACGTCGGCCGACAGCATGCTCACCAGGCAAGCCTGGTCGGTGCCGGCACCCGCGCGCAAAGGCTCAAGGTATTGCCGCGCCTGCTCGGCAGGCGGCAGGCTGGCGTCGATTGCAAGCAGGCGCGCCCGCTTGCGGGCGCCGTATTCGCGCACCGCTTCCAGCACCAGGTCGTCCTTGGACGGAAAGTAGTAATGAATGCTTGAGGTCTTGACCCCGACCAGGTCGGCCAGGTCGCGGTAGCTGAAGCCGTTGAACCCCCTGCGGCGGATCAGCACCAGCGCATGTTCGACCAGTTGCTCGCGTACGGATCGGGTGTTCATGACATCAACTCCTGGTCTTGCTGCCGCGCCGTTCAGGCCGGCAGCGCTTGTGCGATCAGCGTGATGAGGGACCCGCTTGCAAAGCAAAGCCCTACCCATCCGCCAAGGATCAGCGCAGTGTCACGCCAACGCATGATCAACTCCTGAAGACGGGCCGCACGCGGCCCGGCGGGTTTCAATGGCCGGCATCACGCCGGCCGGCTCTCAGGCGATGGCGCCGTCGGTATAGGGATCAGCCTTGCCCACGCGCGCACCGTCGGTGTACGGGTCGAAGCTGCGCGACGGTTGGGCCGAGACACCGCTGCGATCCAGGCCGGCTACCGTGCGGGCGCCGTCGGTGTAGGGATCAGCCTTGCCAACGCGGGCACCGTCGGTGTACGGGTCGAAGCTGCGCGACGGTTGGGCCGATACGCCGCTGTGATCCAGGCCGGCTACCGTGCGGGCACCGTCGGTATAGGGATCAGCCTTGCCAACGCGGGCACCGTCGGTGTACGGGTCGAAGCTGCGCGACGGTTGGGCCGAGACACCGCTGCGATCCAGGCCGGCTACCGTGCGGGCACCGTCGGTGTAGGGATCAGCCTTGCCAACGCGGGCGCCTTCGGTGAACGGGTCGAACTTGCCGGTGCGGGCGCCTTCCGTGAAGGTGTCGAACTTGCCGGTGCGGAAGGTGTAGCCGTACTTGTCGCCGGTGAAGGTGCTGTCCTGCACGCCGGCCGCTTGCGCAACACCGCCCGCGAGCGCGGCGGCAAGGGTGGCGGCGGTAATCAGGGTCTTGGTGATCTTGGTCATGATGGGCTCCAGGGTGCGAAGTTTTGGGATCGCGTCGATTCGGTATCAGTGGCTGTGGCAGGTTGTTCTTTCGATCCCGCATCTACTAGTAGATAGATTCTCAGTCTCGAAAAAATGACCGCCTCCGGTCATGCAATGGGATCGCCACGTTTTCGCCTTGTCTTGCTTGTTGCCGGCGGTGCAGCGCTTCCATGAGTCAAATACTATCTACTACTAGGTAGATAGTCAAGGAAAAACATTCCTATCGGCCCGATAGTCTTTCCCTTTCTGGGGCTATGCCTTTGTTTTCAAACGATTTTATGCGATGCCCACGCAGTGCGCGGGCATCGTCAGCCTGCAAACAGAAAAGCCGTCATGCAGCTTGCGCCACAAGACGGCTTCAAACGCGCCACTGATATCGCGCGAAAAACTCAGCCGGCGACGGCGGCCATCAGCGTATCGGCGGCGGCTTCCACGCGGTCAGAGGTCCCGAACAGGCGCGCCGCAATCAGCCCGCTCTGCAGCGAGCCAAACACCACCTGCGCCAGCCGCGCCGGCGGCACCGGGAACGGCGTGCTGCGCTGCGGCTGCGCGCGCTCCAACAGGCCGGCCAGCCATTGTTCGTTCATCAGGAAGAAGCCCTGCAGCAGCTTGTGCACGGACTCTGGCAGGCACAGCGTCTCGGTCGACAACATGCCGCACAGGCAGATCTGGTCTGAGCCGCAGCTGGCGCGGAACGGCGCCAGGTAGATGGCCGCTTGCTCGGTGACCGGCAGGCTGGTGTCGATGGAGCGCATGCGCTCGGCCAGGCGGGCGCTGTATTCCTTCACCGCCTCCAGGACCAGGTCCTCCTTGGCCGGGAAATAATAGTGGATGCTGGAGGTCTTGACCCCCACCAGTTCCGCCAGGTCGCGATAGCTGAAGCCGTTGAAGCCGCGGCGGCGGATCAGGACGAGGGTGTGCTCGAGCAGTTGCTCGCGTACCGATTGCGTTTTCATGAAAGCAGTTTATCTACGCGAAGATAGGCGCTCAAGCGGAAATGCCCCGGGGCTGGGGTAATTCCCTAGCCCTGGGGCATCTGCGGCATGTGCTTTAGCCAGGCAGGACCTGCGCGGCGAAGGTGATCATCGAGCCACTCGTCACGCAAAGCACCAGCCATCCGCCAAGCAGCAGGATACTGTCACGCAAACTCATGATGGACTCCATCGGACGGCAGTCAGCGCGACCGCCGCCGTAAAGTTGTTGGCCGCCGGCCTCACAGCCGGCAGCAATCAGGCGCGGGCGCCGTCGGTGTACGGGTCAAACTTGCCGACGCGCGCGCCGTCCGTGTACGGGTCGAAGCTGCGAGCCGGCTCGGCCGACACGCCACTACGGTCCAGTCCGGCCACGGTGCGGTAGCCGTCCGTGTAGGGATCGGTCTTGCCGACGCGTGCCCCGTCGGTGTACGGATCAAACTTGCCGGTGCGGGCACCTTCCGTGAACGGGTCGAACTTGCCGGTGCGGGCACCGTCGGTAAAGGCATCGGTCTTGCCGACGCGGTAGCTGTAGCCGTACTTGTCGCCAGCCGAGGTGCTGTCTTGCGCGCTGGCGGCTTGCGCCACGCCGCCAGCCAGTGCGGCGGCAAGGGTGGCGGCGGTGATCAGGGTCTTGGCGAACTTGGCATTCATGATGGGCTCCTGGGTGCGACGTTTCGGGATCGCGTCAATTCGGTATCAGTGGCTGTGGCAGGTCACTCTTCCAGACCGCATCTACCAGTAGATAGATATAACGTGCTGAAAAAATGACCGCGCCGGTCATGCGATGGGATCGCCACTTTTCCGCCCGTTCTTGCTTGCTTCCGGCGGTGCAGCGGTGCCATGGATTGAATGCTATCTACTACTAGGTAGATAGTCAAGGCAAAAGTTTTCTATCGGCCTGATAGGCGCAATCCGAGGCTGCGCGATATGGACGAAAATTCACTTGATGCACGCGCGCGAATGAACATTTCTTCACCCGGACGCCGGCGGCCTGCTAGCCTGAAGGGAACGCCCTCCCGAAACCTCGCCATGCCTGAAGGCTCCCGCCCCGCTCAGCCGGCATCCCGCCACCGCTGGCTCGCCACCGCCGCGGCACTCGCCGTGGCCGCGGGTGTTGCGCGCCACCTACTGTTTCGTGCGGTGGAACGCAAAGCCTTTGTCACGCTGACGGATGAAACAAAGGATGCGGCAGCACCCGACATTTCAGCCCTGACAGTGCGCCATGCCACGTTTGCCAGCGGCAACCGGATCCTGCACGCCGCCTTCATGCCGGCCGCGGACCCCGAAGCGCCGGCGCTGATGGTGTGCCACGGCGACAATGAGAGCCTGCCTGACTGGACACCAGTCCAGACCATGTTGGCCGGCGCGGGCATCGCCTCCTATGTCTTCGATTACAGCGGCTACGGCCGCAGCAGCGGGCGGCCAAGCGTGCGCCGTCTGCGCGAGGATGCGCTGGCCGCCTACCGGCAATTCCTGGCGGCCACGCCGCAGGCAAAACGGCGCGTGGTGCTGGGGCATTCGCTGGGATCGGGCATCCTGCTGGAGGTGGCACAGCGCTTCAATCCGCAGCCCGATGGCTATGTCATTGCGGCGGGCTTCAGTTCGGCGCGCCTGGCCGCGGTGCAGACCGGGCGCATCCCCGCATGGGCCGCGTGGCTGCTGCCGGATCCGTGGAACAACGCCGCGCGTGCCAGCCGGCTGGAGCGGCCACTGCTGGTGGTGCACAGCCGAGACGACGCGGTGATCGTCCCACCCCACGCTGAACGCGTGGCCCGTGCGGCCAGGCATCTGCATGCCCTGGTGATGCTGGAAGCCATGCCGCATGACGCAGCCATCCTGCCGGAACATATCGATGCATTCTGGCCGCCGATCCTGCGCTTTGTGCGCGCGCAGGACGGCGATGCCGTGCAGGCACTGTTGGCAGGAAACGACGCGAAATATGAGGGCGATCCACCTGGAAACACGGATCAGGCAGGCACACCGGGCAGTCGCACAGGCACGTTGGCGACAGCAAGCGGCAAGCGCGGGCAGTAGGGTTGCGGGACGGCCGGACCCTGGCCGGACAATCTACCGCAGACGTCCGCCACCGGCAATCATCCTTGTGGGCGAGGCGCCACGGCGAGGTGCCTGAGAGACTTTCTGCCGGATTCTTGTCTATATTGGACGCCATGGCACGAGCATCGCAATTTCGCCATTGACAGCACTGGAGGTACTGCCATGCGTAGGCTTGCAAACCTGTTCAGTCCGCCGACCCCGGAGAAAATCGCCGAGAGGGAACTGCAAGACATGAGGCTGACGCTGTTCCAGGCCGAAAGACGCTTGCTCGAAGCGCAGATGCAGGTGGCCTACTACCGCGACATGGTGGCCTTCCTGGAAGACGTCGCGGCCAAGGGCGTGGAAGACGTGGTCGACAAGCGCCGCGCCACGCCGCCTGCCGTGCCGGAGCTGCCGGCACGCACGCCCGGCCTCACCACGGTCCCGATCGTTCCGTCCGCGGCCTGACGCAGCCGGGGCTGGCCCCGACCTGTGCGATACTCGCGCTGCCTGGCGCCCGTGCGGCGCGCAGGCGCACTATCCACAGGAACCAGCCCCATGAGCGAACTGCTGCCCGCGATCGAATTCGAAACCGCGCCCAATCCCGCCTGCGCCGTCATCTGGATGCATGGGCTGGGCGCCGACGGCAGCGATTTCGCCCCGGTCGTGCCTGAGCTGCGCCTGCCCGCATCGCCCGGCGTGCGCTTTATCTTCCCGCATGCGCCGGCTATCCCCGTGACCTGCAACGGCGGTTATGTCATGCCGGCCTGGTATGACATTTATTCCCTCGATGAATCAGGCCGACGCGCCGACGAAGCCGGCATCCGTGCCTCATGCGAAGCCATTCGCGCACTGATCGCGCGCGAAAACGCCCGTGGCATCCCCACGCACCGCATCGTGCTGGCAGGCTTCTCGCAAGGTGGCGCGATTGCCTACACTGCCGGTCTGAGCCATGCCGAGACGCTGGCCGGCATCGTCGCGCTGTCCACCTACATCCCCGCGCCGGCAGCGCTGGCGGGCGAGGCCAACGCCGCCAACGCCACCACGCCCGTGTTTGCCGCCCATGGCACGCAGGACGATGTGGTACCGCTGCAGCTGGGCGTCGCCGCCCGCGATTTCGTGCAGGCGCGGCAGCACCCGGTGACGTGGCACACCTATCCGATGGGCCATTCGGTCTGCCTGGAAGAGATCGCCGCCATCGGCGCCTGGCTGGCAGCGCGCTTCGCGCAGGCAGCCACGGCGCAGTCCTGATCCGCTCCCTGACAAGATGATTGCCGGCCGCTGCGCCGCGCATCGCACCACGCCGCAAGCATGACCCTCGCCCCACCGCCCAGGATCGATTTCAATACCCGCAAGGCGCTGCTGTTCGCACTGGCCGCCGAACGGCTGTCGGCCTACTACGAACACCGCCAATGGATGACCGACGCCCAGGGTGCGACGCTGGCCGGCGAATGGCTGTCGCGCTCGAAGCTGCAGTTGCCGCTGTCCGAGCGGCGTCTGTTGTCCGAACTGAGCGACCAGTTTGCACGCCAGCTGGCTGAGACCCTGTCACGCGAGGCCGGCCTCTATGCTGCGCACGAGATGATGGAAGCCCTCGATCCCAACTACCAGTCCGCGTTTGCCTACGACATGCTGGAAGAATGCGAGCGGCTGCTGCATGAAAACGGCGTGACGGAATAGCGGGCCGGGCGGCGGGCGGCGTTTGCAAAGATTGACAGTTGCATTGCGCGCGGGCGCGTAAACTTCGCGCTCTGATAACGCCCCCTACCCGCCAATCATGGAACGCAAGCACTGCCTGGGCTGGATCGCACTGAGCATGATCGCGGCAGCCTTGCTGACGCTGCTGTGCCTGATCCTGAACGACCACGCCGAGGTCCAGGCCGTGCGGCGCGTCGAACAGATGGCGACCCGCGTGAGGCCGGCGGACCCATCCGTGCTTCCGGCAAGCGCCATGTCCCGGACAACGCCATCGCGGCAGCAACTGTCGCATGCCGCGGCCACGCAGCACTGAATCCGGCGCCCACCGGTACGTGTACCAGGACCGGCGCGCCCACCGTTGCCAGGTGCGCCCCGGCCCGTAACTTCAGAACGACGACCAGTGGTTGAGAAGAACAACAGCACGGGCCGGAGCGCGGGCTTGAGTGTAGGCGAGGTGCTCACCGACGACTGCAAAAAATTGATAAGAGCACGGTAGCCGCCTGCGCCGCTGCCGCCGCAGGGCGGCCTAAGCCCCGAGCGGGGCCGGCCACGCCGCGCCGGTCAGCGCGGCGAGCGCCGAGTAGGACGTCGCCAGGTGGTACGGCGAGGTCGACGGCATCTCGGCGCGCACCACGCTGCCCGAGCGCGCCAGGCATTCATGCCAGCCGTTGCCGTGCAGGAAGCGGCTGCGGAACTGCTGCGTCCAGGCTTCAAGCGCCGCGATCGACTCCGGCGCGCCATGCACGGCGAGCGCGCGCGCGTACTCGGTCTGCGCCCAGATGCGCTGGGTGTCGTCCAGCATGGAACCATCGGCGTCCAGTGCCGCGCTGACGCCCTGCGTCGACGGCTCCACGCCGTGGCGCCGGGCAAAGGCAAAGGCCTGGTGCAGCGTATCGGCCAGCGGCAGGTCCCCGAACAGCGCCGGCCGGCCTGCCACCAGCGAGAACCACTCGAACTGGTGGCCCGGTTCGATGCGGTTGCCGGGGCTGCCCTGTGGCAGCTCGGCAATGCAGCCGCTGGACGGGTCGACAAAGCGTTCATGCACGGCCATCGCGATCTCGCGCAGGCGCTCCGCATACCACTCGTCCCCGGTCGCATCCAGCGCGGCCAGGTAGGCCTCGGTCAGGTGCATGATGGGGTTCTGCAGCACGCCGGTGCCCTTGGGCCGGAAATGCTCGGTGAGCGCGGCCTGGTACAGGCCCTCGCCATCGGCGAAGCGGTCCTCGACGATATCGACGGTTTCATCGAGCACGTCGAGCGCATCGGGGTTGCCGCGCCGCGCGTGGTAAGTGGCGCAGGCAAAGATCACGAAGGCATGGGTGTAAAGGTCGCGCGTGGCATCGAGCGCCGTGCCGGCCGGGTCGACGCTGTATATCCACGCGCCCTCGCCATTGCCGAAGTAGGCCTGCAGCGAGCCGAAGAGCGTATCGGCATGCGCATGGTCGCCGGCCAGCGAGAACACATAGAGCTGGCGGGCGCACGCCATGGCGCGATAGCGGGCCGGCGGCAACGGCGCGGCGCTGGCGCCGTCGAGTGCCTCGTAGGGCAACAGCAGGTCGGCATTCCAGCCGCTGGCGGTCCACAGCGGCAGCACGGTGGCATCGTAATGTGCCGTCAGGGCGGCGACCCGTTGGCTGAGCTCAGGCGAGATGGGCATGATCTGGCGAGGAAGTACAGGCGCGGCGGAAGCCGCAAAGGCCGTATCTTGCCATGCCGCGGCCGCAAGACAGTCATGGCATTTGCGGCGTCCAGTTGCTAGCATCAATGGCGCCCCCCACGAATGGGAGACACCCATGTCGACTTTGCCCCTCACGCTGACTGACGATCACCGCACATTGGTGCTTCACATCCTTGAAGATGCACCCGGCCAGTTCACCTGGCGCATCGTCATGGAAGAGCGCTGCGGCGCCGCCGACGAGGATTGCACCGTCGCAGCGCCATCCACCTACGGTTCCCGTGCCGAGGCCGAGGCCGCCTGCTGGGCCGCCGGCAACGGCATACTGAACGGTCCGCGCGCCGCAGGCGAACTGCACGCCACCTGAAGCGTCGGCGGCATCGCGCAACACTTGCACTACTTGCCGCGTGTCCTAGTCTGAAGGCGTGGCAGTGGCAACGCGGGGTACGCATTACCCGCGGTTTTCCGTTCCGGCCACGCCCGGGCAACCTCTGCTGCCCGGGGCGCTTCCTGCCACCTGCCTGTCATATTCCTGGCCTTAACTGACCTGGTCGCCGTGCCGCCCCTAGAAACGGGCATGGTGGGCAAGGCCGCAGGAGCATGCAATGGATAAGCCGGTCGTCACTCCGCAGCGCTTCGTTGAACTGATGAACGAGCGCCTCAGCAAGCATCCGCTCTTCCGCGAGGGCATGCACGTCTATGCCATCCCGCAGCACACCGATCATCCGCGCAGCCTGGTCTGCGTGGGGCCGCGCGGCACCGAATGCGTATGTGCCACCATTGAGAACATCGTGCGGGGCGAGTGCGAGGTATTCCCCGACATCGAGCAGGACTGGCACCGCCCGCGCAAACCTGGCATCCCTGCCGAGATGCGGGCGCGCTGAACTGCACCGAAACGCCTGACGCCCATGCCCAGCGGATGGCTTGACCAGAACGTGACATACCGCGGCCACCGCATCCATGTCGCGGCGCTGCGCTATGGTGGCCAGCACGACGGCTGGTGGACGCTGCGCGCGGAAGTCTGGCATCACGGCAACAAGCTGGCGCTGCCCTGGCCGGCCGCACAGACGCACTTTGGCTGCGCGGCCGACGCCACGCGCGCCGGCGTCGCCTGGGGGCGCGAGGCCATCGACACGCACCTTGCCACCCTGCACGATGCCGATGACGCGGCACTGCACTAGCCCATCAAACGTCGATCGCCGAATCCGATTTCACCTTGCGTCGCAGTTCGAACTTCTGGATCTTGCCGGTCGAGGTCTTGGGCAGCGGCCCGAAGTAAACCGCCTTGGGCACCTTGAAACCCGCCAGCAGCGTGCGGCAATGCGCGATCAGTTCTTCCGCGCTGACGCTGGCGCCGTCTTTCAGTTCGACAAACGCGCATGGGGTCTCGCCCCACCTGGCATCGGGCTGCGCCACCACCGCCGCGGCCAGCACCGCGGGATGCCGGTAGAGTGCGTCCTCCACCTCCACGCTGGAGATGTTCTCGCCGCCGGAAATAATGATGTCCTTGCTGCGGTCCTTGATTTTGATATAGCCGTCGGGCATGCACACGCCCAGGTCGCCGGTATGGAACCAGCCGCCGGCAAAGGCTTCGCGCGTGGCCTTCTCGTTCTTGAGGTAGCCCTTCATGCAGATATTGCCGCGGAACATGATCTCGCCGATGGTCTCGCCATCGGCCGGCACGGGCTGCATTGAATCGGGATCGAGCACCGCCACCTGCGACTGCAGGTGATAGCGCACGCCCTGGCGCGCCTTCTTGACCGCGCGGTCCTGCTCGGACAGCGTGCTCCAGTCATCCTGCTCGGCGCAGACAGCGGCCGGGCCATAGACTTCGGTCAGGCCATAGACATGGGTCAGATCGAACCCCATCGCCTCCATCTGCGCCAGCACCGCGGCCGGCGGCGGTGCGCCGGCCACCATGCCGCGCACCGGGCCGCGCACGCCCTCGCGCCACGCGGCGGGCGCATTGACCAGCGCGGTATGCACGATCGGCGCGGCGCAGTAGTGCGTCACGCCCTCTTCGCGCATCAGGTCGAACACCAGCCTGGGCTCGAACTTGCGCAGGCACACGTTGACGCCCGCGCGCGCCGCAATGGTCCACGGGAAGCACCAGCCATTGCAGTGGAACATCGGCAGGGTCCACAGGTAGACCGGGTGCTTAGGCAGGTCCCATTCGAGGATATTCGATACGGCATTGATGGCCGCGCCGCGGTGGTGGTAGACCACGCCCTTGGGGTCGCCGGTGGTGCCCGAGGTGTAGTTCAGCGCGATGGCTTCCCACTCGTCGGCCGGCATGTGCCACGCGTAGTCCGGGTCGCCCGAGGCGAGGAACGCTTCGTAATCGGCGTCGCCGAACGGCGCCTCTTGCGGGCCGAGCACGTCATGCACGGCAATGACCTTCAAGCCGGGAATTTCCAGCGCCATCCGGCGCGCCAGGTCGGCAAACTCGGTATCGGCCAGCAGAACGCGCGCCTCGCCATGGCGCAGCATGAAGACCAGGTTGGCGGCGTCGAGGCGGATATTCAGCGCATTGAGCACGGCACCGGCCATCGGCACGCCGAAATGCGCCTCCACCATGGCCGGCGTATTGGGCAGCAGCGCGGCCACGGTATCGCCCTTGCCGATGCCGGCACGCGCCAGCGCGCTGGCCAGGCGCCGTGCGCGCGCATAGGTGTCGCGCCAGTTCTGGCGCAGCGGGCCGTGCACGATGGCCAGGCGCTCGCCGTACACCTCGGCGGCGCGGACCAGGAAGTCGATGGGCGTAAGCGGCACGAAGTTGGCCGCGTTGCGGGCCAGGCCGCTGTCGAAATCGGTGGGCATTGCTTGTGTCTCCGCGTATCTGGCGGCGCTGGCGGCGGGGCCGCGCAACAGGCCGCGTGATGCTGTCAATGCGCTGCATGGGTGCAGCGATGTCCGGGGCGAGGTGACCATTGTCCGCGCCATCCGGCGCTGTCACTTTTTCTGGCACAAGGCTATCATCGCACACGCTGGCGCACTGTCGCCCAGACGACAAACCTGCCGCAAACCCGCGCCAGGCAAGGCTTACACGATTCTTACAGGGACCCGGCCCGACCCGCGCGTCCATGCCATGAGCGAACCTGCAGACCCGATTTCCGTCCCTGCCGTAGTCCTTGGCGGCCATGCCTGGTTCGGCGCACTGGCGCCGGAACACCAGGCGCTGGCCGCGCGCGAAACGCTGCTGCAGTCTTTTGCCGCCGGCGCCTTCATCGCCCGGCGCGGCGAGCCGTCGCGCCACTGGATCGGCGTGGACAGCGGCCTGATCAAGCTGGCGGTGTACACCCCCGACGGGCGCGGCTGCACCTTCTCCGGCGTGCCCGCAGGCGGCTGGTGCGGCGAAGGCAGCGTGATCAAGCGCGAAGACCGCCGCTATGACGTGATCGCAATCCGCGACTCGCAGGTGTTGCTGGTGCCAGAGCCGGTGTTCAACACGCTGCTGGCGCAGAGCCTGCCGTTCGCCAGCTTTGTCGTGCGCCAGCTCAATGAGCGCATGGGCCAGTTCATCGCCACCGTGCAGAACGACCGCCTGCTGGGCGCCGATGCGCGCGTGGCGCAGGCGATCGCGCAACTGTTCCACCCGGACCTGTATCCGCGCACCAGCCCCGTGCTGGAGCTGTCGCAGGAAGAGATCGGACTGCTGACCGGGCTGTCGCGCCAACGGGTTAACCAGGCGTTGCGCCGGCTGGCCGATGCCGGCATGGTCCACCTGTCCTACCAGAGCATCCGCGTGACCGACCTGCCCCGGCTGCGCCACTTCGGGCTGTCCGAGCTGTAACGCCGCCGTCACCGGGGCGCCGTGAACGATCAAACGGACGATGTCCGTGGCCTTGCGCGGCCCGTGGAATCCTGCGACAGTTACCGGCCGCACCCCCCGCTCAGCTTTCGGGTTGTCTTCCGCATGCCGCTTGTCAGCCGTCACCACGTCCGCTTTGCCCGCCTGCGCTTTCCTTTTGCCGTGCACGTACAAGCCCTGCACGGCACGGCCAGCCTGCGCGACGCCAATGCGCGGCGCGAGGTGCGGCCCGGCGATCCGTTCGTGGTGCACGCTTTCGCCCACTTCGACTGCGACCTGCCGGGTACCTGGCAGCAACCCTGCGCCATCGTCCTGACGGCCGTCCCGGATAGCGAATGCCCCCGCCTGGCCGGCAAGCCGGCCGACAGGCCGTGGTCGCGCCAGTTTGCCGGCCTGGTCTTTTCCCGCCCCGACACCGACTGGAACGCCGAGCGCCTTGCGGCGCAATGGCAGGTGCCGGCGCGTGTGGTGCGAGCCCGGCTCTTTGCCGAGGGCGAGGCGCTGCATCCCCTGCTGCGCGAGCAACGTGCCGCCCATGCGCTGCACGCGCTGGCCGCCGCTGCGGGCCCGGTGCCCTCGCTGGACCTGCTGGCTGCGCATGCCGGCCTGCGCTCGGCCGGCGCGCTGGCGCGCGGCTGGCAGAACTGGTTCGGCATCGATGCCGCGCGGCTGGTGGACGATTGCGGGGCCGGCAGCCGTACCGCCTCACCGCCTGCAGCCTGGCCCGGCCTGGTTCCGGCAGCCGCCTGACGCCAACCCGGAAGCAACCTTTTCGCCACACGGCGAGGCTTTTGTCAATCACCTTCACGCGGGTTGGGCGCATTGGCGCGTTTCGCGCAAAATCGCGCCCGCAGGGCGGGTTCGCCACCCTGTGGGCGGGGTCCTGCATGAGCCAGGTGTTCCTTCACCGCAGCGCCCTGCCATAACAAGAAACCACAGAAAAGCAATACAGGGATGAAAGTAAAACATCTGTTTTTGACGGGTCTGGCTGCAGCAGTACTGACGGCATGCGGCGGCGGCGGTGGAGACTCACCGGCACCGGCCAGCACCAAGATCAGCGGCACGGCCGCAGTCGGCGCGGCGCTGGGCAATGCGGCCGTGCAGGCCAAGTGCGCATCGGGTAGCGGCACGGCCACCACCGCCGCGGACGGCACCTTCACCATCAGCATCCAGGGCGCCACGCGCCCCTGCGTGCTCAGCGTCAAGGCGCCCGACGGCACCACGCTGCATTCCGTGGTCGAAGCGGGTACCGGCACCACCGCCGTAGCCAATATCACGCCGCTGACCGAACTGGTTACCGCATCGCTGGCGCAGGGCAGCACCACCGCCTTCTTCGATCAGTTCGATGCCAGCGCACAGGCCAGGCTGAGCTCCGACAATCTCGCCAGCGCGATGCAGGCCGTGCGCCTGGTGCTGTCGGGCGTGGTTGACCTCACCGGCATCGACCCCGTCAAGGATCCGCTGGTAGCCGCCAACGGCGCCAACGCCGGCAATGCGCAGGACAAGCTGCTGGACCAGTTGGGCGATCGCCTGGAAGCAAGCAAGACCACAGTGAACGAGTTGTCCTCGGCAGTTGCCGCCAATGCCGGCGCCGCCGCGATCCAGACTGCGCTGCAACCGGCAGCGGCAAGCTGCGCAGGGCTGAAGACCGGCAAGTACCATGTGGTGGAGCTGGGCACCGAGGCGGCCGAAGCTGGCGACTTCGATGCTGACGCGCTGAAGCTCCAGATCGGCGCAGAGTCGATCCCCTTCACCGCCAGCACCTCCGAGACCTGCCGCTTCACCGTGCCGGGCGCAAACAGCACTACCGACACCGTACTGGTTTCGAAGTCGGGCGTAAGCGTGGCCCTGCCGCCCGCAGGCATCCTGCCTCACCTGCCCACCCTGCTGATGCCGGCGCAGGCCATTCCGCTTGCCGACCTGGCAGGCGACTGGAACGGCCTGGGCATGGAGCGTGACGACAGCGCATCGCCGTACATGCCGCGCCGCGTGGCCTTCAGCATCGACGCGGCAGGCAAGGTAACCGCCGGCAAGGACTGCTTCGGCGTCAACACTTGCCAGGCCTGGCTGCCCAGCGAACTGCCGACGGTCAGCGCCAACACCGATGGCAGCTTCAAGATCACCGACAGCTTCGGCTCCCAGTCCGCCTACGGCTTCAAGGGCACCGACGGGCAGCTGATGGTCGTCATCACGCACGCAGACGGCTTCATGATTGCCGCCAGGCAGATCGCACGCGCGCTGCCGGTGGCGGGCACGGGTGGCTCGTACTGGGATACGGTGTTCTACTCTGGCATGAACGCCCTGCTCGCCGGCCCGTCGGCGTGGACGACAATGACCCTCTCGGTTGACGCCCAGGCCGGTACTTATACCCGCAAGCGCCTGGAAGACAGCCGCCTGGACACGTGGAAGCAGAATTTCCCGGTGAATGGCCTGCGCTATCGCGCGGCAGCCACCGGTCTTTCCGAGATGATCTCCACGACCCTCGGCAATACCGGCCTGACCCTCGGCATCGCCGTGAACGGATCGTTCTACGATATCTCGGTCGGCCGCCCGTAACCCCGCCGCAAGTCGTCAATCCGGGCCCTCCGCGCCCGGGCACGAACCCGGCCGGTGCCGCCATGCGGTGCCGGCTTTTCTTTGGTCCTTCGGAGGAAGAAGCGCTCTCGGCGCTGGCATCCTTCACCGCGCGCTGGTCCTGGCGGATTACCGGCTGCCCAGCGCACACGCGTCCGGCACCGCGCTGCTGCACAAGCCGGTGGTACATCAGGAATTGCAGGCAGCGATCGATACGGTTGCGGCGCGACTCGGCCACGCAGGGCGAAGGCGACCCCGACCATCAGCCGGCGGCCGCGGTAAAGTCAGCAGCCCCCCGCTCAGCCGGGGGCCGGCGGCGTCAGCCGCCCGAGTGCAGCGGGGACAGCGAATAGGCAAGCACCAGTCCCGCCACGATCGCCGGAGAACCCAGCCGGATCGCGGTACTGCGGGACAGCACGCCCAGATACACATACAAACACACCAGCACCATCGCAGTCACATACAGCAGGCTGTCATAGACTTGCATGGATGTCTCCCTTGCCATTGTTCTTATTGCTTTACTTCGGTGGGCTGCCGACGGGGCGTAATACGGGGGTCTTGCGGGAATGCGTGGGGGCGCTCCGTCGCCAGCATGCTATGGCTGTCTGTTGAAATGATAGTCACCACTTTGACGGAGCGTGGCAATCATGGAAATCCCTTTGCGGCACCGCACCAGTCATGATGCGGCGCCGCAAAGCAATGTCTTGATACATGGGGTACGGGCGCGCGCAAGGCGCGCACCGCGCCGGTCTCAATCCGCGGGCAGCATCTCAGGATTCCACGCGATTTCCCACAGATGCCCCTCGGGATCCTGGAAATAGCCGGCGTACCCGCCCCAGAACGTATCCTGCGCCGGCTTGACCACGCTGGCGCCCGCGGCCAGCGCCTGGGCCATCACCGCATCCACTTCCGCCTTGTCGCCGACGTTATGCGCCAGCGAGAAATCCGTTTGCGCGCGCGGCGTCACCGGCAGTCCGGTGTCATGCGCAAGACTGGTGCGCGGCCAGACTGCCAGCTTCAATCCGGCCTGCAAGTCGAAGAAGGCCACAGCGCCGTGCTCGAACTGCTCGCCGACGATGCCGGCGGTGGGCAGGCCCAGGCCGTCGCGATAAAAGCGCACCGCGCGCTGCAGGTCATCGACACCCAGCGTGATCAGCGTAATACGGGGTTTCATGGCCGGTACCTCCTGTGTCGATCGGCAGCCTAGCGCTGCCCGAAAGCCGCATCGGCGAACAGGTCCTTCAGTTCGCGCGACTGCGACCGCCAGTATTGCTTCGGCGCCTGCACGCTTGCGCCCAGCCGCGCGGCCGCATGCCAGGGCCAGCGCGGGTCATACAGCATCGCACGGGCCAGCGACACAGCGTCGGCTTCATGGTTGGCGATAATGGCTTCGGCCTGCTCCGGCTCCGTGATCAGGCCCACCGCAATGGTCGGCAGGCCAACCTCGGCCTTCACGCGCTGCGCGTAGGGCACCTGGTAGCTCGGCCCGAGCTTGATTGCCTGCTGCGGCGACACGCCGCCGGTGGTCACATGAATCGCCGCACAGCCGCGCGCCTTCAGCGCCTTCGACAACGCCACCGTTCCTTCGATATCCCAGCCGCCCGGCACCCAGTCGGTTGCCGAAATACGCATCCACACAGGTCGCTCAGCCGGGAAAGCCTCACGCACCGCGTCGAATACCTCGATCGGGAAACGCATGCGGTTCTCCAGGCTGCCGCCGTATTCGTCGTCACGATGGTTGGCCAGCGGCGACAGGAACTGGTGCAGCAGATAGCCGTGCGCGGCATGGATCTCGATCCCATCCAGGCCCAGCCGCGCCGCACGCCTCGCCGCCGCGACAAAGTCATCGCGCACCTTATTCATGCCGGCGCGATCCAGTGCGACAGGCGGGGCTTCTTCCGCGCCATGCGGTACCGCAGAGGGCGCCACGGCACGCCACCCGCCGGGCGCATCCGGTGCGATCTGCTGCCCGCCATCCCACGGCGCCTGGCTCGACGCCTTGCGGCCGGCGTGCCCCAACTGGATCGCAATGGCGATCGGCGAATGCGCGCGCATCGCCTTGACCACGCGGCCAAGCGCCGCCTCGTTTTCATCCGAATACAGGCCCAGGTCCTGCGGCGTGATGCGCCCTTCAGGCGAGACTGCGGTGGCTTCCACGATCAGCATGCCGGCGCCGGACAATGCCAGCGAGCCGAGGTGAATTATGTGCCAGTCGCCCGCATTGCCGTCCTGCGCGGAATACTGGCACATCGGGGCGATGGTGATGCGGTTGGCGATCGTAAGCTTGCCGATGGCGAGCGGTTCAAACAGATGGCTCATGCGTGCTGCTCCTTGCTGGGACCGGACAGGAAGTATCGATTCTAGGCCGGCGCCGGAATTGCTGCCGGCCCGGCTACGCCGCTATGCCGCTATGCCGCAGCCAACGGATCGCGCGCTGCCAGTCGCAGCCAGCTCGCGATCGCGGCCAGCCCGGCGAAGCCCGCGCCCAGGGCCAGTGCCATGCCGGGCCCGTGATTCCCGGCAATGCCAAAACACAGCGCTACCAGCGCCGCACCAGTAGCCTGCCCCAGCAGCCGCGCCGTGGCCACCACGCCGCTGGCGCCACCACTGCGCTCGCGCGGGGCGCTCGTCATCAACGCCTTGAGGTTGGGCGACTGGAAGAAGCCGAAACCCGCGCCGCAGATACACATGCGGATCCCGATATCGAGCGCGCTGGGATCGGCCGGCAGCATTGCCAGCGACAGCATGCCGGCGCTAAGCACCGCCAGCCCCACGCCGCCGAGAACGGCCGGCGGATAGCGGTCAGACAGGCGCCCGGCAAGCGGCCCGATCAGCGCCACCACGACGGACCATGGGGTCAGCAGGAAACCGGTCTCGACCTGCCCGCGCCCGAGCACGTGCTGGAAGTAGAACGGCAGCGACACGAACGCCAGGCCCTGCGCGGCGAAGGAGCACACTGCGGTCAGCGTCGACAGCGCGAACATGGGCCGCCGGAACAGGTCCACCGGCAGCATCGGTGCCGGATGGCCGCGCTCGCGCCACAGCAGCAGGCCGAACGTCACCACGAAGAGGCCCGCCGCCGCCAGCGACAGGTGTAGCGGCGCGCGCTGCGCGCCTTCGCCCAGCGCAAGGACCAGCGCGGCAAAGGCAACCATGCTGAGCCCCGCCGCGACGCGGTCGAAGCCGTGCGTGCTGCGCGGCGTTTGCGGCAATGCGCCGCGTCCGATCGCCAGCGCCAGCAGGCCAATCGGCAGGTTGACAGCAAACAGCCACGGCCACGTGCCGAACGAGAGGATCACCGAGGCCACCGTCGGCCCCACCGCGAACGAAACGCCGACCACCAGCGCGTTCAGCCCCAGCCCGCGCCCGAGCCGGTGCGTGGGGAAGATCGCGCTGATCAGCGCCGTATTGACGCTCATGATGGCCGCCGCGCCGATGCCCTGCAGCACCCGCGCCGCCGCCAATGTCGGCAGCGACCACGCCAGCGCGCACACCACGGAGGCGGCGGTGAACAGCACCACACCGCCAAGGTAGATGCGCCGGTGGCCCGCCACGCCGCCCAGCGCCGCGAACGGCAGCAGCGTCGACACCATCGCCAGCTGGTAGGCATTGATCACCCACACCGACGCGGCCGGCGTGGCGCGCAGGTCTGCCGCGATCGACGGCAGCGCCGTGTTGGCGATCGCGGTATCCAGGGTGGCCAGGGCGACGGCGATGAGGATGGCGGCCATGCCGCGGCGTTCGCGCGAGATCATGGCGGCGTCCGCGGCGGAGGCGGACGCTGGCTGCAAGGGTGCTGTATTGGACACTGTCTTTACCGGTTGCCACCATGCCGGGACCAGTGGTGCAAGGGCTGCACGCAGGCATGGTGATCGTCAGGTCAAGACGATACGGGAAAACCCTTCAACGTGCTGAAGACGCGTTCATATGTATGCACATTGTCTGACCCTACCCGGCCGATGACGCGGCAGCGCTGCAATAGATGATTCTCGTCATCTATTGAATAAAGTATGGTTATCATCTAAACTCCAGTCCAGGCAGAAATCCCGAAGAGGTCTTCAGATGGCACGCGTATCCCGCGAACAAACCGACAAGAACCGCGAGGCGATCGAACAGGCGTCGTCGCGCCTGTTCCGCGAACGCGGCCTGAACGGCGTCAGCGTGGCGGAGTTGATGGCCGACGCGGGCCTGACCCATGGCGGCTTCTATGGCCACTTCGCCTCCAAGGACGCGCTGGCTGCGCAGGCCTGCAAGCGCGCGTTTGAAGAATCGACCGCCCGCTGGGAACGCCGCCTGGCCCGCGCCGGCGGCGACCGCAAGGTCATGCTGGCCAACCTGGTGGAGCCGTACCTGACCGCCGCCCATTGCGCCAACCCAGGCGTGGGCTGCGCCGCCGCGGCACTGGCGGTGGACGTGGCCCGTGAGGCCGCTGGCAAGCCCGTGCGCCAGGCCTATGCGGAAGGCTTGCGCGCGATGGTCGACGACATGGCGCAGACCGTTGAATCCGATGACCCGCAGGTGCGCCACGATGAAGCGCTGGCGCGCATGGCGCTGCTGGTCGGCGCCCTCACGCTGGCGCGTGCCACCGATGGCGATCCGCTCTCTGGCGAAATGCTGAACGCCGTGCGGAGCCGCCTGTTGGGCAGCACCGCCTAAACCCCGTTTTCCCCAAGCCTGAAACACCCCCGCCGCCGTCAGACACGGCGGAGATGGCTTCGCTTTGCCCTTTGCCAACGCCTCCCGGACCCTGACAACGAGACCCCCATGTTCGCGCAAGCCCTTTCCAGCCGGCTCGACCGGCGCGGCATCCACTACGCGTGGCTGGTCGCCGCCCTGACCTTCCTGGTGATGCTTACCACCTCGGCCGCGCTTGGCCTGCCCGGTGCCTTCCTGAAGCCGCTGACCAGGGAAATGGGCTGGAACACCGACCAGATCTCATCGATCCTGGCCTTCCGTTTTGCGCTGTTCGGATTGATGGCGCCATTCTCGGCGATATTGATGGACCGCTTCGGCGTGCGCAACGTGGTCTGCGCCGCGCTGGCGCTGATTGCCGGCGGCATGGCGCTGGCCACCGTGTCGACCGAGCTGTGGCAGCTGTTTGTGGCGTGGGGCCTGATGCTGGGCGTCGGCTCCGGGCTGACCGCGCTGGTGCTGGCGGCCGTGGTCGCCAACCGCTGGTTCAGCGCGCGGCGCGGCCTGGTGATCGGCATCCTGACGGCCAGCGCGGCCACCGGGCAACTGGCCTTCCTGCCGGTGGCCGCCTGGCTGATCGAGCATATGGGCTGGCGCGTGGCCGTGCTGCCGGTGCTGGCCGCCTGCGCGGCGCTGGCGCTGCTGGTATTCGGGCTGATGCGCAACCGGCCCGCCGACGTCGGCCTGACTGCGTTCGGCGAAGTTCCGGCCCATCCCGCCACGCCGCCCGCCGCACAACCCGTCACGCCGTTCACGCTGCGCGCGCCTTTCCGGATGCTGCGCGACGCTGCCCGTACCCAGACCTTCTGGGTGCTGGCGGGCACGTTCTTCATCTGCGGCCTGAGCACCAACGGGCTGATCCAGACGCATTTCATCGCCCTGTGCGGCGACTTCGGCATGGGGCCGGTGCCGGCTGCCTCTGCGCTGGCAATGATGGGCGCGTTCGACTTTGTCGGCACCATCCTGTCGGGCTGGCTTTCGGACCGCTACGACAGCCGCAAGCTGCTGTTCTGGTACTACGCGCTGCGCGGCCTGTCGCTGTTCTGGCTGCCGCATTCGACCTTCACGCTGTACGGCCTGTCGATCTTTGCAATGTTCTATGGGCTGGACTGGATTGCGACGGTGCCGCCCACGGTCAAGCTGGCGGCAACGGCATTCGGGCGCGAACGCGCGCCGATGGTGTTCGGCTGGATCTTCGCGGCCCACCAGATCGGCGCGGCCGCGGCGGCGTTCGGCGCGGGGCTGAGCCGCACGCTGCTGCTGACCTATACGCCGGCGCTGTACGCGGCCGGTGCAGCGTGCATGGTCGCGGCGTTGCTGGCGCTAATGGTCAGCCGGACACGCGCGGTGGCAGCAGAGGCGGCGCGCGCCTGACCCAGGGCCACACGGGGGCTCCGCAAGCAATGTTTCACCCCGGAACCTGAAAGCGCGGGTTCCGGCCCCTTCAGCCTTTGCCTTTTCCCCTGGTCGCGGCGGCTTTCGCCTTAGACCGCCCGACGGTCCGTTTCGGCACCGCTTCCGGCTTCGCCGCCTGGGCCGACTTCATGAAATTGCTTTCGCTGGTGGTCACGCCCACGATCCGGGCGAGCTGCCGGCTTACGCTGATGTAGGCGTGGCCCATGCGGGCATCGAAATACAGCGCGTCGCCCCGCGCCAGGTGCACTTTCTCGCCGTTATCGAAGTGGATTTCGACCTCGCCGCTGAGCACATAGACAAACTCCTCGCCGGGATGGCGCGAGAAGTCACCGGGGCCCTCGATGCGGCGCGCATGCACGGTGCCGACCACCGGGCTCATCTGCTTGCCGACGGCCTCTGTGCCGAGGAACTCATAGGTCAGCGACGACCCCCGGTAAGTCACGCCCTCGCCGGCCCGGGTCACCACAGGCCCGCGGAACGGCGACGTTTTCGCGCCGGCACCGGCGAACATCGAGCCCATGTCCATCTGCAGCGCCTGGCCCAGCGCAGCAAAATTCTCGTAGCCCAGGGCCAGTTGCCCGCGCTCCGCACGCGAGATGGTGGTGATCGAGACGCCCGACAATTCGGCGAGGTGGGCCAGCGTCCAGCCGAAGGCCTTGCGCGCAGAGCGCAGGCGCTTGCCGAAGGTCTCGCGGTCGAGCGAGCGCGACTCGTCGCCATCGATCCCGATGCCGCTGCCGCGCCCCGGGGCGGTGTGTGTTTTCAAGCCTGCGTCCTTTTTCCGTTGGACGGAATCCTAACAGAGGAGACCGCGCCAAGGCCCATCCCCTGCCGCACACCTTAGCGCAAAATTTGCGTATCCGCAATTTGCATATCCGCAAATTCTTGCCTACACTCACTCGCAATTCCGAATGCACGAGCGTTCCCAAGGCGCTCACTTGCCACCCGATCCATGTGCCCGACTCACGCTGACTCGCCAATTCCAGCCGACTACCTCATCATCGGGGGCGGCATTGCCGGTGCTTCCGTCGCGTACTGGCTCGCGCCCCATGGCCGCGTCATCCTGCTCGAACGCGAAGCACAGCCTGGCTACCACTCGACCGGCCGCTCGGCGGCGTTGTTCATGGAAAGCTACGGCACCACGCAGGTCCGCGCGCTGACGATGGCAAGCCGCGCCTTCCTGCAGGATCCGCCACCGGGCTTTGCCTCGCACCCGCTGCTGACGCCGCGCGGCGCGCTGATGGTCGCCGGCCCCGGGCAACAGCATCTGCTTGACGCGCACTGGGAGGTGGTGCGCGCCCTGGATCCCGACGCCCGCCTGCTGAGCGCCGCGCAAGCGTGCGAGCGCGTGCCGGCGCTGCGCGCGGAGCCACTGCTCGGCGGCGTTTATGAGCCCGGCGCCGCAGACATGGATGTGGACGCGATCCACCAGGGCTACCTGCGCGGCATGCGCCAGGCCGGCGGCAAGCTGGTTTGCGATGCCGAGATCACGGCCATGGCACGCGTGCGGGACCACTGGCGCGTGGAGGCTGGCGGGGCGGTATATGCGGCACCGGTGGTACTCAACGCCGCCGGCGCCTGGGCCGACGTCATCGCGCGGCTGGCCGGCGTGCAGCCGCTGGGGATTGAACCGCGCCGCCGCTCCGCCTTTGTGTTCGCGCCGCCCGTGGACATGGACACCAGCGCCTGGCCCATGGTCTTCGGCGCCGGCGAGGACTGGTACATCAAGCCCGATGCCGGCATGTTGCTGGGCTCCCCGGCCAATGCCGACCCGGTCGAGCCACAGGACGTCCAGCCCGAGGAAATGGATATCGCACTTGCCATCGACCGCATCGAGACCGCGACCTCGCTCAAGATCCGCCGCCCCGCGCGCACCTGGGCCGGGCTGCGCTCCTTCGTCGCCGACGGCGACCTGGTGGGCGGGTTCGACGACGCCGTGCCGGGTTTCTTCTGGGTGGCGGGCCAGGGCGGCTACGGCATCCAGACTTCCGCGGCCATGGGCGAGACCTGTGCCGCGCTGGCGCGCGGCCTGCCGGTGCCGGCGCATCCCGCGTCGTTCGGCCTGAGCGCCGGGATGCTTGGGCCGGCGCGCCTGCGCCGCCTGGCCGCTTCGGCCTGAATCGCGCCTTCCCCCAACCGCAAATCCCCCGACTGACCAGGAGCCAACCATCGTGCGTGTCTTCAGTGCCTCCCTCGCTACCGAAACCAACACCTTTGCGCCGATGCCCACCGGCCTGTCGTCCTTCAGGGATCGCGGCTACTTCGCGGCCGGCCAGCATCCTGACCAGATGACATTTTTCTCGGGCCCGCTGTGGGCCGCGCGGATCCGCGGCAAGGAGCGCGGCTGGCAGCTGTGCGAAGGCATGGTGGCCGGCGCGCAGCCCAGCGGCACCACCACCCGCCATGCCTACGAAACCCTGCGCGAGGAACTGCTGGCCGACCTGCGCGCGGCGCTGCCGGTGGACATGGTGCTGCTCGGCCTGCATGGCGCGATGGTGGCCGATGGCTATGACGACTGCGAGGGCGACCTGCTGCAGCGTGTGCGCGCCATCGTCGGCCCCGAGGTGGTGATCGGCGCGGAGCTGGATCCGCACTGCCACCTGACGCCCGAGATGATGGAGTACGCCGACGTGCTGGTCGCCTTCAAGGAATACCCGCATACCGACGTGCTGGAGCGCGCCCTGGAACTGGCCGACCTGTGCGCAGCCACGGTGGAAGGCAAGGTTCGCCCGGTGGCGGCGGTGGTCGACTGCGGGATGATCGTCACGGTCCACACCTCGCGCGAGCCGGCGCGCGGCTTCATCGACCGCATCCAGTCGCTGGAAGGGCGCGACGGCGTGCTGTCAATCTCGGTGGCGCATGGGTTTTCGTGGGGCGATGTGCCGGCGATGGGTACCAAGGTGCTGGTCTACGCCGATGGCAACCAGGCCAGGGCCGATGCGCTGGCGCGGCAACTGGCCGACGAACTGATCGCCATGCGCGACGGGCTCACGGTGCACTACCCGGACCTCGACACCGCTCTCGACGAGGCGCTGGCCTTCGACGGCGGGCCGGTGGTGCTGGCCGACGGCGCCGACAATCCCGGCGGCGGCGCGGCGAGCGACTCCACCTTCATCCTGCGCCGCATGATCGAACGCGGCATCGGCAATGCTGCGGTCGGCCCGATGTGGGACCCGGTCGCGGTGCGCATCGCCTTCGATGCCGGCGTGGGCGCGCACCTGCCGATGCGCATCGGCGGCAAGATCAGTCCGCTATCCGGCGACCCGTTGGACCTGGACTGCACGGTCAAGGCTCTGCTGCCCGACATGGTGATGACCGGGCTGTCCGGCGCGCCGGTGCAGATGGGCGACTGCGCACTGGTGGAAGCCAGCGGCATCGACATCGTGCTGATCACGCTGCGCAACCAGGCCATGGACACGGACATGTTCACCCAGCTGGGCTGTGACCTGGCGCGCAAGAAGATCATCGTGGTCAAGTCCTCGCAGCACTTCTACGCCTCCTTCTCGAAAGTGGCAAGGCACGTGATCTACGCAGGTGCCCCGGGTGCCGTCACGCTTGACCTCACGACCCTGCCCTATCGCAAGATTCAACGGCCTAAGTGGCCTCTGGACGGCACTGCGGGCTGAGCGTCAGCCGCCTGGCTGCGATCACAACAACAACGACAACGACGAAAACGGAGACTGCAGATGACATCAAATCGAGCCCTGTCCGCCGCGCTCGCGGCGGGTGCCCTGGTCCTGGCAGGCGCCAGCCTTCCCGTGCTGGCGCAGACCAAGACGCTCAAGGTCGTGGCGCATGCCGACCTGAAGATCCTCGATCCGACCTTCACCACGGCCTACATCACGCGCAACTTCGGCTACATGGTCTACGACACGCTGTTCGCGCAGGACGCCAAGGGCAAGCCGCAACCGCAGATGGTCGAGAAGTACAGCAGTTCGAAGGATGGCGGGCAGTGGAGCTTCACGCTGCGTCCCGGCCTGAAGTTCTCGGATGGCAGCGCGGTCACCTCGGCGGACGCGATCGCCTCGCTGCAGCGCTGGGGCGCGCGCGACAGCCTGGGCCGTGCCATGGGCGAAGCCGGCGCCGAGTGGAAGGCGGTCGACGCGCGCACGTTCACGCTGACGCTCAAAGAGCCCTTTGGCATGGTGCTCGATGCGCTGGCCAAGCCCTCTGGCTTTCCCCCGGTGATCCTGCCGGAGCGCCTGGCCAAAATGCCCGCCACCGCGCCGCTGCCCGAGGTGCTGGGCTCCGGCCCCTTCATCTTCAAGCGCGACGAATGGGTTCCGGGCAACAAGGCGGTATTCGTGCGCAACCCGCACTACGTGGCGCGCAGCGAGCCCGCGAGCGGTCTCGCCGGCAGCAAGCAGCCCCGCGTGGACCGCGTCGAATGGCTCTACCTGCCAGACGCCAACAGCGCCATCGCGGCGCTCAAGCGCGGCGAGGTCGACCTGATCGAACAGGTACCGCCGGATTACATCACCCCGCTGCGCGGCGACGCCAGCATCAAGATCGGCTCGGGTGGCGCCTACCAGGGCGTGCTGGTGATGAACCAGCTGCATCCGCCATTCAACAACCCGAAAGTGCGCCAGGCCTTCCTGCAGGCGGTCAGCCAGGAACGCTTCACCGCGGCCATGGGCTACCCGCTTGACATGCGCATCAACTACTGCGCCACCTTCTTCATCTGCGGCGGCCCCAACGATACCGCTGCTGGCGCCGACCCGTACCGCAAGGCCGATCCGGCCCGTGCCAGACAGTTGCTGGGCGCGGCGGGCTACAAGGGCGAAAAGGTGGTGCTGCTGGTGCCGACCGACGTTCCCCAGCTCAACGCCGAAGCCCTGATGGCGGCGCAGACCATGCGCAGCATGGGCATGAACGTCGACATGCAGAACATGGACTGGGCCTCCATCGGCGCGCGCCGCGCCAGGCGGGATGCGCCCGAGGCTGGCGGCTGGAATATGTACGTGACCGTGGCGGGCGAGTTCGATGCCAATTCCCCGATCGCAAATGCCTACCTCGGCGCCCCCTGCGGCACCAGCCTGCCCGGCTGGCCCTGCGACAAGCCGCTCGACGCACTGCGCACGGCCTGGATCCGCGAGACCGTGCCCGCCAAACGCAAGGAACTGCTCGATGCCTTCCAGAAGCGCGCCTATGAGGCGGTGCCCTATGTGAACGCCGGCCAGTACTCGGCGGCCTTCGCGGCGCGTGCCAGCCTCAAGGGCATCGACACGATGTGGGCCGGCATGCCCACGGTCTGGATGCTCGACAAATAACCACGAAGCACGAACCACCGGGGGAAACACGACAATGGGCTACCTGCTCCGACGCCTGGCCGCGACGCTGCCCGTGATGGCAGTGGTGGCCGTGGTGGTCTTCCTGCTGATCCACTTGTCGCCGGGCGATCCGGCGGCGCTGATCGCAGGCGACCTCGCGACCGTTGACGACATCGCCAGGCTGCGCGGCGTGCTGGGGCTGGACCAGCCGCTGTGGCATCAGTTCTTGCTGTGGCTCGGCCGGCTCGCCACCGGCGACCTCGGCACCTCCATCTTCACCCAGGTGCCGGTGGCCCAGTTGCTGGCGCAGCGGCTGGAGCCGACCATCTCCGTCGCCGCCCTGACGATGCTGCTGACCTTGCTGGTCGCGGTGCCAATGGGAACGCTGGCCGCGTACCGCGCCGGCAGCTGGGTCGACCGGCTGGTGATGCTGTTCGCGGTGCTGGCTTTCTCGCTGCCGGTGTTCCTGGTGGGCTACCTGCTGGTCTACGCCTTTGCCATCCAGTTGCCGTGGTTCCCGGTGCAGGGCTATGCGCGCCTCGCCGACGGCGCTGGCGCATGGCTGCACAGCCTGGTGCTGCCCTGCGTCAACCTGGCGCTGGTCTATATCGCGCTGGTGACGCGCATGACGCGCGCCACCGTGCTGGAAGTGCTGCATGAGGACTACATCCGCACCGCGCGTGCCAAGGGCCTGGGCGTGCTGCCGGTGCTGGGCCACGCGCTGCGCAACGCGGCGATCCCGATCGCCACCACGGTCGGCATGGGCATCGCGCTGCTGATCGGCGGCGTGGTCGTGACCGAGACCGTGTTTGCGATCCCGGGTGTCGGCCGCCTGGTGGTCGACTCGGTGCAGCGCCACGACTACCCGGTGATCCAGAGCGTACTGCTGGTCTCCGCCGGGGTCTATGTGCTGATCAACCTGATGATCGACCTCAGCTACCGGCTGTTCGATCCGCGCATCAAGTACTGATGGCTTTTGCCGCGAGACCTGCTGACATGACCACATCCCTGCCCGCGACCGAACCTGCCGTACCGGCTCCCGACGAAGCGCCTTTCGTGCTGCCACGCTGGCACTGGGCGCGCAAGCACCCTACCCTGATCCTGGGCGCGCTGCTGCTGGCGGTGATCGCCGTGCTCTCCCTCGGCGCGCCCTGGATTGCCACCGTCGACCCGCAGGACATCGACCCGCTGGCGCGCATGCAGCCGCCATCGGCCGAGCACTGGTTCGGCACCGACGCGCTGGGCCGCGACGTGTTCAGCCGCGCGGTCTGGGGCGGCCGCGTATCCATGATCGTGGGCCTGTCGGTCGGGCTGCTCGCAACCGTGTCCGGCGTACTGCTGGGCCTGGTCGCAGGCTTCGTGCGCCGGGCGGACTCCCTGGTGATGCGCGTGATGGACGGCCTGATGGCAATCCCGGGCATCCTGCTGGCGATCGCGCTGATGGCCGTTACGCAGGCCAGCCTGGGCGCGGTGATCATCGCCATCGCCATCCCCGAGGTCCCGCGCGTGGTGCGGCTGGTGCGCTCGCTGGCGCTGACCCTGCGCGAGCAGCTCTACGTCGAGGCGGCGCATGCGGTCGGCACCCGCCTGCCGGTGATCCTGGCGCGCCACGTGGTGCCCAATATGGTGGCGCCGCTGATCGTGCAGGCCACTTTCGTGGCCGCCACCGCCGTGCTCACGGAAGCCGCGCTATCCTTTCTCGGCGTCGGCGTGCCCGCCCAGATGCCGAGCTGGGGCAACATGATGGCCGAGGGGCGCAATTTCGTGGCCGTAGCCTTCCACATCATCCTGTACCCGGGCATCCTGCTGGCCGCGATGGTGCTGGCCATCAACCTGCTCGGCGACGGCCTGCGCGACGCGCTCGATCCGCGCCTGGCGCGGCAACTCTGAATCCGGGAGCGCAACTATGACCATCACGATGTCCCGCGCGATGTCCCGTGTTACGCCGGCCACGGGCGAGCCACTGCTCGAAGTGGAGGACCTCCATACGCATTTCGACACGCTCACCGGGCCGGCCCGCTCGGTCAACGGCGTCTCGTACACCGTGCGCGCCGGCCAGACGCTGGGCGTGGTGGGCGAGTCAGGCTGCGGCAAGAGCGTGACGGCGCTGTCCATCATGCGGCTGCTGCCCATGCCGCCGGCACGCATCCGCGGCGCTGTGCGGCTGCGCGGCACGGACCTGTTGCAGCTTAGCGAACGTGAGATGCGCCGCATCCGCGGCAACCGCGTCTCGATGATCTTCCAGGAGCCGATGACCTCGCTGAACCCGGTGCTGACGATTGGCCGACAGATTGCCGAGACAGTGCAGCTGCACCAGGGCGCGAGCCGCGCCGACGCGCTCAGGCGCGCAGTGGAAATGCTGCGGCTGGTGCAGATCCCCGAGCCCGAACGCCGCGTCAACGAATACCCGCACCAGCTTTCGGGCGGCATGCGCCAGCGCGTGATGATCGCGCTGGCGCTGGCCTGCAATCCCGAGGTGCTGATCGCCGACGAACCCACCACGGCGCTCGACGTGACCATCCAGGCCCAGATCCTGGACCTGATCCGCCGCCTGCAGCAGGAACTGGGCATGGGCGTGGTGATGATCACGCACGACCTGGGCGTAGTGGCTGAATGCTGCGACCGCGTGATCGTGATGTACGCCGGGCGCAAGGTCGAGGAAGCCGGCGTCGCCGAACTGTTCGACCGCCCGCTGCACCCCTACACCCGCGCCTTGATGGCATCGATGCCGTCGATGAACACCAGCAGCCGGCGCCTGGCCGAAATCCCCGGCCTGGTGCCATCGCCACAGGAGGCGCGCCGCGGTTGTGCCTTCGCGGCACGCTGCGCGCATGCGGACGCGCGCTGCGCGCGCGAACTCCCGCAGCTCACGCGCCACGGCGGCGACCATGCGGTGGCCTGCTTCGCCGTCGAGGAAGGCCGCATCGAATGCAACCCACAAGCCCAGGAAGCCATCGCATGAGCACCACCTCCGCCACGCTGACGCCCCTGCTCAAGGTCGACCGCCTCCGGAAACACTACCACGCACCGCGGCGCTGGCTGGCACCGTGCAAGCCGCCGATCCAGGCTGTGGACGACGTGTCCTTCACCGTGGAGCGCGGCGAGACGCTCTCGCTGGTCGGCGAATCCGGCTGCGGCAAGACCACCACTGCCAAGTCGGTGCTGCGCCTGATCGAGCCGACTTCAGGCTCGGTGCGGCTCGACGGCGAGGAACTGCTGGGCCTGCCCGCAAGCGCCATGCGGCAGCGCCGGCGCGACCTGCAGATCATCTTCCAGGACCCCTATGCCTCGCTCAGCCCGCGGCTGACGGCGGGCGAGATCGTCGGCGAGCCGCTGCGCAACTTCGGCCAGCGCTCCCGAGCCGAGCGCAACGAACGCGTGCAATGGCTGTTCAGCAAGGTCGGCCTGCGACCCGAAGCCGTGCGCAAGTTCCCGCACGAGTTCTCCGGCGGCCAGCGCCAGCGGCTGGGCATCGCGCGCGCGTTGGCACTCAACCCCAAGCTGATCGTCTGCGACGAGCCGGTATCGGCGCTCGATGTCTCCGTCCAGGCGCAGGTGGTCAACCTGCTGATGGACCTGCAGGCCGAGTTCGGCATCGCCTACCTGTTCGTCGCGCACGACCTGGCCGTGGTGCGCCATATCAGCCACCGGGTGGCCGTGATGTACCTCGGCCAGATCGTCGAACTGGCCGACCGCGACACCTTGTTCTCCGCGCCGCGCCACCCCTATACGGAGATCCTGCTGTCGGCCGTGCCGGTGCCCGACCCGCGCATGCCCGCCCGGCGCCTGCTGCTGCAGGGCGATCCGCCCAGCCCGGCCAATCCGCCATCGGGCTGCCGCTTCCACACGCGCTGCCCGCATGCGCAAGCCCGCTGCAAGGAACAGGCCCCCATGCTTACCGGGCGGCCTGCCGCCACCGGCATCCACCAGGTGGCATGCCATTTCCGCTGACCGCTACGCTCCAGTCCAGGAAAGGAATCCCATGTCCGACCCCACCCCTGCACACGCCACGCACTATGACCTGCTGATTGCCGGCGGTACCGTGATCGACGGCAGCAAGGCACCCCGCTTCAGCGCCGATATCGGCGTGCGCGACGGCTGCATCGCGGCGCTCGGCGACCTTGCCGGGCACACCGCCGACCGCGTGCTGGACGCAACCGGCCTGATCGTCGCCCCTGGCTTCATCGACGCGCACACGCATGATGACCAGGCGGTGCTGTCGCAACCCACCATGCCGTTCAAGGTGTCACAGGGCGTCACCACCGTGATCGCCGGCAACTGCGGCATCAGCGCCGCACCGCTGCGTGCCGGCATGGACCTGCCGATGCCGCTGAGCCTGATCGGCACGCCGGCCGAAGGCCGCTTCACCACCTTCGCGGCCTACCTCGACGCGCTGCGCGCCACGCCGAGCTCGGTCAACGTGGCCGCCATGGTCGGGCATTCGACCTTGCGCGCGGTCACCATGGCGGCACTGGACCGGCCAGCAGATGCCGCTGAGATCGCCGCCATGCAGGCGCTGGTAGAGGAGGCCATGCGAGCCGGCGCGATCGGCCTGTCGACCGGCACTTTCTACCCGCCCGCCGCCATGGCAACGACCGAGGAGATCATCGAAGTCTGCCGGCCGCTCAGTGTCCGCAAGGCGCTCTATGTCACGCATATGCGCGACGAGTCCGACCAGGTCATGGCCTCGCTCGACGAGACCTTCCGCATCGGCCGCGAGCTCGACGTGCCGGTGGTGGTGTCGCACCACAAGGTGCAGAGGCAGGCCAACTTTGGCAAGAGCCAGGTGACCTTGCCCTATATCCGCGAGGCCATGAAGCACCAGTGCGTATCGCTCGACTGCTACCCGTACACGGCCGGCTCCACCATGATCCGCACCGACCGCGGCATGCTCGACGGCCGGGTGCTGATCGCCGCCAGCGAGCCGCATCCCGAATGCGCGGGCCGCGATCTCGACGACATCGCCAGGGAATGGGGCGTGCCCAAGGACGAAGCCGCGCGCCGCCTGCAACCGGGCACCGCAATCTACTTCCAGATGGACGAGGACGACGTCCAGCGCATCCTTGCCTTTGACGAAACCATGATCGGCTCCGACGGCATCCCCGTCGGCGCCAGCCCCCATCCGCGCCTGTGGGGCACCTTCCCGCGCATACTGGGGCACTACTGCCGCGAGGTCGGCCTGTTCCCGCTGGAGACGGCGGTCTGGAAAATGACCGGGCTGACGGCGCGCAATTTCGGCCTGCACCGGCGCGGCACGCTCGCCGTGGGCAACCATGCCGATCTCGTCGTCTTCGATGCGGCCAACGTGCGCGATGCCGCCAGTTACGAGACCCCCACCCGGGCGGCCGAAGGCATCGACACCGTGATCGTCAACGGCGCCATTACCTGGCAGCATGGCGCGCACAGCGGGGCGCGCAACGGGCAGGTCATCACGCGGCCAGCAGGACCTGAGGCGGGAAACCCGGCGCCTACCTGAGGCCCGCGGCCTGGAGCCAGAAACGAAGCCTCCGGCCGATCAGAACTTGGGAATGCGCAGCGTCTTGCTGACCATCAGCGTGCCCGACAGCGCGAACAGCAGTACCAGCGGATGCAGCACCGCCGGGCCCAGCGCCCACGCGCCGCCCGGCAGTTCGCCGCCCAACTGGCCTTGCCACGCGCACCATGCCAGCACCGCGGTCAGCAGCACGCTGGTCGGGATCGGCGTGCCTTCGAAGTAGGCCACCTTGCCGCTGTCGCTGCCCTCGGCCAGCGATTCGGCGGTGACGTTGAAGCGCGCCAGCCGGCTGACGCCGCAGCAGACAAAGTAGATCAGCACGGCCAGGTCCCAGCCGCCGCGCATGCCGGCGGCAAAGGCCAGCGTGGCCGGCCCGACGCCGAACGAGATCACGTCGGCCAGCGAATCCAGCTCGCGCCCCAGCGCGGAATGCGCATGGCGCCAGCGCGCGATGCGGCCGTCGAGCACGTCGAAGATAAAGGCCAGCGGCGCCAGCGCCGCCGCCGTGAAGAAATGCGACAGCTGCTGGTCGGCCACGTAGAACATGGCGAAGAACACCGACCCCATGCCGCAGGCCGCATTGCCCAGCGTAAAGACATCGGCCAGCTGCAGCTCGCGCAGCATCGAGAAATGGCGGGGACGTTGCGGCCGGGTGCTCATGGTGCGCGCTTACAGGACCTTGGCCACGTGATGGACGTTCGGCGGCGCGGCAAAGGTGTCGCCGACCAGGGCGCGCCATTGCTGGAACTCGGGCGACTCGCGGAAATGGACCATATGGTCTTCCACCGTCTCCCATTCCACCACCAGCGTGTAATGGTCCGGCTGTTCGATCGAGCGGAACAGCTGCACGCCGTGGCAGCCGCGCGAGCGCAGGAACAGCGGCGTGGCCTGGCTCACGCCCTGCTCCAGCTGCTTGTCCATGCCGGGCTTGATGGTGAGTTGTGCGATTTCCTTGATCATGATGTTTTAGCGATGAAGTGAATGCCGGCGCGCCGGCGGGTCTCCACTACCTTAGCACGATCGCGGCACCACATGCCTTCTGCAAGCATTCCGTTACACGCCGGGGTTAGCATCGTCCACCCTGCCACTACTTGCCGATATCGCCATGCGATTGCCCCTGCGTAAGCGCCACCCAGCCCGGGCCGGGTTGCCCGCCCTCGCCCTTGCCTGCCTGGCTGGCGCCCTGCCAGGCGCGCATGCTGCATTGCAGCCATGCGGCGCGCCCGCGACACCGATCGCCGAGATCCAGGGTGCCGCGGCGGCATCGCCGCTCGCTGGCCGCGTGGTGGAGGTAGAGGCCATCGTCACCGCTGACTTCAGCGGCGACGGCGGCCTGCGCGGCTTCTTCCTGCAGACCGCGGACGCGCAGCGCCTGCACCGGCCTGGCGTGTCCGAAGGCCTGTTCGTCTACGCGCCACGCACGACGGCACGCGCCGGCGAGCTGGTGCGCATGTCCGGAAGCGTCGAGGAAAAATTCGGGCAAATGCAGCTGGTGCTGTCTGGCGCGCTGGCGGTCTGCGCGCGCGGCATGCCGGTAACTCCGCAAGCGCTGACCCTGCCGGTCGCCGGCGAATCCGATCTTGCCGCACGAGAAGGCATGCTGGTGCGCCTGCCGCAGACGCTGACGGTTGCCGACACCCATGAACTTGATCGCTATGGCACGCTGGCGCTGAGCGACGGCCGGCCCATCGCCCCGACGCAACAGGCACTGCCGGGCACTGCCGCGCAGCAAGCCGCTGCCGCCAACGCCCGCAACCGGCTATTGCTTGACGATGGCTCGACGCGCCAGTATCCCGCCGTGGTGCCCTACCCGCCACCGCGGCTGGGCGCGGACCATCCAGTGCGTGCCGGGGACACGGTCAGCGGCGTCCAGGGGGTGCTGGAAAAACGCCACGGGCAGTGGCGCCTGCAGCCGGTGCCCGGTGCCAGTGCGCCAGTGTTCCAGGCCACCAACCCGCGGCGCGGCGCGCCGCCACGACATCCGGCCACCACGCTGCGCGTGGCCGCCTTCAACCTGCAGAACTACTTCAACGGCGACGGCCAGGGCGGCGGTTTCGAGGCGCCTGGCAATCGCGGCGCTCAGAACGCCGAAGCACTGGCGCGCCAGGAGGCCAAGCTGGTTGCCGCGCTGCGCGGGCTGGACGCCGACGTGATCGGCGTGATGGAGGTAGAGAACGACGGCTACGGCCAGTACAGCGCGATCCGCCAGCTGGCCGCGCGGCTCGGGCCGGACTGGCGCGTGCTCGACCCCGGCACGCCGGCGCTTGGCGGTGATGCCATTGCGGTCGGGCTGCTGTACAACGCCCGCACCGCCGTGCCTGCCGGGCGCGCGGCCACCACATGGCTGGGCGAGCGCAGCCGCCAGCCGCTGGCCGGCACCTTCCGCGCGACGGCTGGCGGCACGCCGGTCACGGTCGTGGTCAATCACTTCAAATCCAAGACGTGCACCGAAGCCACCGGCGCGCAGGCCGACCAGGGCGATGGCCAGGGTTGCTGGAATCCCGCGCGCGTGCAGGCAGCCCAGGCGCTGGCCGAATGGCTGGGCGCAACGCCAACGGGCGTGTCCGGCGCGGGCGTACTGGTGATCGGCGACCTGAACAGCTATGCGATGGAAGACCCCGTGCGCGTGCTGGCGCGCCGCGGCTATGCCGACATGGTTGCGGAATTCGCCGGGAAGCCGGCCTACAGCTACGTCTATAACGGCCAGGCCGGCTATCTCGATCATGTGCTTGCCGATGCCGTCGCGGCCCGGCATGTGGTGGCCGTGCACGCCTGGCATATCAATGCCGACGAGCCCCCGGCCTTCTCCTACGCCCCGGCGCCGGGTGCGCCTGCGGTGCCGGGCCACTACGCCCCCGGCCCTTACCGTTCGTCAGATCACGACCCCTTGGTGGTCGACTTCGCCAGCAGCCCCCGCGCCAGGTAAAGCACCACCAGCAGGTTGGCTGCCGCCAGCGTGCCATGCAGCCAGCTGGGGTGGACCAGGGCCTCATACAGTTCCAGCGGAATGTAGATGCCGCCTGACCACACCCCGATCCAGTTGCCCCATACAAGCCCGCGCCAGAGCCCGTACGCTTCGGCAAAGCGCATCAGCGCATAGACCGCGGCAGAGCCGCCGATGGCCCACAGGCGGGCGTTGTCGGGATGCGCAAGCAAGGACTGGAAGATGGTGGGATAGCGGCTGGCCGGATTGACGTGCAGGCGCTGGATGATGGCTTCCGCCAGCGCCTGGGCGTCGCGGTGCAGCAGTGCCGCCAGGCCCAGGCCCGCCACGATCACCAGCAAGCCCTTGGCGGCCTCGAACAATGCGATGCCCCTCAGGCCCAGTGCGCCCTGCTTTGCCATGCGGTGTCTCCGGTCGATGCAAGAATTGCAAAGCCGGTATTGTGCAACACTGGCGGGCAATGCCGCGGCGTGCATGGCGCCGGTGCGCGCTTTCACCACCCGTATTCGCGCTCGCGCATCGGCCCGTCGGCATCGATGCCGCCGCTGGCGGCAATGGGGCCGTCCACGGTCAGCGGGCCGGCCACGCTCAGGTCGCCCTTGACCACCATGTCGCCATGCACCGTCACCGGGCCGTTGAAGACCTTGAGATAGCCGCCGCCGTACGGCAGCCCCCGCGCGCTGGCGGGTCCGGTGAAGTACGCCGCGGTGAGCGGGCCGCTGGCATAGACGTGTCCGGCGACAACCAGCTTGCCGTGCACGGTCAGCGGCCCCTGCACCTGCGCCGAACCGCCGATGGTGATCGGGCCGGATTCATGTGGCTGGGCGCGCAGCGGGCCGGCCACAGCCAGCAGTGCCAGCGCCCCGGCCGCCGCCAGCCGCCACCACGGCCCACGGGCATCGAGGCGAAGCATTCGGTGCGACATGATCTAGCCTCCGGCCGCACCGCGTCCTAGCGCTGCAGCTTCTGGTAAGTGCCGATCAACTCTGCGGTGGCCAGGATATGGCCTCGCATCGCCCGCTCCAGCGCCGCCTTGTCAGGCATCCCCAGGTCCTGCAACGCCACGTCCAGCGCATACAGCTTGAAGAAATAGCGGTGCCGGCCGATCGGCGGGCACGGGCCGCCATAGCCGGTGCGGTGCCAGTCGTTGAGCCCGTCGCGCGTGCCGGCGGGCAGCCCGGCCGTCGCGATATCGGCGGGCAGCGCTTCGGCGTGGGCCGGCAGGTTGTAGAGCAGCCAGTGTACCCAGGTCATTTTCGGCGCGGCGGGGTCGGGCGCATCGGGATCGTCGGCGATCAGCGCCAGGCTGGCCGTGCCGGGCGGCAGGCCGGTCCAGGCAAGCGGCGGGGAAATATCGGCGCCTTCGCAGGTGTGCTCTGCGGGGATCTCGCCACCCGGGGCGAATGCGGTCGATTGCAGCTGGAACGGCATACGGGCCTCGCTGGATGCACTGAGGGATGGCTCCAACTTAGGCGGATTCGGTGCCCCGCGCAAGGCGATGGCGGCAGCGGGCGCCTCCAGCATCGCCTTGAGCCGGCGCACGGCTTCGGTGGACTCGGCCCGGACGCGCTCGCGCAGCATCAGGCGGTTGATCAGCGCAAAGAGCAGCGTAGGCGACCGGTAGCGGAATTCCCGCTCAATGCGCGTGCGTTCGGCCGTCGGGGTCAGCGATGGCGTCATGGCGGGCGTAAGCCGGTAGGTGATGGTGGCGACCCTGCGCCCCTCGGCCACGCCTTCGATCGACCACGTGCGCGGCCGCTGGCTTTCGATGACGGTCCAGACCACCGTGCCACCGCGCTGCGCGACCATGAAAGTCTCGGTCACGCGCTCGCCCTGCCCCAGCGGATGGTCGGTCGCTCCCGCCACCCCAAGCGAGGCAGGATGCCATTTGGGCCAATGCTGCGGCGTGGAGATGTAGTCGAAGACCTGAGCCGGCGGGCGCGCGATCACCACCTCGTCATGGATGGCGGTGCGGTCGGACCAGGGCAGCGGCGCCAGCAGCATGCCCACGGTGAGCGCGGCGAAGATCAGTCCCCAGAACGGTTTCCTGTGTCGAACAAGCATGGCGGCGGGACAGGACGCATCCGGGGCGCACCCGTGCATCCCGTACGCATGGCGCGATGCTTCCAGTGTAGTGACTGGGAAGCATCGCGCCAGTCCCGCCCGGGCTTAGCGGGCCTGAGAGGCCGGCGCGCCCTCGGCCGCCGGCGCCGGCACAGCCGCCACCGTTTCCGGCAGCGGGCCCCAGCCGCCGCCCAGCCGGCGGATCAGCGACACCGTTGCGGCAGCCCGCAGGCCGGCCACCTGGTTGGCCTCGCGCTGCGACTGCAGCACGGTGCGGTCGGCATCGATCACCGTCAGGTAATCGACCGCGCCGGCGTCATAGCGGCTGCGCGAGATCCGCGCCGCGCGCCGGGCGCCGCCAAGTGCGCCGTCCAGCGCGCCGGCCTGCTGGCTGAGCCAGCGCACGTCCGCCAGGCTGTCTTCCACCTCGCGGAACGCCACCAGCACGGTCTGCCGGTAACCGGCCACGGTCTCCTCGTGCGCGGCACGGGCACCGGCGAGGTTGGCGCTGTTGCGGCCGCCATCGAACACGGTCTGTGCGATGGTGGAGCCGATCAGCGGCCCCAGCGCCCAGGTGCGCGACGACCACTTGAACAGGTTAGACAGGTCCGCTGATTCAAAGCCGAACAGCCCGGTCAACGTGATGCGCGGGAAGAACGCCGCCTTGGCCACGCCGATGCGCGCGTTGGCCGCGGCCATCTGCCGTTCCGCCGCGGCAATGTCGGGGCGGCGCTCCAGCAACTCGGACGGCAGCCCGGCGGGAATCGCGATCGGCGCGGCGTCAAACGGGCGCGCCGGCAGCGAGAATGCCGCCGGCGGCACGCCGGTCAGTACCGCCAGCGCGTGCTCCTGGTTGGCACGGCGGCGCTCGATGCCGGCCAGGTCCGCGCGCGCGGTGCCGAGTTCAGCTTCGGCACGGGCGGGATCGAGGTCGGTGGTTTCACCGGCGTCATAGCGCTTCTTCAGCAGCGACAGCGCATCCTCGCGCAGCCTGATGGTGGCGTTGAGCAGGTCGCGCTCGCTGTCCAGCGTGCGCAGCGCAAAGTACGCCTGCGCCACGTCGGCCTGCAGCGCCAGCTGCACCGACCGGTACAAGTCCTCCGCGGCCTCGCCTTCGGCGCGGGCGGCGTTGACGCTGGACGCGACGCGGCCGAACAGGTCGAGCTCATAGCTGGCAAAGGCGCGCGCCTTCAGCACCGTCTGCGGCGACACCCGCGTGCCGTCAGGCAGGCCTTGCGACGCCGCCGACGGCTGCGAACGGGTCGGGTCCAGCCCCACGCTCAGCTGCGGGTACAGATCCGCCTCAGTGGCGCCTGTGAAGGCGCGTGCCTGCTTCAGGCGGGCAGCGGCAATCGCCAGATCCTGGTTGGAGCTGCCAGCCGCGTCGATCAGGCGGTCCAGTTCGGCATCGCCGAAGATCTTCCACCAGTCGCCGCGATGCTGGCCTTCGGCCGGCGTCGCGGTCTTCCATTGCGCGCCTTCGGCCTGGGCGGCCTCGGCTTCCTTGAAGGCCGGCACAGTGGCCGTCTCGGGCACCTTGTAAGTCGGGGCCAGCGAGCAACCCGCAAGGACTAGCGCTGCGGCCAGCGTCGCCAGCTTAGGCAGCTGATGCAGCCAATTTGTTGCCGAAAATGCAGGGGCATTCATATTCATCACCATTATTCAGCCGATGCAGTCAGTTGCGCGCCCTGCTCTTGCGTGGCCGCGCGGCGCTGGCCGCGCGTGGCCAGCAGGCGCAGCGCCACATAGAACACCGGCGTCAGGAACAGCCCGAAGAAGGTCACGCCGAGCATGCCCGCGAACACGGCCACGCCCATGGCATGGCGCATCTCGGAGCCGGCGCCGGTGGAAATCACCAGCGGCACCACGCCCATGATGAAAGCGAACGAGGTCATCAGGATCGGGCGCAGGCGCAGGCGGCTGGCTTCGATCGCGGCCTGCACCACGGTGCGGCCGTGATGCTCCAGCTCGCGCGCAAACTCCACGATCAGGATCGCGTTCTTCGCTGACAGCCCGACCAGCACGATGAAGCCGATCTGCGTGAAGATGTTGTTGTCGCCACGCGTGAGCCATACCCCGGTCATCGCCGCCAGCAGGCTCATCGGCACGATCAGGATCACCGCCAGCGGCAGGGTCAGGCTTTCATACTGGGCAGCCAGCACCAGGAACACCAGCAGTACGCACAGCGGGAAGATCCACACACCCGCGTTGCCGGCCAGGATGTCCTGGTAGGTCAGCTCGGTCCATTCGAAGCCGATGCCCTTGGGCAGGGTCTCTGCAGCAATCCGCTCGGCAGCGGCCTGCGCCTGGCCCGACGAGAAGCCGGGCCCCGGCCCTCCATTCATGTCGGCAGCGGTAAAGCCGTTGTAGCGGCTCACGCTATCCGGGCCGAAGCCCTGCTTCACCTTCACCAGAGACGACAGCGGCACCATCTCCCCGCTGGCGCTACGCGCCTTGAGCTGCAGGATGTCCTCGGCATGCTGGCGGAACTGCGCGTCCGCCTGCACCTTGACCTGGTACGTGCGGCCGAACTTGTTGAAGTCGTTCACGTAGGCCGAGCCAAGATAGGTCTGCAGCGTTTCGAACACGTCAGTCACCGGCACGCCAAGCTGCTTGGCCTTGGTACGGTCAAGCTGCACGTCGAGCTGGGGCACGTTCACCTGGTAGTTGCTGAAGATGCCGGCCAGCTCAGGCGTGGCGCGGGCCTTGCCCATGAAGGCGTTGGTGGCGTCGAACAGCGCGTCGTAGCCGAGCGCGGCGCGGTCCTCGATCATCATCTTGAAACCGCCAATCGTCCCCAGGCCCTGCACCGGCGGCGGCGGGAACACGGCGATGAAGGCATCCTGGATCGACCCATACTGCTTGTTCAGGTCCGCGGCAATCGCATTGCCCGACAGCTCCTTGCCCTTGCGCTTGTCGAACGGGTCCAGCGTGACAAAGACGATGCCGGCGCTCGGGCTGTTCGTGAAGCCGTTGATCGACAGGCCCGGGAAGGCCACGGCCGATTCCACGCCCGGGTGCTTGAGCGCGATCTCCGACATGCGGCGGATCACGTCTTCGGTACGATCGAGCGTGGCGCCGTCCGGCAGCTTGGCGAAGCTCACCAGGTACTGCTTGTCCTGCGCGGGCACAAAGCCCTTCGGCACCATCTGGAAGATGCCCCAGGTGGCCAGCAGCATTACCGCATACACGCCGAACACGGAGCCCTTGCGGCGGATCACGCCCTTCACGCCGCGGCCATAGCTTTCGGAACTGCGGCCGAAGAAGCGGTTGAAGCGTCCGAAGAACTTGCCGAACACCTTGTCCATGCCGCGCGTAAGCCAGTCCTTCGGCGCGTCATGCCCCTTGAGCAGCAGCGCGGACAGCGCCGGCGACAGTGTCAGCGAGTTGAAGGCGGAAATGATCGTCGAGATCGAGATCGTCAGCGCGAACTGCTTGTAGAACTGGCCGGTCAGGCCGGTCATGAACGCCAGCGGCACGAACACGGCGATCAGCGTCAGCGCGATGGCGATGATGGGGCCGCTGACTTCGCGCATGGCCTTGTAGGTGGCTTCCTTCGGCGTCAGCCCTTCTTCGATATTGCGCTCGACGTTTTCCACCACCACGATGGCGTCATCGACCACGATGCCGATGGCCAGCACGAGCCCGAACAGCGACAGCGCGTTGATCGAGAAGCCGAACGCATGCATCAGCCCGAAGGTACCGACGATCGACACCGGCACCGCCAGCAGCGGGATGATGGAAGCGCGCCAGGTCTGCAGGAACAGGATCACCACCAGCACCACCAGCGCGATGGCTTCGAACAGCGTATGGACCACGGCTTCGATGCTGTGGCGCACGAACTGCGTGGGATCATAGACGATGCTGTAGTCCACGCCTTCCGGCATGTTCTGCTTCAGCTCCGCCATGGTCTTGCGCACGTCGTTGGAGATCTGGATGGCGTTCGAACCCGGCGACTGGAAGATCGGCAGGGCCACCGCGGACTTGTTGTCCAGCAGCGAACGCAGCGCGTATTCCGACGCACCAAGTTCGATGCGCGCAATGTCCTTCAGGTACGTGACCACACCGTCAGGCGAGGTCTTGACAATAACGTCGCCAAACTCTTCCACGGTCTGCAGGCGGCCTTGCGCGTTTACTGACAGTTGCAGGTCGGTGCCGGGCAGTGTAGGCGACTGGCCGATCACGCCGGCCGCCACCTGCACGTTCTGCTCGCGAATGGCCTTGACCACGTCGGACGCCGACAGATTGCGCTCGGCGAGCTTCTCCGGGTTCAGCCAGACACGCATTGAGTAGTCGCCCGAGCCGAACATCTGCACCTGGCCCACGCCCTGGATCCGCGCCAGGCGGTCCTTCACGTTGATCAGCGCGTAGTTGCGCAGGTACGTCATGTCATAGCGATCGTTCGGCGAGACCAGGTGGACCACCATGGTCAGGTCGGGCGAGCTCTTGACGGTGGTGATGCCCAGGCGGCGCACGTCCTCAGGCAGGCGCGGCTCGGCCTGCGACACGCGGTTCTGCACGAGCTGCTGGGCCTTGTCCGGGTCGGTGCCCAGCTTGAAGGTCACCGTCAGCGTGAGCGACCCGTCGCTATTGGCCTGCGAGTTCATGTACAGCATGTCCTCGACGCCGTTGATCTGTTCTTCCAGCGGCGTGGCCACGGTCTCGGCGATCACCTTGGGGTTGGCGCCCGGAAACTGCGCACGCACCACCACCGACGGCGGCACCACTTCCGGGTACTCCGAGATTGGCAGCTTGAACATCGAGATGGCGCCAATCAGGAAGATCAGCACCGACAGCACCCCCGCGAAGATGGGGCGGTCGATAAAGAATTTAGAGAGATTCATCTTGGTCTCTGCAAAAAAACGCTCCCCTGGCGGCCTGCTTGTGGCGGGCACCATCAACAGCTTGGGGATCGATACAAACTACGGACGCTGGTTCTTCAGGCTCTGGCGATTGCCAATGGCGAAGACATCAACTGTTCCTCAGGCCGGCTCCCTCTCCCCTCAGCGGGAGAGGGGAGCAGCCATTGGCTTGCCTCAGCTCACCGGCTTCACATCAGCTTCGCTTTTCTCGCTGGCGGCCTGCTTGCGGTCGGGCATGGCGCCGCGCGGCTCCAGCTCGCTGCGGTAGGCCATCGCGACTGGCTTGGGCTGCACCGTGTCGCCCGGGCGCACGCGCTGCAGGCCGTTGACGACGATGTTCTCGCCTGGCTTCAGGCCCTTGCGGATCACGCGCAGGCCGTCATGGTTGGGCCCCAGTTCCACTTCGCGGTAGACCAGCTTGTTGGCCTTGTCGACCACCAGCACGAACTTCTTGCCCTGGTCGGTGCCGACGGCGCGGTCGTTGACCAGCACCGCGGCATGTGGCGCACCGCCGCCCAGCTTGACCTTGGCGTACAGGCCCGGCAGCAGGCGACCGTCTTCGTTCTGGAACACCGCACGCACGCGGATGGTGCCGCTGCGCGGGTCCAGTCGGTTGTCGACCGACTGGATCTTGCCCTCATGCGGATTGCCGTCCTCGTTGGCCAGGCCCAGGTAGACCGGCAGGTTGGGCTGGCCACCGCCGGCACCCGGCGCGGTGTAGCGCAGGTAGCTCTGCTCGTCGATCTCGAAGCTGGCATAGACCGGCGACACCGACACCACCGTGGTCAGCGGCGGCGAGGCCGTGCCCGCCGCCACCAGGTTGCCGACGGTGATCTCGGCGCGCGATACGCGCCCGGCCACCGGCGCGGTGATGCGGGTGTAGGCCAGGTTCAGGCGTGCGGTTTCCAGCTGCGCCTGGGCAGCACGCACGTTGGCGCTGGTTTCGCGGGCCGCGTTGATGCGTTCGTCGAACTCGCGGCGCGAGATGGCGTTGTCGTCCAGCAGCCGCTGGGCGCGCGCCTGTTCGGTCTGGGCGTGGGCGGCGCGCACTTGCGCCGCGGCCAGCGCGGCATCGGCACGGGCGACTTCCGCGGCATAAGGACGCGGGTCGATGGTGAAGAGCGGATCGCCCTTCTTTACCAGCGCGCCTTCGCGGAAGTGCACGGCGTCAATGGTGCCGCCGACGCGCGGGCGGATCTCGACGCGCTCCACGGCCTCGACCCTTCCGGAGAACTCGTCCCACTCGGTGATGGTCTGGCCGACCACAGCGGCCACTTCAATCGCCGGCGCGGGCGGCGGGGTGTTGGCGTGGGCTTCACCGCTATGCCACGGGCGCAAGATCGAGCCGGCCACGCCGGCGCCCAGCACCACGACGATGGCGAGGGCAATCAGGGTACGTCGTTTCTGCTGCTGCATTTCTCAAACTCCTGGATCGGGTTTTCTTCAACCGGAAAAGCAAATGGCCGAACGCCGCCTGCCGGTCCGCGTGGGCGGACCGGAACCATGGCCAAATCGATGGTCGGACTTAGGACCGCTTGGGTGTTGCGGCGGTCCTGGCTCTGGCCGAAACAGAGCCGGCTGGCGGTGGTCTGGAGCGGCTCAGCCGGCGGGCTTGGCTCCAGGCCGGCTGGCGTTGGCGTCAGCGCGGCGTTCAGTCAGGGATGAGGTATCGTCGGCCGCGGCCAGACATCGCCGCAGGAACCGCGCACCTTCGTCGACCCATGCCTGACAGCTGTCATGGGTCTCTTCCACGCCGTCGCCGCAGGCGCCGGGCATGATCATGGCCTGGGCCGGCACACCGGCCTTGGCCAGGCGCCCGGCGAAGGCTTCGCCTTCGGCACGCAGCGCGTCGTATTCAGCCACCTGGACCAGCGTGGGCGGCAGCCCGGCCAGGCGCGAGGCCAGCGCCGGGGCGGCATACGGATGCACCGTATCCGCCGGCGTCGGCAGGTAGTCGCGATAGTTGTCGGCCAGGCGCCGCAGGGTGTCCATCGGCACCTGCCCGCCGTCGAACCCCGCGCAAGAAGCGTGCTGCAGGCACGGGTCCGTCACCGGACGGATCAGCCATTGCCCGCGCGGTTGCGCGGTGCCGCGGTCGCGCAGCATCTGCGCCAGCGCGATCGCCAGGTTGCCCCCGGCTTCCTCGCCCACCAGCGCAAAGCGGGTCTTGTCCAGCTTGAGCCGCCGGGCATTGCGCAGCACCCACTGCACCGTGCTGTGCGCGTCTTCCGGCGCCGCCGGGAACGGATGGTCCGGCGCCAGCGAATACGCCGGCGTTACCACCACCGCCGGCACCGTGGTGGCCAGGTCCTGCACCAGCTGGCATGCGTGTTCCAGGCCACCTTCGACGAAGCCGCCGGCATGCAGGTACACCAGCCAGGGCAGCAGCGCCGCGCCCTCGGCGCCCGGCGCCGGATAGCCCGCCGGGTAGCACACCCGCACCAGGATCTCGCGTCCGTCGCTGGTCACCGTATGCTCAGCCACGCGCGCCTGCCCCTGCCCGGCTGCCGTGGGGGCAGTGGCGGCGCTGGCTGCATCAGGGCGTTGGCCTGGCTTCCGGGACATGGCATGCGGCGCACGCGGAAAACAATGCGCTTGAGTGTTGCGATGCAACGGATTATGGTGATTGACGAGGATGGGATAAAGCGAGAGATCGCCAATGCACTGTTCCGGGATTGGAATAATCGCAAACGGCCTCGTCATGCCACTGAAACTCCATATCCCCATGCATGACAAGGTCTTGGATTTTGTGATTCACTCCGGCTCTCGGCACGCGCGGCGGTCTGCCAGGCCGGTGCGCGCCCGGTCGGAAGCGGGAATGGACCCCGCGGCACCGGACGCCCTGACAAACCCATGCCGGAACCCGCGCCCAGCCAGCGCGCAGCTCCGGTGCCAGCCAGCAGGCGGATTCCCCACAACCACAATCAGCAGGGCCGCACGCGCCACGAGCGCGCGCGGCACGCCGTTCGGATCTATCGTCGGAACCTCATCATGGACCGTCTCGTATCAATGCAGGCATTCACCCGGGTCGTGGACGTCGGCAGCTTTGCGCGCGCCGCGGAATCGATGGACTTGCCCAAGGCCACGCTGACCCGCCTGATCCAGAACCTGGAAACCCACCTGGGCGTCAAGCTGCTGCACCGGACTACCCGCCGCATCAGCGTGACCAACGACGGCGCGGCCTATTACGAACGTTGCGTGCGCATCCTGGCCGATGTCGAGGAGGCCGAGCAGTCGCTGACGCGGCATAACAACTCGCCGCGCGGCACGCTCTCGGTGGACACCACCGCGGGACTGGCGCAGCTGGTGCTGGTGCCCCACCTGCACGAATTCTTCCAGGCCTACCCGGACCTGAAGCTGGACCTGACCATCAACGGCAAGCCGATCGACCTGTTGCAGGAAGGCGTGGACGTGGTGCTGCGCGTGGGCACGCCGGTGGAGGAATCCATGGTGGCCCGCCGCATCGGCCATGTGCAACTGGCGTTCTACGCCTCGCCGATCTACCTGAACCGCTTCGGCACCCCGCACGACCTGGCCGAGCTGGCCCAGCACAAGGCAGTCAATTTCCTGTCCAACCGTACCGGCCGTGAGATGCCGTGGCCGATGGCGCGCGGCATGGAGCGCAGCGAGGTGCTGCTGCCATCGGCCATTTCCACCAACGATGCCGAGGTCTACCTGGGCTGCACGCTGGAAGGCCACGGCGTGGCGCGGATCTCGCGCGCCATGGCCGAGCCCTATGTGGCCAGCGGCCGGCTGGTGGAGATCCTGGCCGACTGGCAGACCGACGAGCTGCCGATCTCGGCGATGTATCCACAGAACCGGCACCTGTCGGCCAAGGTGCGGGTGTTCGTCAACTGGGCGGCGGACCTGTTCTCGCGCCACCCGCACTTTGGTGCAGCACAGCAGCGGCTGGCGGTCGCGGCCTGATGGCGTGATTGGCTAGCGGCCTCGCCTGGTCCATTGAATCACTGAAATTGGTCGGTGCCTGCCATGTCAATGATTCAGCGGACTAGTGCGGCATGTAGGACAAAACCGGAAATCGGCCTGGTGCCGGCCAGCCTATACTGTTTCTTCCGAAATCACGATAAGAAGAGGAGTCCGATGAAACAAGTGCTTACCCCCCTGGCAGCCTGCGTTGCCGCGACCCTTGCACTGGCCGGTTGCGCCGGCTCCGGCATGACCTCCTCATCTGCAGCCAGCGCATCCGGTACCAGCGGCAGCGGCAGCGCCAGGGCGACGGCCACGCTCCAGCCCAAGAGCGGCGCCAATACCGGCGGCACCGTGACCTTCCAGCAGCAGCCGGGCGGCGTGATGATGACCGCGGCGATCACTGGCCTGCCGCCCAACTCGGTGCACGGCTTCCACGTCCATGAGAAGGGCGACTGCTCCGCGCCTGACGCGATGAGTGCGGGCGGCCACTTCAACCCGGGCGGCAAGCCCCACGGCCAGATGACCATGCCCGATCACCACGCCGGCGACATGAACAACGTCACCGCGGACGCCAGCGGCAACGTGCGCGTCAGCATGCTGCTGCCGGACCTGACCGTAGGCACGGGCGCCAACGGCGTGATCGGGCGCGCGGTGGTGGTGCACAAGGATCCGGACGACTACAAGACGCAGCCGACCGGGAATGCGGGCGGGCGGATTGCTTGCGGGGTGGTCGCGGCTTCGTAAGCCGCAGGCCCGCTACCGGCGCGTCCAGCGACTGCGGGGTGGGCTCCCTCTACCGCTTGCGGGAGAGGGAGCCCACCATCGGCATGGAAGTTCTTTCCGCCTCTCAATACCCTTTGAAATTCGCATTCACCCGCTGCCGCAGGTAATCCCCCGCGCTGATCGGCGGATACTTGCCCCCCGGCCCTTCGATCATCGCACCGCGGTTGGCCTGGCAGAAGAACGCCATGCTGTAGCGCGGGCCCATGTATTCATCCGGCGCGGGATTGCGCACGCGGTGGAAGTTCGACGGCAGCCGGTCGTCACTCCAGCGCATCAGCATGTCGCCAATATTGCAGGTGATGACTTCCTCGTCCGGCTCGATCGGGGTCCATGCCTGCGCCGCCATCTCCTTGCCGGGGCAGACCTGCAAGCCGCCCTGGCCGGGGCGCTGGAACAGCAGCGTCAGGCAATCGAAATCCGTATGCGCGCCGGCGCGCCAGAGGCCCAGCTGGTCGCGCAGTTCGGGCGGGATCGCGTAGTAGTGCAGCAGCCGCAGCGTGCTCTGGTAGTCCGGCGCCCGCGGATCGTGCGCCTGCGTGAAAAAGTCGCTGGCAAAGCCGAGCTTGCCGGCAAAGCACGACAGCACCTTCATGCCCACCTCCCAACATTGCGCCTCGAAGTCAAGCATGGTGGCGCGGAAGCCTTCCAGTTCGTCATCGCCGGGCCACAGTCCGGCCATATGCGGGCGCGTGATCTGGTAGGACTCCTTCTGGTCCGGGGTGCCGGTCGAGGGGCGCACCTGCGCGCGGCTTTCCCAGCCGGCGTTGTTGGCCTTCTGCAGCGGGTATTGCGCCTTGACGGCGTCGGGCAGCGCGAAGAAGTGCTCGGTCATGGCAAAGGCTTCGCGCACCCTGGCCAGGTCGATGCCGTGGTTGGCGATCTGGAAGAAGCCGACGTCGACCGATGCCTGCCACAGTTCGTCGGCAATTTGCGCCTTGCGCCGCGCGTAGTCGGACAGGTCGATGCGGCGGATCTCGCGCTGGCGCGTTTCCGAACCGAACGCGCCCATGCGCGATTCGCGATGGAGTTCGGCCAGGGCGTAGGCGGTGTCTGGTTGGCTCATGGTGTTCCTTGTGCAAAGCGGGTCAGGGATTGGCCCCTCGCCGGCACAGGCAGACCACCGATGACAACGCACGCCGGGACCACGCGCTCCTGAGGTCGCCTGTGCCAGCCTGCGCGATGGCGAGCGGGGCACGGACTTCAAGAGCAATTCCCGGCCATCTGGCGTGCGTCTGTGACGCGCCGCGGGAATGGTGAACGCTTCTACTCTTGCCTGAGGTTATGCAGGTTCCGGGCCAGGGGTTTTGCACCAGGATCGGAGCAATTGCGCCGGGGATTTCGCCGTGATGGCGCATGCCGGGCAACCGCTTGGTGCATGGCGCCGCGCAGCGCCCGGCACGGATCCTGCTGAGATCGCAACGGAGTAGAAGCGTTCAGCGGCACGCCGCCCGGAAATTGCTCCCGATGATGTGCACGGTCCCCGCGCATGCCCTGGCCGCATGCCGGCGCGGCGTGGTGCCGGCGTCTCGGGAGGCCACGCTCTCCTTCTGCACCCGCGCCAACCGCCCGCGCACGCATCGTCCAGTTACCTTCGTTCCGGAGAATGACATGCGTCGCCGTTCCTTCCTGCGCGCCACTGGCGCCACCGCCCTGCTTGCCGCCACCCCGTTCGCGGTGCCCCATGTCCGCGCGGCGGGCTCGCTGCAGAAGTTCAGGTTCAATCTCGGCTGGAAGGTGGAGGCCTCGGGCGCGGGGTTCCTGCTGGCGCACCAGCGCGGCTACTACAAAGACGCCGGGCTGGACGTCACGATCGATACCGGCAACGGCTCGGCTTCGGCCATCAGCCTGGTCGCGGGCGGCGCCTATGACTGCGCCTCGGCCGACCTGGCGGCAATGATCGAATTCAACACCACCAATCCGTCCGCCGCGCTCAAGGCGGTGGCCATCCAGTACGACCTGAATCCGAACGCGATCCTGGTGCGCAAGGGCAGCGGCATCGTCAGGCCCGCGGACCTGGCCGGCAAGTCCATCCTGGGCCAGCCGTTCAATGCCTCGCGCAAGCTGTTCCCGGTCTTCGCCAAGGCGCAGGGCTTCGACCCCGGCGGCGTGAAGTGGGAGAGCGTCACGCCCGATATCGGCGACACGCGCTTCGTCAAGGGCGACTTCGATGCCGCCGCCTATTTCTTCTTCACCGGCCTGCTGAACCTGAAGGCACGCGGCATGGGGCCAGAGAAGATCACCGTGTTCCGCTTCTCGGACTATGGCATGAAGTCCTACGGCAACGGGCTGGTGGCCAACCGCAAGAGCATGGCATCCGATCCGGAGGTGATGAAGGCCTTCATCAAGGCCTCTACCCGCGGCTGGCTCGACGCCATTGCCGATCCCGCCGCGGGCGGTGCCGCGGTCAAGGCACGCGAGCCGCTGGCCGACCAGGCGCTGGAGACGGAGCGCCTGCGCCTGATCGTCGATGGCACCATGAAGACGCCCGACACCCGGCGCGACGGCTGGGGCGCGGCCACGCCGGCACGGCTGCAGGCAACGCTGGATGAAACCGTCGGCGCCTTCGGCATCAAGGCGCCGCTGACGGTGGCGGACATCTGGACTGACCAGTTCCTGCCCGCACCGCCAGACCGCCGCCTCAAGGCGTAAGGAGCGCACGCCCATGTCTATCTCGTCCTTGGCCGCAGCGATGCGCCGGAGCCCGGCGGCGCGCCGGCACTTCCCGCTCCCGATGCGTAATTGAGCCCGCCGCCCGCGCGGCATGGCAACATGACGGCATTGCCGTAACGATCGGGCCCCGCGAGGGGTCCGACAAGACCGCCATGCCATTGCCGACAGACGCCGCGTTCGTCCCCCACCGCCGCCTGCGCGCCAATTCGCTGCTGCTGTGCTGCGCCGCCCTGCTCGGCGGCTGCGCCTTGCCGCCGCTGGATCACCGCACCGAATCCTTTGCGCTGACGCCCGCCGAATCCCAGGCCACGCCGCTGGGCCAGGCAGTGGCCGGCGAGGTGGCGCGCCATCCGGGGCTGAGCGGCATCCATCCGCTCGAGAACGCCTATGCCGCCTTTGCCGCGCGCGTGCACCTGGCGCGCACCGCGCAGCGCACGCTCGACGTGCAGTACTACATCTGGCGCGACGACCTGACCGGCACCCTGCTGCTGGAAACCTTGCACGAAGCCGCCGACCGCGGCGTGCGCGTGCGCCTGCTGCTGGACGACAACGGCATCGCCGGCATGGACGAATTGCTGGCGGCCATGGACGCGCATCCGCAGGTCGAGGTGCGGATCTTCAACCCGTTCGTGATCCGCCACCCCAAGACACTCAATTTCCTGACGGATTTCCGGCGCCTGAACCGGCGCATGCACAACAAGTCCTTCACCGCCGATGGCGTCGCCACCATCATCGGCGGGCGCAATGTCGGCGACGAATACTTCGGCGCCACCAATGGCGTGCTGTTTGCCGACCTCGACGTGATCGCCGTGGGACCCGCCGCCGGCGACGTGGCGGACGATTTCGACCGCTACTGGTCCAGTGCGTCGGCCTACCCGGTGAACCGGCTGGTGCCGCCGGTCAGCGTAGAACGGCTGCAGGCGCTGGTCAGCAATGCCCGCTCAGTCGAGCACAACCCCGCTGCCGCCACCTACCTCGCGGCGGTGCGCGACCTGCCTGACGTGCAGCGGATGCTGGATGGCACGCTGCAGTTCCAGTGGGCAAGAACGCGCATGGTCAGCGACAACCCCGCCAAGGCGCTCGGCGAGGCGTCGCGCAACACCCTGGTGGCGCACCAGCTGCGTGAAATCCTGGGCGACCCGCAGCGCGAGCTTGACCTGGTCTCGCCCTACTTCGTTCCATCGACGGGCGGCACGTCCTACTTCGCCGACATGGCAAAGCGCGGCGTGGCCGTGCGGGTGCTGACCAATGCGCTGGAAGCCACCGACGTAGCCGCCGTGCATTCGGGCTATGCCAAGCGGCGCAAGGCGCTGCTGGAAGCCGGCGTGGACCTGTATGAGCTGCGGCGCTCGGCCGCGCCCGGCATGAAGGAAGAGCGCGCCGGCCCCTTCGGCAGCTCGGGCTCGAGCCTGCACGCCAAGACCTTTGCCGTCGACGGCACCCGGGTCTTCGTGGGCTCGTTCAATTTCGACCCGCGCTCGGCCACGATCAACACCGAACTGGGCTTCGTCATCGACAGCCCGGAACTGGCCGGCCGGATCGAATCCACCTTCGCCAGCGTGGTGCCGCGCGCGGCCTACCAGGTCAAGCTCGATGAAACCGGCAAGCTGTACTGGCTGGAACGGCGCGGCGACGAAGTCATTCGCCACGATACCGAGCCGAACACCAGCTGGTGGCGCCGGCTTGGCATCTGGTTCCTGTCGATTCTGCCGATCGAGTCGATGCTGTAGAACGGGTTCCCGGGAGCGCGGCCCGTCAGATCTGGTCGAGCAGGCTGCGCACCACATCGGCCAGCCGGCCGGCGCGCTCGCGCCCCTTGGTGTCCAGCGCCATGCCGCTGCCGCCGGCCAGCGCTTTCAGGCCAAACAAGGCATCGCCAAGGTCACGCCAGGCCGGGTAATCGGCATGGATTTTTTCCAGCGCAGCGGCGCCGGCGGCCACCTGCGCGGGTGCGGGGGTGCGGCCGGCAGCCAGGTCTTCCAGTGCCGTGGCCGCATCCAGCAAGCCTTTGCGGTTCATCTGTGTCTCCCCCTGCGATGTCTCTTTTGTCATGGCCGCCGCATGCGGGCAGCCATGACACTGTAGCAGGCTTGCCGGGAGAGGCAACCAGGCTCTGGCAACGCAGGCCTGGCGGCACCGCCTCAGTTGCGCCCGATATCCTGCAGGATGCGGGTCATCAGGTACAGGCGCGGCACGATCGAGTCCAGTTCGATGTACTCGTCGCGGGCGTGATAGCCGAAGCCGGCCAGCCCGAAGCTTTCCACCACCGCGGGCTTGCCCGAGCGCGCGGCATAACTGGCGTCAGTGGCGCCGCCGGTGCCTTCGGCCAGGGCCAGCGTGCGGCCGTCCAGCTCGGCGTAGATCTCCTGCGCGTGCTTGGCCAGCGCGCGGCCGCGCGCGTCGGCCACGAACGGCGGGCGGCCCTCTTCCATCGTCACCGTGGTCTGCGTCTCCGGCACCAGCTGGCTGGACTTGACCTTGTCCTGCAGCGCCAGCTTCAGTTTCTCGGCGGCACCGGCCGCCGTGGTGCGCACATCGCCGTAGGCGACAGCGCTTTCCGGGATCTGGTTGCGCACCGTGCCGGCCTGCGCCTGCGTCCAGTTCAGCTGCGAGCCCGGCACCTGGCTGGCGGTGTCGCGCGTCTGCTGCAGCTGGTGGGCGAGTTCGAGCAGCGCATTGCGGCCGCGCTCCGGCGCGGCGCCGGCGTGGGCGGCGCGGCCCTTGACCTGCATGGTGGCGGTGGCGGTGCCGGAGGCGCCCAGCAGCAGCGACTCGGCCTTGACCACGTCCTTGGCCGCGGTGGGCTCGCACGACAGCACCACGTCGTGCTGCGCGGCAAGCGCGGCAATGGCTTCGCCGGAGCCGACCGAGCCAACCTCCTCGTCCGGGTTGAGCAGCACCGTGATCTGCGCGTAGTCGCGCCAGCCCTGGTTCTTCAGGATCTCCAGCGAATGCAGGATCACGGCGATGCCGCCCTTGTCGTCGGCAATGCCCGGCCCGTAGAGCCGGTTGCCTTCCTCGCGGATGGGCTGCGTGGCCAGGGTGTTGTCCGGGTACACCGTGTCCATGTGGGCGATCAGCATGATGCGGCGTTTGCCGGTACCGGTGAACGTGGCCCTGACCATGGCGCCCGGGCCCTTGGTGACGGGCATGCGTTCAACCTTCGCGCCCAGCGCCTGCAGGCGCTTCTCGGTATAGCCGGCCATCTGCGCCAGCCCCTTCGCGTTGGCGCTGCCGGATTCGATCGACACCATCTCCTTGAGCGACTGCACCAGCGCGGGCTGGGCCGCCTGCGCGGCCGACAGCAGCGCGGCATCGGGCTGGGCGGCACTGGCCAGGGTGCCGGCCCCGGCAAGCGTCAGGGCGGCGGCAACGGCAACATGGCGAACGGAAAACGGCATGGAATCTCCTCGGATTGGTCTTGTTGGTGCCATGCCCCGGCGCATGGGCGGCGTCGCGGCACAACTGCACGATGCTAGCCCTTGCCAGAACCTTAGGGGAGGGTCAATATCGCCAATCGGGATGCCGATCCCGCCACCACATCCTGCTCCTGCCCCACTCATCGCTCCATGCACCCGACCACGCCCCCAGGCATGCCAGCCGCCATCGAGCCGCCGTCACAGATCATCCCGCTGCATGTCCGCCTGCTATGGCTGCCGCAAGCCATGCCGGGCAGCCTGTTCACCACGCTAGACGTGCTCCGCACCGTGGCCGGCGTAGCCAGCCTGCAGCGGCCCGACGCCGCGCCCACGCTGAGCTGGCAGCTGTGCGGCAGCAACGGGCGTACGCTGGCGGCAGACCTGCCGGGACTGGTGTCCTCCACCCGGCGCGCACGCGCCGCGGACAGCCGCACGCTGCTGGTGATTCCGGCCCTGCTGGCCAGCAACGCGCTGCAGCTCGGCGAGATCGTGCAGCGCGATGCCGCGGCGCTGCGCCTGGTGGAGCGCCATGCGCAGGCCGGCGGCTGGATCGCGGCGTGTTCGTCGGGGATGGTCTTTGCGCTGCAACTGGGGCTGCTCGACGGCGCCAGGACCGGCGCGCCGTGGATGTTCCAGAGCTGGATGATGCGCCAGTATCCGCATTGCGACCTCGGCAGCGACCAGGCCATGAGCGTGCACCAGCGTGTGTTCTCGTGCGTGGCGCCGGCGCTGCAGGTGGAATTCATGCTGCGCGTGCTGGGCCACCTGCACAGCCCGGACCTGGCGCAGGCGGCGTCGCGGCTGATGCTGTTCCAGCCCGAGCGCCAGCGCAGCGTGCCGGCGCTGGTGTCGCAACGCTGGCTCAGCCGCACCGCCGACAGCCCGGTGTACCGCGCCATCCAGTGGCTGCAGGACCATGTGTCCGAGCCCTACAAGCTGGCCGCGGTGGCCCAGGCGGCGGCGGTCAGCGAACGCACGCTGCTGCGGCATTTCCGCCAGGTCACCGGGCTGAGTCCGCTGGACTACCTGCACACGCTGCGCGTGGAACGCGCGCGCATGCTGCTGGAAGTCACGCTGCACGGCACGCAGGGCATTGCAGAAGCCTGCGGCTACAGCGACGCCGCCGCGTTCCGGCGCCTGTTCCAGCGCACCACGGGCATGTCAATGTCAGACTATCGCACCCGCTTTGCACTGCGGGCGCGGCGGCGCTACTGGCGCATGGAAGATGCGGCGGTACGGCGCGGCACCGGGGAGTGACCGCGCCCAAGGCAGCGCTCAGGTGCGCAAGGCGATGTGGTTGACCACGTTCTCCACGCCCTGTACGTACCAGGCGTCGCGCTCGGCCTGGCGCCGCGTGTTCTCGCTGGTGACGCAGCCTTCCAGCGTCACCACGCGGTTCTCGGTATGCACGCTGACCTGGCCGGCATCGACGAAGGGATCGGTCTCCAGCACCAGCATCAGTGCCTCGGTGATTTCATCGTCGCGGTCGGCTTCGGCGGGCGCTACCACCAGCTCATTGACCACGCAGCGGCAACCGCGCGACCACCAGGCCAGCACACCTGCCAGGCGCATGTGCGACAGGCTGATCACCTGCCCCCACAGCGTAACCACGCCGTCGTGCACTTCGACTTCAATCCAGCCGCTGCGCTCGCCCACGGCTTCGCGCATGGCCTCGGGCTTGCCCTTGACGCGCGCGCAGATCTTGCAATTGCGGAAATCGATGGCATTGAGCAGGCGCTCGCACACCGCGTCACGCAGTTCGCCGTCGCCTACCTGCATGCCGCCGTCGGCCACGCGCAGGTGATCAATCACGCTGGTTACGCCGTCCACGCGCCGCACCGTCGCCGCGGCCCGGGTCTTGTCGACGATATCGGCCACCTCGCCTTCCAGGATCAGCGCGCCGTCAGAAAGCCGCAACTGGATGATGGGATGGAGGACATGACCCTGATAAGGCACATGCGCCAAGGCTGCGCGCGCCTGCGTCAGCACCGCTTCGCTACTCTGCATTTTGTTCGCCTCGCCCGATTGGTCTGGAGATGGAAGACGCGCGCCCCTGCCTGCAGGCGCGCCTGGCGCGGCGCCGCAGGCTCCTTCACCCCCGGGGCCCTGGCAACCGCTTCCTCATTATAGGAAGCGGTCCGGGAACGGCTCAGGTCTCAGCCAGCGGCTGCCGCGCGCGCGCGGGCCACTTCCTGGTTGCGCAGGATAAAGCGCTGGACCTTGCCGCTGGGGGTCTTGGGCAGTTCGGCGACGAACTCGATCTCACGTGGGTAGGCATGGGCGGCCAGGCGCTTGCGCACGTGCTGGCGCAGCGCCTCGGCCAGTTCCGGCGCGGCGCGGTGTTGCGGGTCCAGCACGACAAAGGCCTTGATCAGTTCAGTGCGCTCAGGATCGGGCTTGCCGATCACCGCGGCCTCGACCACGGCCGGGTGTTCGATCAGCGCGCTTTCCACGTCGAACGGGCCCACGCGGTAGCCCGAGGTGGTGATGACGTCGTCGGCCCGGCCGATGAAGCTGATGCTGCCGTCGTCATTCAGCTCGGCGGAATCGCCGGTCAGGTAGTAGCCGCCGGCAAACCCGCTGGTGGGCGTGCCATGATAGCCGCCGAACCAGCACATCGGCGAGCGCTTCAGGTCCAGCGCCAGCGTGCCCGGCTGGCCCGGCGGCAGTTCGCGCTGTTCATCGTCCACCACCACCACGCGGTGCCCCGGGCTGGCAAAGCCGGCTGCGCCCATGCGCACCGGATGCGCCAGCGCATGGTGGTTGCACAGCACCATGCCCAGTTCGGTCTGGCCGTAGTGGTCGTGGATGGTCACGTCCAGCTCGCTGGCGAACCAGCGGATCACCTCCGGGTTGAGCGGCTCGCCCGCGCTGCTGACCGCACGCAGCCGCCCGCGCAGCGGGCCTGACACGGCCTCGCCCGCGGCGATCAGCAGCCGGTATGCCGTGGGCGAGCCAGCCAGATTGGTGATGCCGTACTTGCGGATCACACGGCATGTGCTCTCCACGGTGAACGGACCATCGTAGAAGGTGGTGGGATGGCCCAGCGCCAGCGGACCCGTGACCGCGTAATACAGGCCGTAGGCCCAGCCCGGATCAGCCAGATTCCAGAAAGCGTCTTCCGCGCGCAGGTCGACCGCGTCGCGCATATAGCCGGCAAACGCAGCGATGGCCTTGAGCGGCACCAGCAGCGGCTTGGCCGGGCCGGTGGTGCCGGAAGTGAACATCATCAGGAAGGGGTCGTCGCCCCGGCGCGGCACCGGCTCGAACGACGCCGGCTGGCGTTCCAGCTCGGCCCAGAAGCTGAAGTCGCCGCGCACCAGGCCGCGGCCTTTGTCCCCGGCCACGGTGACGATGGCGGGGCAGCCATCCACGTCATCCAGCTTGGGGCGGTTGGCGCCATCGGTGACCACCACCTTCGCGCCGGACGCATTGAGCCGGTGCTCGATGGCCTTGGGGCCGAAAGCCGTGAACAGCGGCTGGTACACCGCGCCGGCGCGCCAGGTGCCGAGAATCGTCACCAGCAGTTCCGCATTGCGCGGCAGCAGGCCCGCCACGCGGTCCCCCGGCTGCACGCCCTGCGCCTTCAGGAAGCCGGCAAACTGCGCGGACAGTGCCTGCAGCTCGGTAAACGTCCAGCTGCGCGAATTGCCGTCGCGCCCTTCCCAGAACAGCGCGATACGGCCCGGCAGCGCGTGCCGGTCGCAGCATTCGACGCAGGCATTGATTGCGTCGAGGCTGCCGTGCAGCTGCCGTGCCACGGCGTCGTCATAAGAAAATCCGTCGAAGGCTTGGGCGTAGTCGCGCATGGTGTCTCCTGTATTCCGGCTTGTGCCTTTTGGTAGGTGGCCGCTGCGCGCGGCGTGGCGGCGCGCAGCGGCTGCCGCAAGAGTGTGCGCGAGCGCCAGGGGAGCAGGCAATAACCGATTCCGCCAGCGCGGCTGACGGTTTTTGCCATCCCTGCCGTGAGCCCTGAGGCGTTCCCCGTGGCATCCTTGACGCGGCACCGCCCGGCGCCGACGATACGGGCATCACCGCCAGGAGACAGCGCATGTGCACCAACTACGCCCCGGTCCAGCGCCGGATCCTGCGCGAAATCTTCGGCGTGGAACCGCCGCCGGGGCTGTACAAGGCTGAAACGTATCCGGACTACGCAGCGCCGATCGTGCGCGCCGCGGACGATGGCGCGCGCAGTGGCGCACTGGCCTCGTTCGGCATGGTGCCGCGCCCGCGCATCGCGCCCGGCGCACGGCGCTTTGACACCACCAATGCCCGCAGCGAGACCGTCGGCGAGCGTCCCGCCTTTGCGCGCTACTGGCGCCAGGGCCAGTTGTGCCTGGTGCCGGCCACGGCGTTCTATGAGTTTGCGTATCCCGACGATGCAGTGCCCGGCGGCCCGCCCGGCAAGCCGGTGCGCTGGCGCGTCTGGCTGCCCGGCGAGCCGGCCTTCGGCATTGCTGGCTTGTGGCGCAACTGGCCGGACCAGTCGCTGTCCTTCACCATGCTGACCATCAACTCGGCCCAGCACCCGGTGATGCAGCGCTTTCACAAGCCGGGCGAGGAAAAGCGGTCAGTGGTGATCGTGCCGCGCGCGCAATGGGACGACTGGCTCGCCTGCCGCGATCCCGAGGTGGCGCGCACCTTCCTGACGCTCTTGCCCGCGGCCGCGATGCAGGCCGAACCGGCGCCCAAAGTGCAGGGAGCGCCGATCCCCGACTCGGAGTAGGCGCGCCGCTATCGCCGCCATCGCCGCCAAATTTGCACGGAAATTTCGCGACGACACCCCAGCGCACCCCGCCGCGGGCGACAAAGCCCAGCACGCCAAACAGTTTGAAGCGATAGGGACGATTGGGAAGCCGGCCTCTGCAGAGCGATCGGTTTTCCACTTTTCTACGATGTCAGGTCTATTTTTAACGCTGTAGCATAAAAATGCTGTTCGACCCCATTTCTTGCTGCTACAGTAAATCTGAATGGAAATCGAGTTTGACCTGCCAAAGGACGCTATCAACCAACGTCATCACGGGTTGTCACTGGCCGCCGCGGGGTTGATGGACTTTGGTAGCGCCCTGCTGAAGATCGATGACCGCAAGCCTATGGCGAAACCCGCTACATCGCATACGGGCCGATTGGTCCGCGACTGTATTGCCTGGTATTCACCATTCGCGGCGAAACGTTACGGGCAATCAGCCTGCGTAAAGCCAACTCCCGAGAGGTGCGAGACTATGAACAGGAAATCTGACCTCATCATGCCCACGCCCGCAGAGGACGCCGCCATTGCGCGCGGCATTGCCGCAGACCCGGATGTGGTGTCCTTGCCGACCGGGCAAATCAAGCGCATGCGTGCCGCGCGCGAGGTACTCGAGCAGGTCGTGGGAAAAGAAAAAGCGGATGCGCTGGTGAAGCGCCGTGGCAGGCCAGCCAAGCCGGCTGACGAGCGCAAGGTCAACCAGACGCTGCGGATCGATCCCGATGTGCTGGAGGCCTACAAGGCAACCGGCAGCGGCTGGCAAACGCTGATGAACGACGCGCTGCGCGACTATGCGAAATCGCACCGGATGCTGCCCCGGCGCTAAGCCGGACGAAGCCGGCACCGGGCACCGCCAGCCAGTCAGCCAGCCAGTCAGCCAGTCAGCCGGCCAGTCAGCCGGCCTGCAGCCGGCCCAGCAACCGCCGCCCCGCCTCGATCACCGCCGCATCGGGCTGCACCTGGTAGCGCACGATCATGCCTTCGATGCACAGCATCGCTTCTTCTGCCACTGCCTGCGGCTGGTCCAGGCCCAGGCGCGCGGCGATGCCGGCGACGAACGCCGCGAGTTCGGCCTTGTGGGCGGCCGCCTGCTCCGCCGCGCGCGCGTCCCCGCCCGCCTCGGCCACCACGTTGATAAAGGCGCAGCCGCGGAAGTCGCGGCCGAACCAGTCCGCCAGCGCATCGGCGATCACGTCCAGATGGGGGTGTGCCGCCAGGCGGGCTTCCACGTCTTGCCGGAACCACGCCATCCACTCGTCATGCCGGCGCGCCAGGAACGCCGAGATCAGCTCGTTCTTGGAGGCGAAATGCCGGTAGAGCGACATCTTGGCCACGCCGGATTCGGCAATGATCCTGTCGATGCCGGTGGCGCGATAGCCCTCCTGGTAGAACAGGCGGGCAGCGGTGTCGAGGATGCGGTCGCGGGCGGAAGGCGTGGCCATGGTGGCGGCGGAGTCGGTAATGGGAGCGGCCGGACAGCGCCCTGCGCCATCCGGCCTCTATCGGTCGATACTATGACAGACAGACCTGTCTAGCAAACCTCGCCTACTCAGGCTTCGAGCTTTGTCGCCGCATCGCGCAGCGCCGTACGCAGGCCCTCTTCCACCACCGGATGGTAGAACGGCATGCCCAGCATCTGCCCGATGGTCAGGCCCTGCTGGTAGGACCACGCCAGCAGGTGGGCGATGTTCTCGGCACGCGGGCCGGTCCATTCCGCGCCCAGGAAGCGACCCGTGGCCTTGTCGGCATAGACGTGCATCAGGCCGCGGTTCTTCAGCATCACGCGGCTGCGGCCCTGGTCCTCGAAGCTGACCTCGCCGGTCACGAACGTGCCTTCGGCCAGGTCGGCGTAGCGTTGGCCAACCATCGCGATCTGCGGGTCCGTGAACACCACCGCGATCGGCGCGCGGCGGGCCAGCGGCTGCACCTGCGGATAGCTGGCGGCGTTCTCGCCGGCGGCCTTGCCTTCGTCGGCGGCCTCATGCAGCAGCGGCAGGATATTGTTGGCATCGCCGGCAATGAACACCGGCGCATTGCCGCACTGGAGCGTGCGCGCATCGAACAGCGGCACGCCGCGCGCATCCAGCGCGAGGCCGGCGTTCTCCAGGCCCAGGCCGCGCACATTGGGCACGCGGCCAGTTGCAGCCAAGGCATAGTCGAAGCGCTCAGTGACGCTGCGGCCCTCACGGTCGAGATAGGTCACGACCACCTGGTCGCCGTCGCGGCCCATGTCGGAGACCTTGGCGTCCGGGTCGAGATAGAACTCGTCGTTGAAGGTCTTGGCCGCGTGGGCACGGATCACCGGGTCGGTCAGGGGCCCGAGCGAGCCGCTGACGCCGAACACGCGCACCCGCACGCCCAGGCGCGACAGGGCCTGGCCCAGCTCCAGCCCGATCACGCCGGGGCCGAACACCACTACGCTGTCGGGCAGGTCTTGCCACGAAAACACATCGTCATTGACGATCAGGCGGTCGCCGAACGCCTGGAACGGCGCCGGCAGCATCGGCGCGGAGCCGGTGGCGATGACCACGCGGCTGGCGCGCACGGTGGTGTGCCCGTCCACTTCCAGCGTGGTGTTATCGATAAACCGGGCGTAGCCGCGGATGCGGTCGGCCGCGGGGATGTTCTCCACGCCGCGCACCACGAAGCCGACAAAGCGGTCGCGCTCGCTGCGCACACGCGCCATCACCTCGCGGCCGTCGATGCGGATCTGGCCATCGACGTGCACGCCGAACGGCGCGGTGTGGCGCAGTTCGTGCGCGGCCTCGGCGGCGGCGATCAGCAGCTTGGAAGGCATACAACCCACACGGGCACAGGTGGTGCCATAGGGGCCGCCTTCGATGATCACGGCGCGCTTGCCCGCGGCGATGGCGGCACGGTAGGCGGCAAGGCCTGCAGTGCCCGCGCCGATCACGGCGACGTCGGTCTGGATGGTGGTCATGGCGGTCAGTTCCTTTGTCTTGATGGCGTCAGGCTGGTGTCAATCAGCGGGCTGGATGGGGCCGCCATGCCGTCGGGCAAGGCGGCCCCATCGGGTCCGGCGACTGCCGGTCCCCGGATGGGGATGAAACGGGAATCGGCTTACTTGCCCAGGTACTGCTGCAGCGCCTCGGCGCCGCCGATGAGCTTGCCGTTGATAAAGACCTGCGGAGCGGTCATCTCGCCGGACACGGCGCCCAGCACCTTGCCGCGCACCTTGTTGTCCAGCGGCACGTCGATGTAGTCGAAGCCGTTGTCGTCCAGCAGTTGCTTGGCCTTGGCGCAGAACGAGCAGCCGACCTTGGAGAACACCACCACCTGGTCCGGCTTGCGGGCATCCGGGGCGATGTGGGCCAGCATGGTGTCGGCGTCGGACACCTTGAACGGGTCGCCCGGCTCTTCCGGCTCGATGAACATCTTCTGTACCACGCCGTCCTTGACCAGCATCGCATAGCGCCAGCTGCGCTTGCCGAAGCCCAGGTCGGCCTTGTCCACCAGCATGCCCATGCCTTCGGTGAATTCACCGTTGCCGTCTGGGATCATGGTGATGTTTTCGGACTCCTGGTCCTTGGCCCATTCGTTCATCACGAAGGTATCGTTGACCGACACGCACAGGATGTCGTCGACGCCGTGCCTGGCGAACACCGGCGCCAGCTCGTTGTAGCGCGGCAGGTGGGTCGACGAGCAGGTCGGCGTGAAGGCGCCCGGCAGCGAGAACACGACCACGGTCTTGCCGTTGAACAGCTCGCCGGTGGTGACGGTCTTCCATTCGTTGTCTTCACGCATGCGGAAAGCGACATTGGGAACGCGTTGGCCTTCACGGGATTGCAGCATCAGTTCACTCCTTGGTCTGGATCGGGTTGGTATCGGCTGCGGGTTGCAGCGAAGGCCCCATTCTGTCGACCGGGATGTGATTTGTACAATTCATCGTTTTAACTGCGACGATTGTCTTATGCTATTGATCTGGCATAGCCATTCCTTATTGCGCCGGCAATGGCACCTCATCCGCGCGCACGCAAAAGCATATTTTTTCGGCAAATACCGGCGAGTGCCCTATCATGCGGCATCCACCCAGACTCCCGTTTTGTCCGCAATGACCCGACCTTGCCGCCTGCCGTCTCTCCGCCGATGGGCCCCGATGCTCGCGCTGTCGCTGATGCTGGCGCACCCCGCGCAGGCGCAAACCCTGAAGAAGCCGGCCCTGGATGCGCTGGTCTCCGGCACCCGAACGGCAGCCCAGGCCGACCTGCAGGCGTTCATGGCCGCCGCTGCCAAGGCCGAGCCCTCAGTGGCGCCGGCGGTGGCGGCGTGGCAAGCCCGGTCGCCGCTGGCCGGCGACAACCTGGCCAATATCGGCCGCCTGCTGGGCGTCTACAACCGCGTCCACAACGAGGCCGCGGTGATCGACGCCATCGGCAGGATGGTGGCGCTGCGTACCGTGCGCGACGAGAAGATCCCGCAGCACGAGAACCCCGCCATCATCGAGTTCGGCAAAATGATCGAGGCCATGGCGCGTGACTTCGGGCTGGCCTACCGCAATGTCGACAACCGGGTCTTCGAGGTCACACTGCCTGGCGGCAAGGACACCTTCGGCATTCTGACCCACGCCGACGTGGTGCCTGCGGCGGCCGAGGAATGGGTGCTGGAGGACGGCACCAAACTGGATCCGTTCCGCATGACGCGCGTGGGCGACACGCTGTACGGGCGCGGCACCATCGACGACAAGGGCTCGATCGCCACGGTCATGTATGCCATGAAGACCGTCAAGGAAAGCGGCGTGCCGCTGGCGCGCACCATCCGCCTGATGATCGAGACCACCGAGGAAACCGGCGGCGACGGCATGAAGTACTACCGCCAGCACACCACCCTGCCCGAGTACAACGTCGTGCTCGACAGCAAATACCCCGCGGTGGTGGCGGAAAAAGGCGCGGGCACGCTGACCGTCTCCTTCGGCATCAAGGCGGCGGACGGCCAGAGCGCGCAGGGCAAGCCCGACCACAAGGGACCGGCCATCGTTGCCATGCGCGGCGCGGCCTCTGCCAACGCCATTCCCGAGACCGCCACCGCGCGCATTGCCGGCGGCGATGCTGCCGCCGTGGCTGCCACGCTGGAACAGGCGCGCGCTGAATTCCTGCACCGCCACACCCCGCGCGGCAAGTTCTCCATCGACGTGAAGCGCGCCGGCAACGACGTGGAAGTCAAGGTCACCGGCGCCTCGGCGCACGGCTCGCGCCCGGAGGAAGGGGTCAACCCATTGCCGCGGCTGGCGCTGTTCCTGCAGGCCAGCGGCGTGCAATTTGCCGAGAACCACTACCTGAACGCGGTCCGCTACCTGAACGACCTGTACGGGCTGGACTACCTCGGCACCAGGATGGAGGTGGCCTACCGCGATCCGTTCATGGGCCCGCTCACCATGTCACCCACGCTGGTGCGCGAGCGCGGCGAATATGTCGACGTGGTCACCAATGTGCGCATGCCGCGCGGCCGCACGCCGGACGAGCTGGGCGGCAAGATCACCAAGCGTATTTTCGGCTGGGCGGCCACCCATGGCCCGGTCGAGATCAAATATGACCAGGGCAACTGGATGGCGCGCGATCCCAAGGGCGCGTGGCTGTCCACGCTGCTGAACATCTTTGGCGACACCACCGGGCTGGAAGCCAGGCCGGTTTCCACCGCCGGCAGCACCACCGCCAAGCTGATGCCCAATGCCATCAACTTCGGGCCAGCGATGCCGGGCAAGAAGTACACCGCGCACAATGCGCGCGAGTACAAGGAAGTTCCCGACCTGAACCTGGATATGCAGATGTTCACCGAGATGCTGGTGCGGATCGGGAACCTGGACAAGATGCAGTAGAAGGGATTCTGCATGTCCCTCGAGCGTCAGCCCCTAAACTGATACCCGGACCACCGTCACAACCCCAGCTCACTCAACCCCGCATGCGCATCCGGCCGCCGGCCCAGGGTCCAGTGGAACTTGCGGTCCGCAGCCTTGATCGGCGCATCGTTGATGCAGGCATAGCGCCTGCACATCAGCCCCGCTTCATCGAACTCCCAGTTCTCATTGCCGTATGACCGGTACCAGTTGCCGGAATCATCGTGCCATTCGTAGGCAAAGCGCACGGCGATGCGGTTGCCGTCGTGCGCCCATAGCTCCTTGATCAGCCGGTAATCCAGCTCCTTCTGCCACTTGCGCTGCAGGAAGGCGACGATGTCGGCGCGGCCGCTGACAAATTCCGCGCGGTTGCGCCAGGCGCTGTCGACGGTATAGGCCAGCGCCACGCGCTCTGGGTCGCGGCTGTTCCAGCCGTCCTCGGCGGCACGGACCTTGGCGATGGCGGATTCACGGGTGAATGGGGGCAACGGCGGACGGATTTCGGCTTGCGCGGACATGCGGGGCTCCTTTTGCTGAAAACAGGAAGAACCAGACGGGAAGAACAGCCTGCTCGAAATGATACAGACTTGTCTCATTATTGATAGACAGATCTGTCTTGTCAAGGCAGGCTGCCGGCCAGAATTCAAAAGCAAGACCCGGAGTGCGAGGCGTTCGCGGGCGGCCTAAAGTTGGCATCATGCAAGCGAGATACAGGAGACCCACGGTGAGCATCAGCCAGATACAACGCCCCGAAATGGCCGTGCCAGGGCCGCGCAGGCCAATTCCGCCGGCGCGCGGCACGGCGCGGGAGCATGGGCACGGAGCCGATATCGCCACCCGCGTCAATGGCACCGACTGGGCGGCCGTTGCACGCGAGCTCGACGACTACGGCTGTGCCGCGATCCGCAGCCTGCTGTCGGCAGCCGAATGCGACACGCTTGCCGCCGGCTACGCGCAGGACGCGCTGTACCGCTCTCGCATCGAGATGCGCCGACACGGCTTTGGCCAGGGTGAGTACAAGTACTTCCGCTACCCCCTGCCCGACACCGTGGCCGCATTACGCACGGCGCTGTATCCGCACCTGGTGCCGGTGGCCAACCGCTGGAACGCCGCCATGGGCATCGATGTGCGTTATCCCGCCGCGCACGCCGACTATCTTGCCCGCTGCCACGACGCCGGCCAGTTGCGCCCGACGCCATTGCTGCTGCGCTACGGGCCGGGCGACTACAACTGCCTGCACCAGGACCTGTATGGCGAGCACGTATTCCCGCTGCAGGTCGCCATCCTGCTGTCCGAGCCGGGCCGCGACTTTAGCGGCGGAGAATTTGTGATGACCGAGCAGCGGCCGCGCATGCAGTCGCGGGCCGAGGTGGTGACGCTGCACCAGGGCGACGCGGTGGTATTCGCCGTCAGCCAGCGCCCGGTGCAAGGCAGCCGCGGCAGCTACCGCGTGAACCTGAGGCATGGCGTCAGCCGGCTGCACGCGGGCCAGCGCTACACGCTGGGCATCATCTTCCACGACGCCACGTGAGGGATTCCATGACCCGATCCATGACTCGTCACGCAGAGCAGCCAGAAGCCAGCGCCACCGAACGCGACCCGCGCTGGGCCCGCGTGCTGGCGCGCGATCCGGGCGCCGACGGTGCCTTTGTCTATGCGGTCAAGACTACCGGTGTTTACTGCCTGCCGAGCAGCCCGTCGCGCCTGCCACATCCGGCCAATGTCGAATTCTTCGACAATGCCGCCGCGGCCGAAGCCGCCGGCTACCGGCCCAGCCGCCGTGCCGCCGCGCCCGCGCTGGCGGAACAACACGCAGCCATCGCGGCCGACGCCTGCCGCCGCATCGAGGCCGCCGACACCCTGCCCACGCTGCCCGAACTGGCCCGTGCAGCGGGCGTCAGCCCCTATCACTTCCACCGCCTCTTCAAGGCCGCCACTGGCCTGACGCCGCGCGCCTACGCCGCGGCGCACCGAGCGAAGAAGCTGCGCGAGCAACTCGGCACCAGCGGCTCCGTGACCGAGGCGATCTACGACGCCGGCTTCGGCTCCGACAGCCGTTTCTATGAGACCTCGGACGCGGTGCTGGGCATGACCCCGTCGCGCTACCGCGCGGGCGGGGCCGACACCGATATCCGCTTTGCCATCGGCCAGTGCTCGCTGGGCGCGATCCTGGTGGCCCAGAGCGGGCGCGGTGTCTGCGCGATCCTGCTGGGCGACGATCCGCAAACGCTGCTGCAGGACCTGCAGGACCAGTTCCCGCGCGCCAACCTGATCGGCGGCGACGCTCAGTTCGAGCAACTGGTGGCGCAAGTGGTGGGCTTTATCGAAGCACCGTCAATTGGCCTGGCGCTGCCGCTGGATGTGCGCGGCACCGCGTTCCAGCAGCGTGTATGGCAGGCCCTGCGGGAGATCCCTGCGGGCAGCACCGCCAACTATGCCGAGATCGCGGCCCGCATCGGCGCGCCGCGTGCGGTGCGCGCGGTGGCGCAGGCCTGCGCCGCCAACCATCTGGCGGTGGCCATTCCCTGCCATCGCGTGGTGCGCAGCGACGGCAACCTGTCGGGCTACCGCTGGGGCGTGGCGCGCAAGCGCGAACTGCTGGAGCGCGAGGCGCAAGCCTGAGTGGCCCGCGCTCAGCGCGCCACGGCTGCCTGCACCCGAGCCAGGTAGTCGTGGATCTGCGCCACCACCGCCGCGCCCTCACCTACCGCCGCGGCGACCCGCTTGGTCGACCCCGCCCGCACATCGCCGATGGCAAACACGCCCGGCACGCTGGTCTGCAGCGGATACGGCACCGCCGACGCGCAGCCCAGCTCGCCTCCGCCGGTGCGCACGAAGCCCTTGTCATCGACCTCGACGTTGCAGGTGCGCAGCCACGACGCATTGGGATCGGCGCCGATAAACAGGAACAGGTGCCGCACATCCATCGTCACCGGGGCCGGGCTTTCCGCCCGGCATTCGTAGCGCACCGAACTGAGCCACCCTTCCCCCGCCAGCGCGCTGATCTGCGCGTGCGTGTGCAGTGTGATATTGGGCAGCGAACCGATGCGGTCGATCAGGTAGCGTGACATGGTGGCGGCCAGCCCCGGCCCGCGCACCAGCATATGCACATGTGCCGCGTGCGAGGCCAGGTAGACCGCTGCCTGCCCGGCCGAATTGCCGCCACCCACCAGCATCGCCGGCTCGTTCTTGCACAGCTTGGCCTCCACCGGCGAGGCCCAGTAGTACACGCCGCGCCCTTCAAAATGCTCCAGCGCGGCGATGTCCGGGCGCCGGTACTGTGCGCCGGTGGCGATCACCACGGTGTGGGCCGGGATCATGCGGCCATCGGCCAGCTCCAGCCGGATCGGGTCCGCACCGCAATGCAATGCCTTGACCTCCAGCGGGATGGCGATATGCGCGCCGAACTTCAGCGCCTGCACGAACGCGCGCCCGGCCAGCGCCTGCCCGGAGATGCCGGTGGGAAAGCCAAGATAGTTCTCGATCCGGGCACTCGCGCCCGCCTGCCCGCCCGGCGAGCGGCAATCGATCACCGCCACCGACAAGCCTTCGGAAGCGGCATACACGGCCGTGGCCAGCCCTGCCGGCCCGGCGCCGACCACCACTACGTCATAGACGTGGGCCGGATCGAACTCCGGCAACAGCCCCAGGCACGAAGCCAGCTGCCCTTCGTCCGGCGCGCGCAGCACGCGGCCATCGGCGCAGATCACCAGCGGGAAGTCGCTGGCGGGCGCGTTGGCGTAGTCGAGCAGCAATGAGCAGTCGCGTTCCGCGTCGATATCGATGACCGTATGCGGGTAGCCGTTGCGCCGCAGGAAGGCCTGCAGTGCCACCAGCTGCGGCTCGGTGCCGTGGCCGACCAGCACCGGCCCGCTGCCGAATTCGATCAGCCCCACGCGGCGCAGGATCAGCGCGCGCATGATGCGTTCGCCCAGTTCGGCCTCGGCCACCAGCAGGGCGCGCAGCCGCTCTGGTGTGATCGCATAGCCCTGGGTATCGGTCACGGCCACGCCGTCGACCAGCGCCGGGCGGCCGCTGAGCGTGCCGACCTCGGCCAGGAAGTGGCCGGCTCCCTGCTCGGTGATCTGGTGTTCGCGCCCCAGGCCGTCGCGCCGCATCAGGCGCACGCGGCCGCTGCCGATCAGGTACATGCCCCGGCCCGTATCGCCGATGGCAAAGAGCTTCTCGCCCGCGCGCCAGCTCTGTGGCGTGCCAAAGCGGCGCACGCGCGCCATGTCGTCGGCGCTGAGCTGCGGGAACATCTGGTGCCAACGTGACTCCAGCGTGGAGTACGGCGCCTCCAGGCCGCCGCCAGTCTCCGGCCCGGGCTCCGTGCCAGTCTCCAGGTCCGCTCCCGTCGCTTCCTGCAAGATCGCCATGCTGCTTCCTCCGTCTGGATCCGCACCTGCCAGGACACACCTTTCCCGCTGCCGCGGCGCGGCCTATCGATAGTAGACGGCACGGCGCAGAATGCGAGAACCGCACGGCGCAGTTGCGGATTGTGCCGGCTTGGGATTGAATGAGCGCCTGGGCGTGCCACCAGGCCTTTGCCACCGCCGCCACCCTTAGTCCAGAACCAAGACTTGATGCATTCCAGCCCTGAATCCGACGCCAGCCAGTCTGGCGAGCACACCGGCCGTCCCGCCCGCCCCGCCCTGCGGCCCCTCACGCCTGTCGAGGGCCGCGTGCTGGGCGTGCTGGTCGAAAAACAGCACACCGTGCCCGACACCTACCCGCTGTCGCTCAATGCACTGGCGTCGGGCTGCAACCAGAAGACCGCCCGCGCCCCCGTGATGAACATCAGCGAGGCCGAGATCCTTGAGGCCATCGATGGCCTCAAGGGCCTGAGCCTGGTCTTTGAAGGCAGCAGCAGCCGCGTGCCGCGCTTCGAGCACAATATGCAGCGCGTGCTGGCTGTGCCCAGCCAGTCCGTCGCGCTGCTGGCGATGCTGCTGCTGCGCGGCCCGCAGACCGCAGCGGAACTGCGCCTGAACACCGCGCGCCTGCACGGCTTTGCCGATATCTCGTCGGTCGAGGCCTTCCTTGACGAACTGGCCAGCCATGCGCCGCCCTTTGTTGTCCGGCTGCCGCGCGCGCCGGGTGCACGTGAAAATCGCTGGATGCACCTGCTGAGCGGCGAAGTGAGCGCCGCCGCGGCCGCCGACGAAGCCGAACGCACCACGGGCGGCGCCACCGCCTCGCCGGGCGAGCTCGAACAACTGCGCGCCGAGCAGCAGGCCCTGACCGAGAAAGTGGCGAAGCTGCAAAGCCTGGTCAAACACATGGCCGGGCAACTCGGTATCCCCGTGGACGAGTTTCTCGACTGACGCCTGCGTCATACCCCACGGTACCAGCCACCCCGCTGCCGGCCAGCATTGGTGGTTGGTGGATATTTCTGGCGGTTAATTGCGTAATTGCCCCCCCCCCCCCCCGAAAGCGAGTCACGATGCTCAGACCGCTCGGGAAAGGCATCATGCACGCAGCGCGGCAGGCAACTTGCCGCCGACCTGCCCGATGACCCGGATGTCGCCTATGCTCTGCTCAGGACAGCAGACTGGACGGGGAGACCGGCGCAGCCATGGACAAGACAGCCTTCGTATTTGCCGGCGGCGGCAGCCTGGGTGCGATCCAGGTCGGCATGCTGCGCGAACTGGTGGCTTGGGGCGTGATGCCCGATATTGTGATCGGCGCCTCGGCCGGCGCCATCAACGGCGCCTACTTTGCCTGCAATCCTGGCGTGGCCGGCGCCGGCCGGCTTGACGCGCTGTGGCGCGGCATCCGGCGTTCCGACATCCTGCCGTGGAGCTGGCGCAGCGTCTGGAGCATGTTCGGCGGCAACCGCGGCCACCTGGTTGAGGCGGCCGGGCTACGCGCGCTGCTGGCGCAGCACTTCGGGCCGCGGCGGCTGGAAGCGGCGGAACTGCAGCTGCATGTGGTGGCCACCGACATGCACAGTGGCGACGAGGTCTTGCTGTCCAGCGGCAGCATCGTCGACGCGGTGCTGGCCAGCGCGGCGATCCCCGGCGTGTTCCCGCCGGTGCAGTTCGAGGGCCGCACGCTGATCGACGGCGGCGTGGCCAACAACACCCCGGTATCCACCGCAGTCGCACTCGGTGCCACGCGGGTGATTGTGCTGCCCGCGGGCTTCACGTGTGCTGAGCGCCGCGCGCCGCGCGGCGCGCTGGAGCATGCGTTCAACGCGCTCTCGCTGCTGGTGGCGCGCCAGCTCGTGCACGACTTGCAGCACTTCGCCGAGCGCGCGCAGATCAGCGTGGTGCCGCCGCTGTGCCCGCTCGACATCTCGCCCTACGACTACTCCAAATGCGGCGAACTGATCGACCGCGCCGCGGCCACCACCGCGCAGTGGCTGCAAGGCAAGGGGCTGGACAGCCAGCGCATACCGAGCGCGCTGGCGCCGCATTCGCACGACGAAGCGGCGCCCAGCTGCAGCGCCGACATCCCGACGGCTGCGCCCCACTGAAGCCGCTCAGCGCGGTGCCTGCCAGCCGGACTACGACAGCCAGGGCTTGTCCGAAGCGGTGCGCTGGCGGATGGCGCGCCTGCCGGCCCCGGCAGGTCTGGACGCCTTGCTGGCGCGCATGCACACGGAGTAGTCCGCCGGATCAGGGCAGCCGCGCCAGCAACCGGTCGCCCAGCGTGGGTGGCAGCGCCAGGCGCCCTGCCTTGCCAGGCGCCGCGGCATCGAAGACCACGGCCTGGCCGTCCCAGCTGAGCCGCACCGGCCCGCTGCTGTTGAAGGTGCGCTGGGCCAGCACGCGGTTGCGCTCCACGCCGTAGATGCGCAGCAACACCCGCTCCCGGCCCAGATAGCAGTATTCCGCGGCGTACCGCGCAGCGGCATCCAACGACGGCAGGTGCCGGCAGTTGTGCGCGCCGGCGCGCTCCCAGGCGCCGTGGCCATAGGCGATGGCGGTCCAGATACCACCGAGCGCCAGCAGCCGCCCCGCGGTGACCCGTGCCAGCCGCTGCGCGCGGGCCTTGCGCCCGTCCGCGGTGGCCATCACGTGCGACACCGCGCGAGATACGGCCAGCCCCAACAGCAGCATCGTCACCGCCGCCAGGTGGAAATAGAACGCCGACTCCGGCATTGACGCCATGATCTGACCCATGCCCGCTCCCGGAAAATATCGTCAAACTACCGTCCCGCCGAAATCAGAATCCGGCCTCCGCGCCGTCATATAAATCCGCGCCGCATTAATCGGCGCCATTTATTCCAACATATTGAAAATCGGCGCCCTGATATATTCGAGCATAATCAACCGACCGCACCGGGCCAATCCGGTGTATTCCCGCACCGGACCCTGCCGGCGACCGCCGCGGTCTTATTTTTCCGATGGCAGCGCCACGAGCAGGCTGAGCAGCCGCGCCACCGTCGGGGCCACGATCGCGGCCAGCGCAGCCGCGCTGGCGGCATCGCCGTCGCGGGCGGCATGCTCCAGGCGCTGGGCGAACGCACACAAGCCGTGGCAGCCAACGTAGTGGGCAGATGCCTTGAGCCGGTGGGCGACGCTGCGCACCGTGTCCAGCGCACCGTCCGCGGCGCGCAGCTTCGCCAGGTCAGCCTGCGTCGCGGTGACCAGGGCGCGCACCAGTTCAGCGGCAAAGGCGCGGTTGCCGAAGGTCTGCGCCGCGATGGCTGGCACGATGCCCGCGGCCTCGCGCGGGGACAGCGCCAGGTAGCGCTGCCGGGCCAGCATGGCGACGATGGCCGCTTCGGTCACCGGTTCGCGCAGGCAGGCGGTCACGCCTTCGTCCGCACCGGGTACCTGCACCGCAGCGGCCGGCAGCACCACGGCGCAGACCGGGCCGGCGGCACGCCAGGCACGCAACAGGGTGTCGGGGATCTCGGCGGCGGCGCCGGCAATCACCAGGCCGACGTCCGCGGCGGCGTTCGGCGCGGGCGTGTCGGTATGCACATCAAAGCCGAGATCGCGCAGGATCGGCGCAACGCCGGCGACCCAGCGCGTGTCGCCGGGCGTGGCAAGCAGCAACGCGCCGGTCATGCGCAGCCTCGCGACGCGAGACCAATTGCGGGCAGCATGCTAGCCAATCGCGATATGGTGGCGCCGCGCAAAGTCGATGACATCGACAATCGATCTTGCCCCGAGTTTTTCCATGACCCGGGTCTTGTGCGTGCTGACCGTCTTGTTGGAGATAAACAGGGTTTCGCCGATGTCCTTGTTCGACATGCCCTTGGCAAGCATCTGCATGACCACCAGTTCCTTGTCGGAAAGGCTGGCCAGGCGCGCAGCTTCGTCGGCCTGGCCGGCGTTGTTGCCATGGTCGATTTCCGGCATCACCGTATAGCCGGCCAGCACGGACTCGGTGCAGCGCACGATCTCGCCCAGTTCCTGGGTCTTGCTGACAAAACCATGCGCGCCGGCCTGGCGCACGCGCGGGGCAAACGTGTTCTGGTCCTGGCCGGAAATGACCAGGATGCGCACCGCCGGGTGGCTGGCCTTGAGGCGGGGGATCACGTCCAGCCCGTTGATCTTCGGGATGTCCAGGTCCAGGATCACCACGTCGGGGGTGTATTGCCGCACGATCTCGATGGCGGCCTGGCCATTGTCGGCCTCAAGCACATGGGTAATGCCCAGCACCTGCGAAAAGTGCGCCTTTAGCACCACCCGCACGGGCGGGTGGTCGTCGACGATCAGGATTGTGGCCACGACTTGAACTCCATAGCAGGCGCCTCGATGTCCGGGCACCCGGGCATGTCATTGTGCTCAGCATTTGCGCCGGAGGGCACCGGAAATTTCCGAGCGGGGGCTTGCATCTTCCGAAAACCCGGCCGGGGCTTTGCAAGCCTGGCGCAATGCGGGCCATGGCAGATGCGCAACGCCAATCATAACGCTGCCACCACGGCATAAAAGACCACGTCGCCGGACAACGGCCGGGGATATCCAAAGGGCTTTCGGCCTGCCCGCAGCCATCGGGTTTCCCGATGCTGCCGCGTGCGTTGCCTGACTGGTGCCGGCGTGCCGGGCCGTGAGATGCTGAGCGGGATTGTCTTCGATATGTGACGCGACAGGCGAAAATGGCGCGTGATCCGGAAATTTCACCCTCAATCTCAGATTCGTCTTAATGAGATAACGAGGCTGAGCCCATAGAGTGAAAACAAGCCCGCCACCGCTACGCTACCGCGCAGCGGTGGCTGCCACGTTTTCACTGTATTTTGGCGCCCCGCTTGTCTATTCGTCCGCTCATCCATATCGAATCGCCCTCGGTCACCGCTTGCCCGCACCGCTTCACGCGCGCCTGGCGGCTTGCATGCATCGCCCTGCTGCTCGTTGGCGTATCGGTCTGCGCCGGTACCCGACCGAGGGCAGAGCCCGCGCCAGCGCCCGCCACGGTGCCATCCCTGGGCGGCATGCCTGTCGCCTCGCCCGAGGCACCTGCCCTGCAGCCAGCCCAGCCACCGGGGATCCGCACGCCGGCACCGCGCATCGCCCCACCGCCGCACGCAAAGCCACAGGCGCACTGGCGGGTGCTGGGGTGGACGACCGGACTGCTCTGCCTGCTGACGCCATGCCTGCTGACATGGATCTTCGTGCTGTATCGCGAGGTGCGCCGGCGCCGGGCCGCGGAGATAGCGCTGAAGGACAACATCGCGATCCAGTCGGCGCTGCTCGACGGCATTCCCCAGCCGGTCTACCTGCGCGATGCCTCGCTGCGGCTCATCACCTGCAACCGCAGCTATGAAGAACTGGTCGGCGCCACGCGCGACACACTGCGCGGGCAGCCGCTGGATGCGTCGGTCCAGGTGCATCCCATCGCCATCGACATGGCCGAGGTGGCTCGCGACTACCGCAAGGTGATTGAAGACGGCACCCCACTGCACAAGGACCGCTGCCTGCGCCTGGGCGGGCGCACCCGCCACGTGCTGAACTGGCTGACACCGCTGCGCGGCGCCGATGGCACCGTCAAGGGCCTGGCCGGCGGCTGCGTCGACCTGACCGAACGCCACGACATGCTGGCCGAGCTGGCCCACGCCAAGACAGAAGCCGAGGCCGCCAACCGCGCCAAGTCCACCTTCCTGGCCTCGGTCAGCCATGAGATCCGCACCCCGATGAACGCCATCACCGGCATGCTGGAGCTGACCCTGGCGCGCTGCCAGCTGGCCGAGCAGGAACGCCTGCAGCTGGTCACGGCGCACAAGTCGGCGCTGGGCCTGCTGGCGCTGATCGACGACATCCTGGACCTGTCCAAGATGGAGGCCGGCAAGTTCAGCATCCACCCGGCACCCGCTTCGCTGCCCGGGCTGGTCAAGGACACGCTGCTGATCTTCGGGCCGGTAGCGACGCAGAAGGGCCTGTCGCTGACCAGCGGCATCGGCGCCGCCGTCGCGCCGCTGCACCAGGTCGATGCGCTGCGTTTCCGCCAGATCCTGGCCAACCTGGTGTCCAACGCAGTGCGCTTCACGGACAGCGGCTCGATCCACGTCAGGCTCGACGCGCAAGCGCCTCGCGACGGGGTGCAGCAGGTCATGCTGACCGTCTCCGACACCGGCATCGGGATTCCCGCCGGCGCGCAGGAGCGGCTGTTTGAACCCTTCGAGCAGGTGCATGGCCTCACACGCCCCCGGGCCGGCGGCACCGGGCTGGGACTGGCAATCTGCCAGCGCCTGGCCAGCGCGATGGGCGGCCAGATCTCGCTGTCCAGTCAGCCGGGCCAGGGCACGCGCGTCATGGTGACGCTGCCGCTGACGCTTGCCGTCGCCACGGAACTGCCCGAACCGGTGCCCCCGCCCATGGCGGGCTGCGCACGGCGCCGGGCCAGCGTCCTGGTGATCGACGACCATGCGCCCAACCGGCTGCTGCTGCAGCGCCAGCTGGAACACCTGGGCCACCGCGTAAGCACCGCCTGTGATGGCCGCGAAGCGCTGGCCAGACTGGACGGCGCCAGCTTCGACGTGATCGTGTGCGACTGCGCCATGCCGGTCATGGACGGCCTGGCATTCGCACGGGCGGTGCGCGCACGCAAGGATGCGCACAGCTGCGTGCCGGTGATCGGCTGCACGGCGAGCGCCGTCGCGGTGGACCATGCCGCGGCGCTGGCGGCGGGCATGGATGCCGTGATCGTCAAGCCGGTTGGCCTGCAGGCGCTGGATGCGGCGGTGGCACAAGCCTGCGCCAGTGGCTACCGCGCGCGCAAGGTGGCCGTGCCAGTGCAGGTCAGCACGCCCGGCAGCCAGGCCGGCACGCGTGACGAGGCCGCCCACTGCGGCGTCATGCCCGGCTCCCGGCCGTCATGGTGCGCGGTGTGCCGGGCGATGAACGTGCAGTGCGACCGCCTAGACCAGCCGGAAGACTAAGCCCGCTCAGGCCTCCAGCGGCACCGCGCTGGTGCACTTGATCTCGTCCAGGCATACGCTGGACTTCACGCCGCTGACACCCGGAATACGCATCAGCGTATCGAGCAGGAAGTCAGACAGCGACTTCAGGTCCTTGGCGACCACCTTGAGCACATAGTCAATATCCCCGGTCACCGAGAAGCATTCCTGGATCTGCGCCAGCTCAGCCACCAGGCGCTTGAAGTTGGACAGGTCGCGGATATGCCCGCGCTCCATCGTCACATGGATAAAGGCCACCACGCCAAAGCCCAGCGCCGCCGCGTCCAGCCGCGCCTCATAGCGCTTGACCAGCCCGGCCTCTTCCAGGCGGCGGTGGCGCCGCAAAGTCTGCGCCGGCGACAGCGCGATGGCCTCTGCCAGTTCCAGGTTGGAGGCCCGCCCCTGCTCCTGCAACACCCCCAGCAAGCGGCGATCGGTACGGTCCAGCTCGATCGATTGCACTTTTATTTCCTCATCCTAATGTTTATAGCAATCCGATTTCATAATCTAGGGTTTCCCTGCCTGTTTTACGAAATCCAATTTTGCCGTCAGGAATATACACTGCATCCCAAGCAAGCGCACTACAGGCCTGTCCTGCAACAGGTTTCCGCCGAGCCGGCTGGCACCGGCGCGACCTCGTTGCCAAGTGCCGCCGCCACAATATTATTTCCCGCCCCTTTAGTGAGAAAGCCATGGCCGACCTGTTTGACAACCCGATGCAGCTGATGGGCTTCGAATTCGTGGAATTCGCCTCGCCCACCCCCAACGTGCTTGAGCCGCTGTTCGAGCAGATGGGCTTCACGCTGGTGGCAAAGCACCGCTCCAAGGACGTGGTGCTGTACCGCCAGGGCGAAGTGAACTTCATCGTCAACCGCGAGCCGCACAGCCACGCCGCCTACTTTGCCGCCGAGCACGGCCCGAGCGCCTGCGGCATGGCTTTCCGCGTCAAGGACTCGCACAAGGCCTACGCCCGTGCGCTGGAACTGGGCGCACAGCCGGTGGAGATCCCGACCGGCCCGATGGAGCTGCGCCTGCCCGCGATCAAGGGCATCGGCGGCGCGCCGCTGTACCTGATCGACCGCTTCGAGGAAGGCAAGTCGATCTATGACATCGACTTCGAGTTTATCGAAGGCGTCGACCGCCACCCGGTTGGCCACGGCCTCAAGCTGATCGATCACCTGACCCACAACGTCTACCGTGGCCGCATGGCTTACTGGGCCAACTTCTACGAAAAGCTGTTCAACTTCCGCGAAATCCGCTACTTCGACATCCAGGGCGAATACACCGGCCTGACCTCCAAGGCCATGACCGCGCCGGATGGTAAAATCCGCATTCCGCTGAACGAGGAATCGTCCAAGGGCGCCGGCCAGATCGAAGAGTTCCTGATGGCCTTCAATGGCGAGGGCATCCAGCACATCGCCTTCCTGACCGACAACCTGATCGAAGTCATCGACCGCCTGCAACTGGCAGGCGTGCCGCTGATGACCGCGCCGAACGACTACTACTACGAAGCGCTGGACACGCGCCTGCCCGGCCACGGCCAGCCCGTGGAGCAGCTGAAGTCGCGCGGCATCCTGCTGGACGGCACCACGGAAGGCGGCAAGCCCCGGCTGCTGCTGCAGATCTTCTCCAAGACCGCGCTCGGCCCGGTGTTCTTCGAGTTTATCCAGCGCCGCGGCGACGAAGGCTTCGGCGAAGGCAACTTCAAGGCCCTGTTCGAGTCGCTGGAACGCGACCAGATCGCACGCGGCACGCTCAAGGTCGAAGCCTGACCGGCATCGGCCTTCCCTGACCGGCAGCCCTTGACGGGCACCGCCGGTTCCGGAAACGCGCACACCACCTTCGCGGCAGTCACCCTGCCGCGCGGGCGGTGACGTCCCCCAGGCCCAAGCGTTCGACTCGATACAAGCCAGAAACGCGGGCCCGCATTCCATGAGAATGGGTAGAGGAAACAACAGAATGCATTCAAGCAGCAATGACGGCACGCTCAAGCGCGGCCTGAAGAACCGGCATATCCAGCTGATCGCGCTGGGTGGCGCCATCGGCACCGGCCTTTTCCTGGGCATCGCCCAGACCATCAAGATGGCGGGCCCCTCGGTCCTGCTGGGCTATGCGATCGCCGGCATCGTGGCGTTCTTCATCATGCGCCAGTTGGGCGAGATGGTGGTGGACGAGCCCGTCGCCGGCTCGTTCAGCTACTTCGCCGACAAATACTGTGGCCACTTCGCCGGTTTCCTGTCGGGCTGGAACTACTGGGTGCTGTACATCCTGGTGAGCATGGCCGAGCTTTCGGCCGTTGGCATCTACGTGCAGTACTGGTGGCCTGAGATCCCGACCTGGGTCTCGGCGCTGGCGTTCTTCATGATCATCAACGTGATCAACCTGTCGAGCGTGAAGTCCTTCGGCGAGATGGAGTTCTGGTTCTCGATCGTCAAGGTCGCGGCCATCATCGGCATGATCGGCTTTGGCGGCTACCTGCTGGTGTCCGGCAATGCCGGCCCGCAAGCGAGCGTGGCCAACCTGTGGCAGCACGGCGGCTTCTTCCCCAACGGCATGGGCGGCCTGGTGATGGCCATGGCGGTGATCATGTTCTCGTTCGGCGGGCTGGAACTGGTGGGCATCACCGCGGCCGAGGCAGATTCTCCCGAGAAGACCATCCCCAAGGCCACCAACCAGGTGATCTACCGCATCCTGATCTTCTACGTGGGCGCGCTGGCAGTGCTGCTGTCGCTGTACCCCTGGGAGAACGTGGTCACCGGCGGCAGCCCGTTCGTGCTGATCTTCCACGCGCTGAACAGCAACTGGGTGGCCAATGTGCTGAACGTGGTGGTACTGACCGCGGCGCTGTCGGTCTACAACAGCGGCGTGTACTGCAACAGCCGCATGCTGTACGGCCTGGCCCAGCAAGGCAACGCCCCCAAGGCGCTGCTCAAGGTCAACCAGCGCGGCATTCCGCTGACGGCACTGGCGTTCTCGGCCGTGGCCACCGCGGCCTGCGTGGTGATCAACTACTTCATGCCCGGCAAGGCCTTTGAGATGCTGATGGGCCTGGTGGTGTCGGCGCTGATCATCAACTGGGCGATGATCAGCCTGATCCACCTGAAGTTCCGCGCCGACAAGCGCCGCGCCGGCCAGACCACGAAGTTCCAGAGCTGGGGCTATCCGCTCACCAACTACCTGTGCCTGGTGTTCCTGGCCGGCATCCTGGTGGTGATGTACCTGACGCCTGGCCTGCGCCTGTCGGTCTACCTGATCCCGGTGTGGCTGGTGGTGCTCGGCGTGAGCTACCTGGTGCGCCAGAAGAACGCGGCCGCCGCGCTGCAAAGCGGCGTGGCCGCCCAGCAACTGCGCTGAAGCGGCAAGGCGGCGCCTGCAGGCTGCGGGCGCCGCCGGTTAGAATTCAGGCTGCGCGACGCCCCCTGCGCCGCGGCAGCTGCCCCCCGACCCCATTCCATCGCATCCCATGTTTGCACACATCGAGGCATTTCCCGGCGATCCGATCCTCTCGCTCAATGAGGACTTCCAGCGCGACCCGCGTACCGACAAGGTCAACCTGAGCATCGGCATCTACTTTGACGACGAGGGCCGCCTGCCGGTGATGCAGGCCGTGGCCAGGGCCGAGGCCGCGCTGCTGGCCGACATGGGTCCGCGCCCCTACCTGCCGATGTCGGGCCTGGTGGCCTACCGCAACGCGGTGCAGGCGCTGGTCTTCGGCGAAGACTCGCCGGCGCGCGCCGCCGGCCGCATCGCCACGCTGCAGACGCTGGGGGGCTCGGGCGCACTGCGCGTGGGCGCCGATTTCCTCAAGCGCTACTACCCGCAGGCGCAGGTGTGGATCAGCGATCCCAGCTGGGAAAACCACCGCGTGGTGTTCGAGCGCGCCGGCTTCACCGTCAATACCTACCCGTACTATGACGACGCCACCGGCGGCCTGAAGTTCGACGCAATGATGGACGCGCTGGGCGCCATCCCCGCGGGCAGCATCGTGCTGCTGCACGCCTGCTGCCACAACCCGACCGGCGTGGACCTGAACCAGGACCAGTGGCGCCAGCTGATCGCGCTGCTCAAGGCCAACCAGTTGCTGCCGTTTGTCGACATGGCTTATCAGGGCTTTGGCGCCGGCCTGGAAGACGACGCCTTTGCCATCCGCGAGCTGGTGGCACAGGACGTGCCCTGCCTGGTGGCCAACTCGTTCTCGAAGAACTTCTCGCTGTACGGCGAGCGTTGCGGCGGCCTGAGCGTGTTCTGCAACACCGCCGGCGAAGCCGCCAACGTGCTGGGCCAGCTGACCGGCGCGGTGCGCGCCAACTACAGCAACCCGCCCACGCATGGCGCGCGCGTGGTGTCCAAGGTGCTGACCACGCCCGAACTGCGCCAGCTGTGGGAGGAAGAACTGGCCCAGATGTGCAACCGCATCGCGCGCATGCGCGAGGCCATCCACCACAACCTGCGCGACCATGTCAGCGGCGAGGCCCTGTCGCGCTACCTGACCCAGCGCGGCATGTTCACCTACACCGGCCTCACCGCCGACCAGGCCGAGCGCCTGCGCGAGCAGCACGGCGTGTACCTGCTGCGCTCGGGCCGCATGTGCGTGGCCGGGCTGAACGAGCGCAATGTCGGCATCGTGGCCAAGGCCATCGGCAGCGTGCTGAAGGGCTGAGCCCAGCACGCAGACAGCCTCATGGCGGCGCCTTCGGGCGCCGTTTTTGTTTTTCGGCGCCAGGCCCCGGCCAGCGTAATTTCTACAAGGGTCGTGGCGTTTTTGACTCTTTCCTTGCGGCTTGCCCAGGCCGCGCGCAACGCCATCGCCGCGGCCATGCCCGGCACTGAACTTGCAGCCTTCCTGTATCCCCGGCACCACCTCCTGCCCTGCCGGCTCCTACAGAAGGCTCGCATATGTCCGAAGACAACGCTCCGGCCCAGTGCAGCACCGCCCTGCCCCCTGGCGCGGCCGCGCGCGCGGTCACGCTGCACGTCAACGGCAAAGCCTGCACGCTGCAGCTGGAACCGCGCTGCACCCTGCTTGACGCGCTGCGTGAAGTGATCCACCTGACCGGCGCCAAGAAAGGCTGTGACCGCGGCCAGTGCGGCGCCTGCACGGTGCTGGTCGACGGGCGGCGCATCAACGCCTGCCTGACGCTCGCGGTCATGCAGGAAGGGCGCAAGATCACCACCATCGAAGGCCTGGCCAGCGGCGACAGCCTGCATCCGATGCAATCCGCCTTCGTCGCGCACGACGCGCTGCAGTGCGGCTTCTGCACGCCGGGCCAGATCTGCTCGGCGGTGGCGATGCTGGCCGAAGCGCAGGCCGGCGAAGCCAGCGCGGTGCAGCCGCTGCGGCCGGCGGCGCTGCGGCTTGGCGACGATGAGATCCGCGAGCGCATGAGCGGCAACCTGTGCCGCTGTGGCGCTTACCCCAATATCGTTGCCGCGGTCCGCGAGGCCAGCGGCAAGGGTGGCGGCAGCTAAGGGGCGGGCATGAATCCTTTTTCCTATGAACGGCCCGGCTCCGTGGACGACGCCATGCGCCTGGGCAGCCAGCCCGGCGCACGCTATGTGGCCGGCGGCACCAACCTGCTGGACCTGATCAAGGCCGGCGTGGAAACGCCGCGGCTGCTGGTCGATGTCAGCCGGCTGCCGCTGGCCCAGGTGGCGGCGCTGCCCGATGGCGGCCTGCGCATTGGCGCGATGGTCAGCAACACCGATGCGGCCAACCACCCGCTGGTGCGTGAACGCTATCCGTTGCTGGCGCAGGCGCTGCTGTCGGGCGCCTCCGGGCAACTGCGCAATATGGCCACGGTGGGTGGCAACCTGCTGCAGCGCACCCGCTGCCACTATTTCTACGACCCCGGCTTCCCGGCCTGCAACAAGCGCAAGCCAGGCTCGGGCTGCGGCGCGCGCGACGGCATCAACCGCATCCACGCCATCCTGGGCGCGAGCGAGCATTGCATCGCCGTGCATCCGTCCGACATGTGCGTGGCCCTGGCCGCGCTGGAGGCCGTGATCGTGGTGCGCGCCACCACCGGCGAGCGCCGCATCCCGATCGGCGATTTCCACCGGCTGCCCGGCGACACGCCGCAGTGCGACACCATGCTGGCGCCTGGCGAACTGATCGTCGCCATCGACCTGCCGCCCTCGCCCTATGCGCCCCATGCCCACTACCTGAAGGTGCGCGACCGCGCCAGCTTCGCCTTTGCGCTGGTCTCGGTAGCCGCGGCGCTGGACATCGACGGCAATACCGTGCGCAGCGCCCGGCTGGCGCTGGGCGGCGTGGCGCACAAGCCATGGCGCGTGCCGGCGGCAGAGCGGGCCCTGGCTGGCCGCCCGCTGAGCGCGCACAGCGCGGCGCAAGCCGCGCGCCTGCTGCTCGATGGCGCGCAGCCCTATGCCCACAACGCATTCAAGATCGGACTGGCGCAACGTGCCGTGCTGCGCGCGCTGCAGGTCGCCAGCCGGTCACAAGGAGCTTCGGCATGGGCGTGACCGGCACCCCGCTCGACCGCGTCGACGGCATCCCGAAGGTCACCGGCCGCGCGCGCTACACCGCCGACCACGCCCTGCCCGGCCTGGCCCATGCGGTGATGGTGACCAGTTCCATCCCCCGCGGCGAGATCGCGGCAATCGACACCTCGGCCTGCGAGCACATGCCCGGCGTGCGCCTGGTGCTGACCCCCTTCAACGCGCCGCGCCTGCCCAAGGGCGGCAAGGCGGCCGCGGACATCCCCACGGCCGGCCACGTCATGAGCCTGTTGCAGGACACCGCGGTGCACTACAACAACCAGCCCATCGCCGTGGTGGTGGCCGACACCCTGGAGCAAGCCCGCGACGCCGCCCGCTGCCTGCCGGTGCAATACCGGCAGGCCGATGCCGTGCTGGACTTTGCGCAGGCCCGCATGCAGGCCCGCAAGCCCGACGAGGACGAAGACGGCTCAGCCGACAGCCACCGCGGCGATCCCGACGCCGGCATGCGCGGCGCGGCTGCCGTCATCGACGCGGTCTACACCACCCCGATGGAGAACCACAACCCGATGGAGCCGCACGCCACCATCGCCGCCTGGGACGGCGACCACCTGACGCTGTACGACGCGACGCAGTACGTCACCGGCGTGCGCAAGGCCGTCTCGGCCGCGTTCGGCATTCCCGCGGACAGGGTGCGTGTGATCTGCCCTTACGTAGGCGGCGGTTTCGGCTGCAAGGGCTCAGTCTGGTCGCACGTGGTGCTGGCCGCGATGGCGGCGCGGCAGGCAAGCCGCCCGGTCAAGCTGGTGGTGGAGCGGACCCAGATGTTTGGCCCGGTGGGCGCGCGGCCAATGACCGAGCAGCACGTGGTCGCCGCCGCGGCACGGGATGGTGCGCTGAGCGCAATCCGCCACGACGTGATCGCCTGCACCTCGACGACAGAAGAGTGGCTCGAAGCTTGCGCGCTGATCACGCGCAGGCTCTATGCGTGCCCCAACCAGCAGACCAGTCAGCGGCTGGTCGAACTGAACATCGGCCCCCCGACTTTCATGCGCGCGCCGGGCGAAGCCACCGGCAGCTTTGCGCTGGAGTGCGCGCTGGATGAACTGTCGGAACAACTTGGCATCGACCCGGTGGAACTGCGCCTGCGCAACCATGCCGATTCCGATCCCGAGAGACACCTGCCGTTTTCCAGCAAATCGCTGCGCGAGTGCTACCGGGTGGCCGCCGAGCGTTTCGGCTGGGCGCGCCGCAACCCCACCCCGCGCTCGATGCATGCCGACGGCAAGCTGGCGGGCCTGGGCATGGCCACCGCGACCTACCCCACTTACCGCTCGGCCGCCAGCGCAATGGTGCGCCTGCTGCCGGACGGCACCGCGCTGGTGCGCTCCGGCTCGCAAGACCTTGGCACCGGCACTTACACGGTCATGACGCAGGTCGCCGCCGACGCGCTGGGGCTGCGGCCCGAGTGTGTACGCTTCGAACTGGGCGACACGGCCTTCCCCGAGGCCCCGGTGTCGGGCGGCTCGCAGTCGGTTGCCAGCGTCGCGCCTGCCGTGCAGCAGGCGGCCGAAGCTGCACGTTTGCAACTGATCCGCGAGGCCGTGGCCGACTCGGCCTCGCCGCTGTCCGGCGCGCCGGTCGAAGACGTGGAGATTGCCGACGGCTGGCTGCAACGCCGCTCCGATCCGGCGCAGCGCGAACCCATGTCCGCGCCGATCAGGCGCGCCGGCGCCCGTGCGATTGAAGCGCGCGCCAGCGCCAGGCCCGGCAAAGAGCGGAGAAAGTATGCGATGCACGCCTTCGGCGCCGTCTTTGCGGAAGTCCACGTGGACCCAGACCTGGGCGAGATCCGCGTCCACCGCATCGTCGCCAGCTACGGCGTGGGCCGGCTGCTGAACCGCAAGACCGCGCACAGCCAGCTGATGGGCGGCATTGTCTGGGGCATCGGCATGGCGCTGCATGAGAAGACCGAGCTGGACCCGGTCACCGGGCGCGTGGCTAATGCCAACCTGGCCGAGTACCACATGCCGGTCAACGCCGACGTCGGCACCATCGACGTGACGGTGGTCGACGAGGTCGATCCGCATATCAACGCGCTGGGCACCAAGGGCATCGGCGAGATCGGCATCGTCGGCGTCGCCGCGGCCATCGCCAATGCCGTTTACCACGCCACCGGCCGGCGCGTCCGGGACCTGCCGATCACGCTGGACAAGCTGCTGGACTGAGACCATCCGCTCCCACGCTGCCCGCCGGTGGTTGCGCTGGCCGCCATCCAATGGAAAGATGTCGTCTACGGGCCCCGTGCCCGCAACCCGACTGCCCGCCGCGCGGGCGTGGAGGCTGCCGTGACTGAGTTCTGCCCGAAGCGTCCATCCTCGTGCATCGCCCTGCTGCTGGCCGCCGGCGCCGTCCTGGCCCCGGCCCTGGCCAGCGCCCAGACCCCGGCGCCGCTGGCCGAATGGCAGTTCTCCGCCGGCATCCCGCTGCAGAAGCTGTTCGAGGAAGAAATTCCGGTCTGGCAGGTGCGCGTGGGGGCGGCGGCCATGGTCCGGCCGCGCTACGACGGCTCTTCCGAGTACATTGTCCTGGGCGGCCCCAGCATCGATATCCGCTACCGCGACCTGGCCTTTGCCTCGGTCGGCGAAGGGCTGGGCGTGAACCTGCTGCGGGGCAAGAACTGGCGCGCGGGGATTGCGCTGTCCTACAACCTGGGGCGGCGCGCCAAAGAGGATTCGCCGCACCTGGACGGCATGGGCAATATCAACCCGGCGCCGGAAGGCAAGCTGTTCGCGGAATACGCAGTCTCGAAGGAATTCCCGCTGGTGCTGCGCATCGACGCGCGCCGCAGCCTGGGCGGCAGCGACGGGTGGGTCGGAGATATCGGCGCCTATATGCCGCTGCCTGGCAGCTCGGAGAAATTCTTCTGGTTCGCCGGACCCACCGTCACGCTGGCGGACTCTCGCTACATGAACGCCTGGTACGGCGTCAGCGCGGCGCAGGCCCGCGCGGGACGGCCGCAGTACCAGGCAAGCGGCGGCATCAAGTCGTACGGGTTCGGCGTGACTTCCGTCTGGTATTTCGCCAAACATTGGTTTGCCAGCTCGGACGTGGCCATTTCGCAGCTCGCCGGGGATGCGGCCGACAGCCCGATCACGCGCAAGCGGACCAATGCGGTGTTCGACCTGTCGGTTAACTACGAATTCTGAGGTTCGTTGCCGTCGCCTCCGGGCGGCTATCGCACAGTGGATGGGTTGCACCCGCGCCAGGGCCGGCATCGCCCCGGCATCTCGATCACTACATCCCGCATAATTTGGCCAGCCGGAGTATCCGGCCGCAGAGTCCCCACCAGGGGATTGCCGAAGAATGCCAAGGAAGGAGATGTAGTTGAAGTCCAGCATCAAGCATCGCGCCGCGCTCAGCTCGCGTTTCGCCGCCATCGCCATTGCCGGCCTGGCCGCCGCCCACACCGCCCCGGCTGCCCTCGCCGCTGAAGCGTGGCCCGCCAAGCCGATCAAGGTGATCGTGCCTTACACCCCCGGCGGTTCCACCGACACGGTTTCGCGGGTCGTGTTCGAGCAGGTCTCGCAACGGCTGGGCCAGCCCATCATCATCGAGAACAAGCCCGGCGCCAACAGCACCCTGGGCGTCGGCGTGGCTGCGCGCTCGGCGCCGGATGGCTACACCTTCGTCTCGGTGCTGGCCGCCTACAGCGCGAACATGTCGCTGTACTCCAAGCTCAGCTACAAGCCCACGGACCTGGTGCCGGTGGCTGAGATGGCCGAACTGCCGCTGTTCCTGTTCTCCAGCAAGAAGCTGCCGGTCAAGACCGTGGCCGAACTGGTCGACTACGGCAAGAAGCATCCCGACACGCTGACCTTCGGCTCCAGCGGCGTCGGCAGCTCCGCGCACCTGACCGGCGAGCGTCTGGCGATGGCATCAAAGCTCAAGCTGACCCACGTGCCGTACAACGGCAGCGCGCCGATCCTGCCCGCGCTGGTGTCCGGCGAAGTCTCCGTCGCCTTCGACCCATTGCTGGTGCCGATGCCGCATGTGAAGTCGGGCAAGATCAATGTGCTGGCCGTGGCCTCCGCCAGGCGCTGGCCGGGCGAGCCCAACATCCCGACCATGGAAGAAGCAGGTTTCCCCGGCTTCGTGATGAGTTCCTGGACCGGGCTGATGGCGCCTGCCGGCACGCCGCAACCGATCGTCGCACGCATGGCCAGGGAAATCGCCGCGGCCACGCGCAGCCCGGAAGTCACGAAAAAGCTGACGGACCTCGGTTTTGTGCCCGTGGGCGGTACGCCTGACGAGTTCCGCAAGCTGATTGAGCGTGATACCGCGCGCTATGCGGAGATTGTGAAGGCGGGGAAGATTACGCTGGATTGAGGTTGCAGACCGCGATACAAGCCCGGGCATAAACGTGGCGAGCTACCAGGCTCGCCACGTTTTTTTGGATGGCGACTACCGGGTAAAGGTCTCTTGTCGACCCAAAGCGGCGATTCCCGCGCCGCGCCCCGCAGAAATTCTTTATTGAATTCGGACAGCGAGCCCTCGTGATCGATCTCGACGCCGAAGTTCGAATCAGTCTCGAGGCGCTCAATGGCGACCTTCACGCTGAATCCTGTGAAGGTCATGCCTGCCCATTGCCCCACTATTTCAGGCGATGACCTTCTGGTCTGCGGCAGGCTGCTCGCGCATGCGACGGGCTTCGTCGCGCAGGAACTGCTGGTAATCGTCCAGATCGCCGTCGAAGGGCTCGACGCCGCCCTTGGTGACCAGCCAGAACTCGTCACATACGGCGCGCAGCAGGGCGCGGTCGTGACTGACCAGCATCACTGTGCCTTCGAACTCATTGAGCGCCATGCCCAGCGCTTCGCGTGTGGCCAGGTCGAGGTGGTTGGTCGGCTCGTCGAGCAGCAGCAGGTTGGGGCGCTGCCACACGATCATGCACAACACGAGCCGCGCCTTTTCGCCGCCGCTCATCGTGCTGACCGCCTGATGGACCATGTCGCCACTGAAGTTGAAGGTGCCGAGGAAGGTGCGAAGGGATTGTTCGGTTCCACTCTGGCCAGGGGCGCGCATGTGAGCCGGCGTGTCCTTGGCAAGGCGAATCATGTGTTCCATCGGCGTATCGAGCGGGCGCAGCACGTCGAGTTCCTGCTGTGCGAAGTAGCCGATATTCAGGCCCTTGCCTTCGCTGATTTCGCCGCCAATCGGCGCCAGCGCGTGCGCCACCGTCTTCACCAGCGTGGATTTGCCTTGACCGTTGGCACCGAGAATGCCGATGCGCTGCCCGGCCAGCACGGAACGGTTGATGCCCCGCACGATGACCGTGGGCGGCGTGCCCGGCAGTGCGCCTGCCGGCGCCGGATAGCCGAAGCTCGCGTCCAGCATCGACAACAGCGGGTTCGGGACGTTGAGCGGCTCCTTGAACTCGAAGTTGAACTCTGCCTCGGCAAGCACCGGTGCGATCTTCTCCATGCGTTCGAGCGCCTTGACCCGGCTCTGTGCCTGCTTCGCCTTCGAGGCCTTGGCCTTGAAACGGTCGATGAATTTCTGCAGGTGGGCGATCTTGTCCGCCTGTTTCGCCACCGCGGCCTGCTGCAATACGAGCTGCTCGGCGCGCATGTCTTCAAACTTGCTGTAGTTGCCGCCATAACGCACGAGCTTGGCGTTGTCGACGTGCACCGTCACCTGCGTCACCGCGTCGAGGAATTCGCGGTCGTGGCTGATCACTACCAGCGTTCCTGGATAGCGCTTGAGCCAGGCTTCCAGCCAGACCAGCGCGTCGAGGTCGAGGTGATTGGTCGGCTCGTCGAGCAGCAGCAGGTCGGACGGGCACATGAGCGCGCGCGCCAGTTGCAGTCGCATGCGCCAGCCGCCGGAGAAACTGTTGACCGGCTGACTAAGCTGCGCAGCACTGAAGCCAAGGCCCAGGATCAGCGCTTGGGCACGTGCGGGGGCATCGTGTGCGCCGGCGTCGTGCAGGGCCATGTAGGCGTGCGCCATGCGCATGCCATCGTCGCTGGCCTCGGCGGCGGCGACTTCGGCCTGCGCGGCCAACAGCCCGGTGTCACCCTCGACGACGAAGTCGGTCGCGCTCTGCCCGGTCTCCGGCATCTCCTGTGCAACCTGGCCCATCTTCCACGCAGCGGGAATCGAGAACTCGCCGCTGTCTTCGTGCAGCGTGCCGTTGAGAAGGCCGAAGAAGGACGATTTGCCGGCGCCATTGCGACCGACAAGACCGATCTTTTCGCCGGGGTTAAAGGTGACGCACGCGCGGTCGAGTACGACATTGACGCCACGACGCAGCGTGACATTACGGACGGAAATCATAGGGGGCTACTTCGGAGAGGATAGGCATGATAGCCGAACGGACATGCAGGGCTGTCACTTTTCTGGGAGCCGCTTGCGCTTTGCGGCGCCCACCGGCCACAAAGCAGGGCAGCCCCTGGCGCACCGGGCGTTCCGGCTGCGGGGCCAGCGAACATAGCGGTGAATGACGGCTACTGGCTGCGGATTCAACCGGCAGCCTGGTGCCGCCAGACTATGGCTGCCTCAGAACGACCCAGAGGCGAACTTCGTTCCGGCTCGCCAGACAGCCGGAAAGCCGGCGTACAAGGGGTTAGCTCATTAGGGCACCACGGTGCTTGCCTGCGCGGTGATTGTCGTGCGCGAGCGAGACGCCCCCCTTAGCCGAGTTGCTCGGCAAGGCCGACGATGATGCCCTCAGGCCCACGAATATAGGCGAGCCGGTACGATTTTTCGTACTGCATCCGGCCAATGAGTTCTGCGCCATGGGCCTGCATCCGCGCAACGACAGCATCGATGTCATCGACGGCAAACAGGATGCGACGAAGACCCAAAGCGTTCACTGGCGCGTCCACTGGACCAAACCTGACTGCATTTGGCGTGTGGAATTTGTCCAGTTCAACCCCCTGCCCATCGGGAGTCCGCAGCATCACGAGGGTGGCTCGGACGTCTCCAAGCCCTATGAGGCTCCCGACAGAAGGCCCTTCAACCGTGGTTTGGCCCTCAAGCTCGAGGCCCAACTCGACAAAGAAAGCCTTCACCGCTTCGAGATCGTCGACAACTATCAGGACGTTGTCCATTCGCTTGACTGTCATGTCCTTCGGTCCCTCTCTTAACGGTGCCGCGTATTCGGGGGGAATTGGCGTCCAGTGTGTTGCTGTGGCTGGCACGCCTCAGGCGACGGCACCTGGCGGCGCATGACGTGCCAGGAAGCGGTCCAATTGGCCAGCGAACGCCTTGCTGTCCTGTGGAGCGTACGGTGCCGGTCCGCCGGTATCAACGCCCGAGCCGCGCAGTTGGTCCATCACCTCGCGCATCGTCAGGTACTCCTGGATATTCTCACGGCTAAACCAGCTTCCGCGTGGGTCAAGCACATAGGCGCCCTTGTCGAGGACCGCGGAGGCAAGCGCTATGTCCGCCGTAATGACGAGATCCCCGCTGCTGACCAGTTCGACGATACGGTCATCGGCGACGTCGAAGCCCGCCGGCACTTGCAGTGCCTTGATAAAGCGGGAAGGCGGCGTGCGCAGATACTGGTTGGCAACCAGCGTGACGTACACTTTGGCACGTTGTGCGGCCCGATACAATATTTCCTTGACGACAACCGGGCAGGCGTCTGCGTCAACCAGTACTTGCATCGCGGTACTTCCAAGTGAGTGAGGGAACGCTCATATTCTGACGTCTTTCCTATGGTTGCGAATCCAGCCTGCGGCGAAGATCCACCGCTTCACCTAGCACGTCCAGCACTGCCACCGATTCGTCCCACCCGATGCAGGCGTCGGTGATGCTCTGTCCGTATGACAAAGCGGACGGACTGTGCTCGCCTGGGGTGAACTTCTGTGCGCCGGGGAACAGATGGCTCTCGACCATCACCCCGAAAATGGATTCACTGCCGCTGCTGATCTGATGCGCCACGTCCCGCGCGACATCGACCTGCCGCTGGTATTGCTTGCTGCTGTTGGCGTGGCTGCAATCCACCATCAGCGAGTTGCCGAGGCCGGCCGCTTCCAGTTCCCTGCAGGCGGCCGCCACGGAATCCGCATCGTAGTTCGGGGCCTTGCCGCCACGGAGAATGACGTGGCAGTCTGGGTTGCCCTTGGTATGTACCGTCGCCACCTGCCCGTTCTTGTGCACTCCCAGGAAGTGATGTGGGCGAGATGCGGCCTGGATAGCGTCGATGGCAATCTTGATGTTCCCGTCAGTGCCATTCTTGAAGCCAATCGGCGCTGAAATGCCCGAAGCCAGCTCGCGGTGCACCTGGCTCTCGGTGGTGCGGGCACCAATCGCGCCCCAGCAGATCAGGTCGCCAATGTACTGGGGCGAGATCACGTCCAGGAACTCACCGGCCGCCGGCAATCCAAGGCGATTGATATCGACCAGCAGGCTGCGCGCGATGCGCAGGCCCTCATCGATGCGATAGCTCTTGTCCAGATAAGGGTCGTTGATCAGCCCTTTCCAGCCCACCGTGGTGCGCGGCTTCTCGAAGTACACACGCATCACGATCTCCAGGGACCCGGCGTAGCGCTGCCGCTGCTCCATCAGCCGCCGTGCGTACTCGAGTGCCGCGTGCGGGTCATGGATCGAGCAAGGTCCCATGATCACAAGCAGCCGGTCATCCTTGCCGTGCAGAATGCGCGAGATGCGCTGGCGCGTCTGGGTGACCAGGGATTCGACAGGCGTGCCCCGGATGGGGAAGAAACGGATCAGGTGTTCAGGCGGAGGCAGCGGAATGATGTCTTCGACGCGGGCGTCGTCAGTCACGCTGGTGCGGTCCGGGGGCGCCTGCCAAGCCTCGGCAATGGTCAACGGAGATTTCTGTGGATCATTCATGGCTAGCTCCTGGAGAACTGGGACAGGGAAGACCGCCGGCAGGCGCCAGTCAGGCGCGGCAGCGGAATCCGGGCAATGTGTCGTTGCGATGCGGCAGGTAGCGACGGCGACAGATCCTGAAGGACGGCCCAGGCGCGCTGGCGCGCGTCAGCAAACGCCGCAACCAGCCAGGACCTGGCTATTCTCACCCCCTCAGCCCTTATCGTCATGCATCCTCCCGAGGCCACTGTCGTGATTATCCGCCCGGCGCTGCGCAAAGCCAACCATGGCGATTGGCAAACCAGCCAATCAGCGGTCCCGGCTTTTGCGGGGGAACTACGATGTCAGGCCGCCCGCCGAATGCCCATAGCCGGGGCAAGACGGCAGCCGTGCGCGCCACGAAGCTTGGCTCGAAAGCCGTCTGTGTCGCGTGCTGCGATTCGGGGAAGATCAAGCCGTTGACGCCCCGGTCGGAGTGGATTATCGAATCGATCTCACGGCATGCCAACCGAAGATCCGCACTTCCTTAAAATCGCGCTCGCCCACCGGACATGTCAAAGACAGCGCCTGCATTAAAGCGGCTGGCGTCCGAACATAGCCACGCTACCAGGTGCGCAGCCTCGGCCGGATCACCCAGACGCCCGGCCGGGCTATCAGCAACCATGGCCGCCACCTCGTGGCTGCCGAGCGCGTGAATCATGTCGGTATCCATGGGCCCGGGCGCCACGCAATTAACGTAGATGTTGCGCTTCACCAGTTCGCGGCCGATTGCTTTGGTTAGAACGACCACGCCGCCGCTGGCCGCGGAGTATGCAGCCAGCCCCGCCAGCCCCTCCTTGCCGGCCAGCGAGCCCATATTGATGATACGGCCACCTCCCCAGCGCAACATGTGCGGCAACATCGCCTGCACGACGTACATGGTCCCCAGGAGATTCACGGCGATGATGCGATGCCATTGTGAGGCTTCGTGATTCTCGAATGGCTGCATCGGGCCAAGGTAGCCGGCAGCATTGACCAGGATGTCGAAGCGATATCCCGCATCGACCAGTCGCGCCAGCGCCAGCGCCACCTGCCCGGCATCGGAGACATCGACGACCTCAGTGCTGGCACCTTCCATCTGGAACGGCACGATATCCCAAGCATGCACAAGCGCACCACTGTCGATCAGTTGCGCAACGATCGCCCGACCGAGCCCCTTTGCACCGCCGGTCACCAGCGCTGCCTTCCCCGATAGATCATAGATATTTGACACGGCATCCCCAGCGCGCCATGGCTGCGTAGAAGCGGTAGCGCGCACGGCAAACGCCGCCCCCTCTTTATGACGCAGGCAATACCCTGAGCCTTGCCTCGTCGCGTCATCGGCGACAGGACTTGCCATGCAACCCACCCGCCGATCCCTACGGTACTAGCCCTCGTCGGGCATGCTCTGTTCGCTTCCAGACAAATACTTGCATGGTCGAAGGCGGCCACACAGACATGGTGTTCGCCGGCCGTCAGATGTCAGCGGAGTCCCTCTCGCGGTCGTCAATCTGCGCCACCGTGGGCGCTGAAGCTCAATTACGGCCCAGACCGTGACCAGCTAGCTGCCAGTCGACGTGTAGTGGCGCAGCCCGATACGCCATGCGCCGATAGCCGCCAGGAGAAAAACGAAACCCGTCAACGGTGACACCAGCCCGATCCAGGCCGGCGCACCGATCGGATCAGGCTTGCCCATTATCGCCAACGCAGGGTAGTAGGCGACGCAGGCCAGCGGCACAGCAAAGGTCAGCACGTACCGGAACCACCGCGCATACAAGGCCACCGGATATTGCGTCGCCTGTACGCCACCGTATGTCAGCACATTGGCGATCTCGAGGCGGGCCCTGCCCGTCAGCTCTCGGGGTCATACCCAAACTCGCGGAGTTCCTGCGAGCAGCGGCAAGCTTTGGCGATCTTTGCAGCCCACAGGATGGCGGCTTCGCGCGACGGGAGCTGCAGGACACAGAAGCCGCCGTCGAACTCCTTCGTCTGGGGATAGGTTTCGTTTGTGACCGTGCCGTCTGAGGCGACCATGAGGGGTGCGACATCCTCGTTGATACCACCACCGAACACGTACACGCCTGCAGCCTTTGCCTCGCGTATGACCTCGTGCGCAGCTTCGCCCACGGCAGCGAAGTCCTCGGCGGGGACTTCCATCGCCCTTCCAGGAAAGGAGATAAGGTATTTCGTCATCGTTCGGTCCTTCGGTTGAGGTCGGTGCTGTTTGTGAGGCCTAACGTGTTATGGGGCGATGTGTAACGCGCCCCTAATCCGGATGTGCGCTTTAACACGTGCAGATTCCGGGCATGTAAGCCGTTGATCTTGCAGCGTCTTTGCACTCATTGGCTATATTTTCATCCAGCATTGAATTTGCCGTGTTTTAGCGCTGCTGTTACAACTGGCCAGCGGCTGTGTGATCTTGCCATGAGGGTCATCAGATGTCGTCATATGTTTTGCCTTTTGCTCCTTTGTGTACGCGTGTGCCGCCGCTGAGAATGGTTCGTCGCCCAGACAACCGCGACCAGGTTTAACAGCCTGCTCGGACACTCGGTGAAGAAGGCTTGCACCAAGCCCTCTTCTAAACGCCTTCGCACGCCCTTGCTCAATGGGCGAGCCTTGGCTGGGGAGCCTTTGGGCTCGCCGGGTTTCCGAGTGCCCCGGTCTGCTAACCCTGCCCTGTGCTCGCCCACCCGGTTAGCAGCGGACTGCGAACAACTGATCCGACCGGAAGCGACGGCCCGTTCCGTGCGAAGTGCAACGAACAGACGTCCAAAACCGCGGTCCGGCACGCATTCCGGCAGGGCCGCGGCGACCGGACGCTCAGCCCAGCCCGGTTGCCATGGCCGGGTCCGTCACGCCATGCTGGCCGGTCTCCAGGCGACCTGCGAAGCGCCGTTCGAATCCGCTTTCGGCTTCCGTGACCGTGAAGTCGTACCAGTTGCCGCTCTCCTGCAGCGGCCAGTGGTGTTCCACCTCGGCGCCGGCCGTGATATGGAGTTGCCACGGACCGTCGTTACGATAAGCGTTGGGCGTCACCACCAGCGTCAGCGGCTTGCCTCCACCGTTGACTGCGCCCTTGCCGTCATTGCGCGCCGACAGGTAGACACTGCCCTTGTCCAGGTCGTAGCAGACGCGGATCTCAGGCGCATCGGCCACGGCGTCCGCAGGCAGTTGGCCCTTGAACATGCGCACGAAGCCGTTAGGCCCGTAGACCGCCAGGTCATAGCGCCCGTTGTCCGTGGCGCGCGCGTCCCATTCATCGTCCAGCATCTTGCCGGGCTCGACCGTGTAGCGGCGCGGAATCTGGTCCAGATGGAGCCGGTCGTAGACATGGAAGACTGCGCCCTGCTCCCCCGTATTGCTGAAGATCAGCTTCAGCTTGCCTATGGTGGGCTCGGCCAGCGCACTCGCATGGAGGACATAGGGCAGCGCGCGCGAGTACTTGGTGCCAGTCTCCTGGAACAGCGACGCCGGCACGGCCGGTGCCGCCGCCTTGGGTTTCGCCAGCTGCTCGGCGATCACCTGCTTATAGTTGCTGGTATCCGGCAGCGTCGGAAACACCTGGTCATTCGGCGTCCTGAAATCGAAGACGGAAGTCAGGTCGCCGGCCACTGCGCGGTGCCACGGGCTGATCGCGGGCACCGTGATGCCGAAGCGTTGTTCCAGGAAGCGCCCCATCGAGGTGTGGTCGAACACCTGCGAGTTGATCCAGCCGCCGCGCGTCCACGGCGAGATCACATACATCGGCACGCGCGGGCCGAACCCGTACGGGCGCAGGCGGATGGTCTCGCCGCTGGTGGTGGTGCCGTCGAGCGCCGTATTGCCGGCGGTGTCAAAGTATTCGCCGGTGACGTCGACGGTCGACTTGCCGTGCAGGACACCATTGGCGTCGTAGGACGGCACCGCGGCCGGCGGCATATGGTCGAAGAAGCCGTCATTCTCATCGAAGGTGATAAAGAACACGGTCTTGCTCCAGACCTCCGGGTTGGCAGTCAGCGCCGTCAGCACTGTGTTGATGAAGGCCGCGCCTTCGGTCGCGCTCGACGGCCCCCCCGGATGTTCGGACTGCGCCGGCGTCGGCAGGATCCAGCTCACGGCCGGCAGCGTGTCGTCCCGCACATGCGCGGCCAGCTGCTCGATGGTCCAGCTGCTCATGCCGTTGTCGTAGAGCGGATTGCCCGGCTGCGATTCACGGAAGCTCTTGAAGGCGAGCCCGCCATGCAGCAGGCCGCCCCAGTTGGCGTTGGGGTTCTGGTAGATGCGCCAGCTCACGCCCTTTGCCTGCAGCAGTTCCGGCAGCGTGGCCCACTCGAAGGCGGAACCCTTGTATGTGTAGCCCGGCGTCGGCAGCTTGCCGCCCACGCTGCAGCGCAGGTTGTTGACCTCCGCATCGTCAAGCGTGCAGTTGCGCCCCGCCTCGCGCATCGCGGGGTTATAGTTGGAGCCCGACATAAAGGTGATGCGGTTCGGGTCGGTGCCGCCGGCGTGGCTGCAGTGGTAGGCGTCGCAAAGCGTGAAGGCCTCGGCCAGCGCGTACTGGAACGGAATGTCTTCACGACGGTAGTAGCCCATCGAATGGTCGTTCTTGTACTTGGCCCAGAAGCCGAAACGGCCCTGGTTCCACGCATTCTGCGCATCCATGAAGCTATGCGGCGTGCCGGAGACGCGCAGCGCGTTGACGGCCGCACTGTCGAGGTGGAACGGCGTGATCTCGCGCGTGCCGTTCGACTCGAACCACACCGGCTTGCCTGACGGCACCGGCACCGGGAAGCGGTCACCAAAGCCGCGCACGCCGCGCATGGCGCCGAAGTAATGGTCCAGCGCGCGGTTTTCCTGCATCAGGATCACCACGTGCTGCACGTCCTGGATCGTGCCGGTATTGACCGCTGCGGGAACGGCGAGTGCGCGCGCGATGCTGGGCGGCAGCATCGACAGAACCGAAGCAGCGGCCGCGCTTTTGACGGCGCCGGAGAGGAAGGTACGTCGATCGATTTTGGTCATGATCGGGGGAATGGTAGGAGCGGACGATGGGGGGAGAGTCGCGGGCGTGTCAGGGTGCGCAGTGCACGCCCTTCTTCGACGCTGCCGCGTCGTCGGCTGCTGCCGCCTGCATGGTTGTCTTGACGGCCTGGGGAGTGATGCTGCTGCTATCTTCGCCGCCACCGCACGCGGTGAGGGCCAGGGACAAGAGCGCCGCGAGCAGCGCGGCGCGGCCATACCACAATGGCTTGTTCATGAGGACTCCTTATGTTCGAGGGCCAGGGGGAAGGGACTGACGCGACTCGAAGCGTAGGGGTTCGATGTGACATCAAAATGAATATTGCTCAATGCAGTTGTTGGTACATTTGAATTATTCTCATTTTCTGGACGTGGAACGACACCCGCCCCCGTCACTGACGGAGCAAGGCTGGACGACAATGCGGCAGGAAAATGTCAGGATGCCGGCGCGGGCCGGCTGGGGCTCAATATCGCTTGAGCGACAGGACGTCGAACGTACGCCGCAGCGTTTCGACGGAGGTGTCGTAGTCGGTAAGCGCGAGGCATGCGATCAGCACATCGATGATCGCCAGCTGCGCCAGGCGGCTGGTCATCGCCTCGGTCCGGAAGCGGGTCTCGCGCGCCATCGTGAACAGCACGACGTCGGCGAAGGCCTGGATCGGCGACTTGCCGAAATTGGTGATGCAGATGGTGCTGGCACCGCTCTCCCGGGCCAGCCGCGTGGCCGTCACGGTTTCGTGCGTGCTGCCCGAATGCGAGATGGTCAGCGTGGCAACCCTGGGGCCCGCGAGCGACGCGCTGATGGCCTGGATATGCGAATCCACGACCGCCTTCACGTTGAGCCCGATCCGCAGCATGCGGTACTGCGCATCCTCGGCGATCGGCGCCGCGCTGCCAATGCCATAGATCTCGATGCGTTCGGCCGCCCTGAGCAATGCGACCGCGCGCTCGATCGCGGCCACGTCGAGCACGGCGCTGGTGTCATGCAGCGTCTGGACGTTGCTCTGGAAGATCTTGCGCATGACCGCCGGGCAAGTGTCGCCGGGCTCGAGGTCTTCGTGGATGATCTGGACCCCCTGCACCAGTTCCTGCGCCAGCAGGATCTTCAGTTGCTGGAAGCCCGTCGCGCCCAGGCTCTTGCAGAAACCGACCACGCTGCCCTCGCTCGCATTGGTGCGCTCGGCCACTTCGCTGACCGACATATGGATCACGGTCTGCGGATACCGGGTCACGAAGTCAGCAATGCGCTGCCCGGCCGGCCCCAGCGAGTCCCGCATGCTGTGAATGCGCGCGAGCATTGCCGACGTGGTGGGCGACGGCGGCGCTGGCTCGGCGGTCTGCGCGGCCTCCGTTCTGGCCGATAACGCCTGCGACGATGATTTCCGGCCCTGCGCTGCGCCCGCGCCGCGGCGGCCCTTTACCATGGGCCCCGCCCGCCCATGGACTGACGGTAGGGCGCGAAGCCAGGGTGGCAAGACGGAATCGGCATCAATCGACCTGCAAAGTGTATGGTGAATTCAATGTTCCGGATGAAACCGGCAAGGCACGGCACGATGATAACCGCGTTGACAAACCCGGAAGTCACACCGGCCGCGGCCGCCAGCGAGATCGCCGGCGGCGCCCCCGTATGCGGGCGCGGCCTGCATCCAGCACCGAGATCCATATCTCGGCACCGGGGCATGCCCTGGCCGGCGGCGGACAGGGGCCCGCGGTGCGCGCGATGAACTAGCGCGCCTGGAAGCGTCGGTCAGTCGCGATACGCCCACAAATCGACCACGCGGCCACCATCGTCAGCAATCAGGCGGAATGCGGCAGGCTGGTAGTCGGTGTCGATGGCCAGGACGCCGGTGGCAGTGGCCGGCACCGTGCCGCAGGCTGACGCGGATAGCTTCAGGCTCAGCGTATTCGGCATGGCATGCGCGGAGAGCGCGCCGGAGAGTTGGCAGGCCGAAGCGCCGGGCGTGATTTTTCCCTCCGCCGAGACCGTGAAGCTTGCGCTGGCGCCTGAGGGCAGCACGGCCGTGTACGAACCTGCCACGCTACCGGCGTCCACGCTCGCCGCGGGCACAGGATCCTGACGCAGCAGCTTTACGTTGGCCGCAGCATCCGCACCGGGGGCGGCTACCCAGCTGCCGTTCTTGTCGCGGCGGTAGATGGTGGTGGCCTTGTCCTCGGCATCGGCAAGGGCCAGGTAGCGGCTGCCGTCCGTGCCGGCGTAGTACTTGCCGACGGTCGGGTTGTCGGCGTCGCCAACGCTGACGACATATGCGCCTGGGTCGAGGTCCGTGACGGACAGGCTCGCGGTGGCGGGCGGCGTGGTGTTGTCGGACGCGTCGTTGCCGCCGCAACCGGCGAGCAGCGCGACTGCCAGGGGGAACAGGGGAATGAGGCGTTTCATCGGGACATGCCTCACTGGCCGAACAGTTCACCCAGGCGCAGGCGCAGCCATTGCTGGCCCGCGGGACGCTGGTCGAAGCCGATCTGCATGGCGGTGACGGCCACCTTGGTCTTGTAGACCACGGACTCATCCTCGGCCTGCGCGGCGGTCGGCGTGCCACTGCCGGCGCCGATGCCCAGCCCGTACGGCGCCGTGCCGTTGAACTTCAGCGCATAAACATCGAAGGTGCCATGCCGCGAGAACGCGAACGGCGTGGCGGCCGACGGCGCGTTCGGGAAGTTGACGTTCAGCGCCAGCCCTGCCGGCAGCAGCGGACCGCCGTTGGCTTTGGCACGCAGCGCGTTGACCAGCTTGATGGACAGTTGCGCCACCACGCCGGACACCGGGCTCGCCAGGCCGGTATTGTCGACCGAGTCCGTGCCCGCGCTCAGGGCGATGGCCGGAATGCCGCGCGATGCGGCGAACTGCGCATTGCTGACGGTGCCCGAGCTGTTGACGATGCGGCCGACGTTCTGCCCTTCGTTGGGCCCGGACAGCACCAGGTCGGGGGCCTTGCCCCAGCGCGCGGGAGCCAGCACGTCCAGCCCGTACATGGTCGCCATCACCGGCGTGCCATGGGCGTAGTTGTAGTCGCCGTTGGTGTAGCCCGGCTTGGTGAAGGGGCCCACCGCCGGCTCGCCGGTGGCCGCCGCGCCGTTGTGGCAGCCGCCTTCGGCCTCGACCTGGGTCTTGTCGTTGTCGGGCACGATGACCGTGGTGCTGTACATCACGATGCCGGCGCCGCGGCCGCTCTGGCCGGTGCAGGGCACGCTGACGATGACGTTGTGGCCGGCGCCCTTGAGGGCGTCGTACAGCGCCTTCAGGTTGCTGGTCAGGCCATCGTCGTTGGTCAGCAGGACGTTCAGGGCGAAGGCAGGGCTCGCCGTGGCGGCCAGCAAGGCCGCGGCGATCAGGCGGATTTTCATGTCGTGGTGTCGAGGCGGTTCGGGAATGCGGGCAAAACGTGCCCGCGCTGCAGCGCAAGGTACTTCCGGGCAGCCTGGTGAGGCTGGCGGGCGCACGCCCCGGCAGCGCCGGGTTGGGGGCGCGGGCCGGGCGAAACGCCCTGTGGTATCCGGTAGTGGACGGACGCTACGTTACCCGCGCTTCGTTACAGTTGCGTGAACAACAAAGGGGCCTGGCGATGAACCAGGCGTGCGCGGAAACCGCTTTACGCACCACGCATGAGCTGGCTGGAGGCCGTGCGGCTCAATGAAAATCCCGGCTCCCCACCATCAACCGCCCCAGCATCGGGCTTAAATCCACCAGTTCCCTGGCCACCAGGTGGCGCACGTCGCCCTGGCGCTGCCAGGTGCCGACCACCCCCAGCAGCGTGGCGCCCAGCACCTCCTTGCGCTGGCGCTCGACCAGGTCGGGCCACAGGATCAGGTTGACGGAGCCGGTCTCGTCCTCGATGGTGGCGAAGATGGTGCCGCTGGCCGTGGATGGGCGCTGGCGCACGGTAACGATGCCGCAGGCGCGCACGCGGCGGCCGTTGCCGCAGCGCGCGAGCTGGCTGGCGGTGGCAAAGCGCATGGCCGCCAGCTTGTGCCGCAGCAACGCCAGCGGGTGCGACTTGAGCGACAGGCCCAGGCTGGCATAGTCCGCCGTCACGTCTTCGCCGAGCCGGGGCGCGGGCAGCGCCAGCGCGGCTTCGGCGGGCGGCGCTTCGTACAGCAGGTCGCGGTGCGCGGCATGCGCGGCCGCGGCGCGCGCCTGCCAGCGGGCCTGGCGGCGGTTGCCGGCCAGCGGCGCCAGCGCGTCGGCGGCGGCCAGCACGTCGATGTCGTGGCGGTCCAGGCCGGCGCGCAGCGCCAGGTCTTCGACGCTGCCGAACGGACGCCGGGCGCGCGCGGCCTCGATGCGCAGCGCGGCCGCTTCACGCATGCCCTTGACCCGGCCCAGGCCCAGGCGCACGCGCGGATGCTGCGGGCGGCGTGGCCCGGTGCAGGCCTGCGCGTCAGCGACATCGGCCTCCACCGGTTCCAGCGTGCTGTCCCAGCGGCTGACGGTGACATCCACCGGCAGCACCTGCACGCCATTGCGGCTGGCGTCCTGCACCAGTTGCGACGGCGAGTAGAACCCCATCGGCTGGCTGTTCAGCAGCGCGCACAGGAAGGCGGCCGGATGATGGCACTTGAGCCAGGCGCTGATATAGACCAGCTTGGCGAAGCTGGCCGCGTGGCTCTCAGGGAAGCCATACTCGCCAAACCCCTCGATCTGCTTGCAGATCGCCAGCGCGAAGGATTCCGGGTAGCCATTGCCGGTCAGCGCGCGCACCAGCGCATCCTGGTGCTGGCGCAGGTCGCCGCGCCGCCGCCACGCCGCCATCGATCGGCGCAGCTGGTCGGCCTGCCCCGGTGAAAAACCAGCCGCGTCGATGGCCAGCTGCATCACCTGCTCCTGGAAGATGGGCACGCCCAGCGTGCGGCCCAGCACCTTCTCGATCACCTTGTTGAAGTAGACCGGCGGCTGCTGCGTGCGGCGGAAGGCCTCGCGCCGCTTCAGGTAGGGGTGCACCATGCCGCCCTGGATCGGGCCTGGCCGCACGATGGCGACCTCCACCACCAGGTCGTAGTACTTGCGCGGCTGCAGCCGCGGCAGCATCGACTGCTGCGCGCGCGATTCGATCTGGAATACGCCGATGGTCTCGGCCTTGCAGATCATGTCGTAGGTGGCCGGGTCTTCCTTGGGGATGTCTTCCATGCGCGCCGGCAGCCCCGCGCGCGCCGGGTCCGGGTTGGGGATCATCTGCAGCGCGCGCCGGATCGCCGACAGCATGCCCAGCGCCAGCACATCGACCTTGAGCAGGCCCAGCGACTCCAGGTCGTCCTTGTCCCACTGGATCACGCTGCGGTTGGCCATGGCCGCGTTCTCGATCGGCACCAGCCGCGACAGCTTGTCCCGCGCAATCACGAAACCGCCTACATGCTGCGACAGGTGGCGCGGAAAGCCGCGCAGCTGCGCGGTCAGGCTGGCCCACTGCTGCACCGCCGGCGAATCGGGATCGAGCCCGTAGCGGGCGATCTTCTCGACAAAGCCGCGGCCGCCGTCCCACCAGGCCTGGCCCTTGACCACCTGCTCCACCACGCTGGCGTCGATGCCCAGCGCGCGGCCCACGTCGCGCAGCGCGCTGCGCGAGCGGTAGGTGATCAGCGACGCCGCCAGCGCGGCGCGGTGGCGGCCGTATTTCTTGTAGATGTACTGGATCACCTCTTCGCGCCGCTGGTGCTCGAAGTCCACGTCGATATCGGGCGGCTCATCGCGCTCGCGCGACAGGAAGCGGCCGAACAGCAGGTTGGCCTGCTCGGGGCTGACCTCGGTCACATACAGGCAGAAGCACACCAGCGAATTGGCGGCCGAGCCGCGCCCCTGGCACAGGATGCCCTCCCCGCGCGCAAAGCGCACGATGTCGTGCACGGTCAGGAAGAAGGGTTCGTAATGCTTTTCCTCGATCAGCTGCAGCTCTTCTTCCAGCTGGGTTTCCCATTCGGGCTTCAGGCCGTTGGGAAAGCGCTCACGCTTGCCGCGCGCGACTTCCTTGCGCAGGTAGGAGATCGGCGTCTCACCGGCCGGCACCAGCTCCTCGGGATATTCATAGCGCAGCATTCCCAGCGAGAAATCGCACGACTCGGCGATCTTCAGCGTCTGCGCCAGCGCCTCGGGCGGGTACAGGCGCGACAGCACCTGGCGCATGCGCAGGTGCTGCTCGGCATTGGGCGCCAGCGCCATGCCGCATTCCGCCAGCGGCTGGCCCAGCCGGATCGCGGCCAGCACATCGGACAGCGGCTTGCGCGAACGCACATGCATGGTGACCGCCCCGGCCGCCGCCAGTGGCACGCCGGTCCGCGCCGATACCGCTTCCAGGCGCGCGCGGTGCAGCGCGTCGGCATGGCCCTGCAGTTGCTCCAGCGCAATCCAGGCGCGCTCGCCGAAGACCGCGCGGCACCACTCGGCCTGCTCGCGCAGCAGTTCAGGATCGGCGCAATAGTCGGGCAGCAGCAGCGCCACGCAGCCGGGCATGCCGCGCAGGTGCGCTTCGTCGGCGGCGGGCGCGGCCAGGTCTTCCGGATGCAGCCGGTAGCTGCCCTTCGGCGCGCGGCGGCGGCCCAGCGTGATCAGCTCGCTCAGGTTGCCGAAGCCCTCGCGGTGCTGGGCGATCAGCACCAGCCGCAGCGGCGCCCGCTCCGAGCCATCGGCCGGCGCCAGGCTGAAGCGGCTGCCGATCAGCAGCGAGAAGGCATCGGCGGCGCGGGCCAGCGCCTGCAGCCGCTGGTGGCGGCTGGCGTGCGCGTGGGGATCGTCATCGCCGGCCTCAGGCTCATCGTCATGGTCCAGCAGCGGCTCGTCCACGCCCTCCTCCCCGCGTGCCGCGCTGCGCGCCACCGCGTCGTGCAGGCGCTTGCGCAGCGTCTCGATGGCATCGTGCGCGCGCGCGGTGCCGGCCACCGAGCACTCATCGGTCAGCGCCAGCCCGCTGTAGCCCAGGCCGAAGGCGCGCTCGATCAGCTCGCCCGGATGCGAGGCCCCGCTCAGGAAGGTGAAGTTGGAGATGCAGTGCAGCTCCACGTAATCCGGCAGCGCGGGCAGCAAACCCGGCAACGAGGCAGGCAAGGACAGCGCGCTCATGCGAACAACCCGTGCAAAAACCAGCGGTACTCGCCGCCATCGTCCTGCGCCGCATGGCCCGGACGCTCGCGGAAAATCCAGCAGCGCAGGCCGTCGGCGCGCTCGGCGATAAAGTAGTCGCGCGTGGCCAGCGCGCCGTCCCACCAGCCGGCCTCGATGCGCTCGGGCCGGCTCAGCAGCGCCAGCGGGCCGTCGTGGCAGGGCCGGTGGCGCTGCACCGGCAGCGGCAGCGGTTGCGGCAGCAGCCACAGCGGGCGCTCCGGCTGCGGGCCCGGCAGGCTGGCGGCCTTGTTGCCGCCGGGCTCGTCGACCGGGCACCAGCGGTTGGCGCGCTCGGGCCGGTGGTCGGCCAGCGGCCGCGGCTGCAGCACGTTGTCGCGGCCCAGCCGCGCCATCAGCGTATCAAGCAGGCGGCCCAGGTCTTCCGGCGTGCCGCCGGGCTCGGGGAACAGCGCGTCGCTTTGCGGCACGCATGCTGCCATCGCCTCCACGCGCAGCGCCAGGCCGGTCACGGGGGCATGGAAGTTGAGCTTGTCGAGCTTTTCGCGCAGCAGCCGCGACAGGTGCGCGGGGTCGCGGCTGGGCTGGGCCAGGCCCACCGCCACCTCGGTGCCGTCGGTGTCCACGCCGCGCCGGTAGCGTTCATGCTCCAGCACCAGCACGCAGCGCGTGACGCCGGCCTGCTGCACCGCCAGCCAGCCCGCCAGCGCCAGCAGCAGGCGCTGCGCGCCGGCCAGCACGCCCTCGGCGGATTCGATGCGGCCCGGCAGGTCCATGCGCTGCGCAAACGCGGGCGGCGCCACAAACCAGACAAAGCGCGCCGGCGTGTCGCCATAGGCCTGGTCCAGCCGCGCCAGCAGCGCCGGGCCCAGCCGGCGCGTCAGGCCCGCGCGCGGCAGGCGCCGCACCTCGCCCAGCGTGCGGCAGCCGATGCCGTCCAGCCAGGCAGGATCGGCCAGCGTGTGCAGCGCCTCTACCGGCAGGCGGTCCAGCAGCCGGTGCAGGCGTGCCATGCCCACCGCGCGGCGCCCGGGCCGCACCACGCCGCGCCGCGTGCGCCGCAGCGGCTGGCGCGCCAGCCACGCGGCGCCGTGCGCGGTCGGGCCGGAGCCCACCTGGGCAAAGGTGCCAAGCTGGCGCACACAGGCGCGCACCGCGCGGCACAGCGCGCGGTGGCCGCCAAACAGACGCAGGCTGGCGCTGACGTCCAGCATCACCGTGGCCGACTCCGGTTCCTCGTCGACGGTCACGCCCGGCGTGAAATGCAGCAGCGCCAGCGCCACCGCCTCCATCAACGAAGCTTCCGCGGCCAGGTCGCGCTCCAGCTGCACGATCTCGGCCGACAGCGCCTGCACGCCGCCACGGCGCATGCCGTAGCGCACCCCGAGCTGCATCGCCGGACCGTTGGCCAGCACCACCTGCTCGCGAGCCATCACCGCCACCGGCAGCGCATGGTGCAGCGTGGCGGTGGCGGCAGGCGGGCTCACGGCGGGCGCCAGCTCAGGCCAGTTGGGCTGCAGGGCGTCCAGGGGCAGGCGCGGCAGGTGCACCGCGATCCAGTACGGCATCGGAAGAAGATGGAGAAGACGATTCAGACAAGGCAGGCGCACCTGCCGGTACAGGCCAGGCGGCCGCGCGCGTAGCCGCCGCCATCCCGTCCAGGCGCAGCAGCAGCGGCGTGTCCCGCACCGGCCCGCGCCGCTTGTGGAAGGTGATCGACAGCACATTGCCGGGCAGCGGCGCCAGCAGCAGCCGCAGCACCGCCGGCGACGACTCGCGCAGCGCCGTGGCCGGGCGTAGCGCCCATGCCACCGCGTCGCCGGCCTGCGCCAGCACCTGCAGGCGGCGCAGCGCCTCGGGGCGGGCCGCGGGCAGCCAGACCAGCACGCCGCCAAAGGCCTGGCTGCGCAGCACCTGCTCGGCCGCCCACAGCATGTCAGCCTGCTGTGCGGCCTTGGCCGATCCGGCCGCGGGCCGCATCCAGTAGAGCTGGCGCACCGGCAGCCCGGCCGCGGCCAGCCCCATCGCATTGGGCAGGTAAGGCGGCGCCACCAGCGCGATGCGGCGCCCCGCCCCGGCCAGCGCGCGCAGCGCCGGCAGCAGCAGGCGCAGCTCGCCCGCACCACCCTGCGCCGTCAGCAACTCCGTCAGCCCGCCCGCCGGCCAGCCGCCGCCGGGCAGTTCCGCCGACAGCGCGTCATATCCGGTCGGGCATATCGCAACACCGCCGGCACGGCCCAGCTGGCCGGCCCGCCACAGCCCGGGATAGCGCTGCTCGAGCGCCGACAGCGCCTGCTGGCGCGAGGCCGGGGCAGACGGGGCAGGCTCCGGGGGCGCCGGCGCAGGGAAAAGAAGGCCCTCCGCCGCCATGGGCGGGGCTGCGTGCGATTGCGCAGTCATGTGGAGTTGGCGTCGCTCGCCGGGGACGGCGAGGAACTAGTAGGTTTACGATAACTGTATATTTATACAGTATCGGGTGCCAGCGCAAGGGGGGAGTGGCGAGGGTGGCCTGAGGGGCACCGTGGAAAGTGAGACGGGCGGGCGGCGGCCCGTCTTCATATGCTTCCACCCAGTTTCCTCCCGGGTGGGGACCGCACTATAAAATAATTCGATAGCATTAATTTTTATCAGAATAGCTACTATCGAATTATACGACTTGCTTATCCGCGTATCGATGCATCATACTAAAGTATGCATACATCAGCAAAATAATGCTATGTCATTAGTTTCTCAGTGCCGCGACATGCGTGAAGCCAGAGGCAAGACCCTGACCGAAATCGGGCGGGTGCTGGGCATGGCCACCCAGAACCTGTCGGCGATCCTGCTGGGGAAGAAGGACAGCCGCGCGTCGACCCTCGAAGCCCTGGCGGCCGCCCTGGACGCAGAATGGGTCCTGGTGCCCAACGAGCGGGCACAGGAAGTCAGGCAAGTCCTGGAAGGCAAAGGCAGCGGGCCCGACCGCAGCGCCCGCAGCGCGGTCGACATCTTCCTGGACCAGGAATGAGCTACGAACTGCATCCGCGCTTTCTTGAGGTCCGGCTGTACGACCAGCTATGCGGCTACCTGTGCGAGGCCAGCGGCAATGTCCGGTTCGTGCCATCCGAAGCATTCCGGGGCGACACGCGCCGCCCCACGCTGAGCCTGTCGATCAGCGTCCCGACCGAGGCCGGCCGCAAGGCCACCGCCGAGGTGCTGGACAACCCCTTTCATCCTGCCGTCTACAGCACGGGCCATGAACTGCCGCCCTACTTTGCCGGCCTGCTGCCCGAAGGCGAACTGCGCAAGCGGCTCGAGGCAACGCGGAGCAATCCCGATGACAAGGACGATTTCGGCATCCTGGCATCGGCCGGCAATGATCTCCCCGGGGCCGTCGTCATCGTGCCGGCGGACATCAGCGCCTTGCCGGAGTATGCGCGGACGTATGGCGTGACCGGCGGCGCGGACAACCTGGAAATTGCCGTGGTGGAGGGCGCCACGCAGGGCGCGGCCTCGGTGTCCGGGGTGCAGAACAAGCTGGCCCTGTCGACAGTGCTGCAGGACAAGCGCTACACCCTGCCAGCCAAAGGCAGGCTGTCCGACATCATCGCCAAGCTTCCTGCCAGAAACGATGATTCGCAGGTATTCAACGAATCGATCTCGATGCAGCTCGCGGCCGCCGCCGGCGTCCATGTTGCGCCGACGAGAGTGCTGCCGGTCTCGACCATCGAGGTCGAGGGACTGGTTGAATCGTTGGGCGAAAATCTGCACTACCTTGCGGTGGACAGGTTCGACCGCACTCCGGCCGGACGTGTGCACGCCGAAGACGGCTGCCAGATGCTGGGCAGGATGCCAGCGAAGAAGTACGCCGGCACCGAGAGCTACATTCAGCTCGTTGCCACCCTGTATCGCCTGAGTCCGAGCGGGGTCGAGCATGCCCGGCAGTTCTTCCTGCGCCAGGCGGTCAACACGCTGATCGGCAACAGCGATGCGCACCTGAAGAACTTCTCGGTGATTTATCACAACGGGGTCTTGCCAGAACTGGCACCAGCGTACGACATCGTCTGCGTGGCGGCCCTCCCCGGCTTTGCGACCTATGGCCAGAACGTTGCCATCGACAAGCGGCAGCGTGAAGAAACCCTGGCAACGTATGAGACCATCGCGGAAAAGGCCGGCGTCCCGCGGCGCATTGCGACCGCCGCCGTCAGGGAAGCCGTCGCGCTGGCACATGCCAACTGGCTGCGCATGCTGGACGACCTGGGCGCGCCGCAGGCCATCCGCAATGTCATTGCCGAGCGCCTGCAGACGCTGCCGCTTGCGCGGGCCGGCAGGCCGGCCAGGTGAGGCGCCCGCCAGCCACCCTCACGGCGCCTGCATCGACACCCCATAGCCGGCAAAGATGCGCGCCAGCTCGCCATTGCTGCGCAGCGCGCCCAACGCCTTTTCCAGCGCTTCGGCCAGTTCCCGCTCGCCTGCCTTGACCGCCAAGCCGACGGCCCACCCGCGCTGCGGCAGCAGCGGCGCGCTGGGTTCCGTCGCGGCAAAGCGCGCCCCGGATTGCCCCGCGGCCTTGAGCGCGCTCTCGTATTGGGCGCGCGTCACCATCGCCGCCACGATCTCTCCGGAAAACAGCGCGCGCAATGCCGCGTCGGCTTCGGGGTAGATCCTGACCTTTTCGCGCAAGGCGCCGCCCGCGCCGGACAGCAGCGCATTGGCCCCGGCCGAACCGGCTGCGGCGCCGGTCGGCTGCCCGGCCAGGTCTTCCAGGCCGCGCACCGCCGGCACGCGCTCGCGGTCCTGCACCAGCACGAAGGTCTCGCGGTAATACGGCGCGAAGATCAGCGCCTTGTCGTTCTCGCGCATGAAGGCGCGGTCGACCGGCACGTGCAGCATCACGTCGGCCGGTCCGTAGCCAAGGTAATGGCCGCGCCAGACCATGGCACGCAAGTCGTCAGCCATGCTTTCGTCGGCATCGAACGGCATCAGCGCCACCGACAGGCCCAGCTCCTTGCCCAGTGCCCTGGCCAGGGCCACGTCGATGCCCGCGACCTGGCTGCCCGCGATCGCGGAGAACGGCGGCAAGCCTTTGTAGACCGCCACCTTGAGGGTGCCGGCCTGGCGGATCCTGGCCAGGTCGGCCTGGGCCGGTTGCGCGCAGACGAGCGCGGCGGCAGCCAGCAAGGCGCCGCATAGCCAGCGCACGGCGCCGGCCGGCGCCGCCGGCATGGGGGACACGGAAAGCCTAGGGCCGCGGACAGGGCTGGCAGGCATGGGATGGCTCCTGGAAGATGCGTTGACCCGGCACTGCGGGCCGGGGCTGGACAACGGGAAGGATTGCCGGCGCAGCCGCCCCTTACTCGCGGCGCGACTCCAGGTAGGTCTTGATGGCCCACACCGCTTCCTGGCTCAGCACGCCGTCGAACGGCGGCATGTACACGCGGCCGTCGCGCGTGCGGCCCTTGCGCACGGTGGTGGTGTAGAACTGCGAGATCTCGCTCATGCACGTCTCTTTCTTCTTTGCATCCGCCAGTGAGACGCAGTCGCCGTCAAGCTTGCGCAGGTCCGGCGCGATGCCCCCTGACACCGCTTCCAGGCCATGACAGCGCGCGCAGTTCTGGTTGTAGGCCGAGGTGCCGATGCGCAGCGCCTCCTTGTGCGCATCGCCGCTGCGGTAGGGATTGTCCGGGCGCCATTCGTCGCCCAGTTGTGGTAACGCTTTGGTATCGACGGCCTGGGGCGTGACGTCGCCATGGGCCAGCACAGAGCCGGCCGGGACGGCGGTCAGGGACGCGCAAAGCGCGAGCAAGGCAAGCAGGCGGCGCTGCGTTTTCATGGATGTCTCCTACAGTGGATGGGTCTTGGTGGTTTGCCCCATTTCCGCAAGAGCCATACCAGCCAGCCGGACCCGGCCCGGAGGCGCCTGAGGGCAGGCTTCGCCGCGCCGCCATCGCTCTGTGCAACGCAGCATCGCGGCACGGGTGTCCCGGATTGCCACACCCTGGCAAGTGTTTTGCTTCATGACGCAACACTGTCGACCATGCGCCTGGCGAAGGCGCCGACAGCGACCCGCGCAAAGATCGCGGGCGGACTTTCCACAGGAGACAGAGAAATGACCTTCCAGCCGGAACCGGCCCGCCCCGCGGCGGGCGCCCCGGGTGACACGAGGCAGCCCGAGCGCGACGAACTGATTGCCCAGGCCCACCAGCGTTCCGAGTCCTATGGCCTGCGTCCCTATGAATCGCCCGACTTCTGCCCGGTGCTGCAGAGCGAACTGAAAACGCGGATCGAGCGTAGCCAGTCACTGTTCGCCTATGCGCTGCCGGTGATGGAAACGCTCTACGACCAGATCGTGAATACGCAGAGCATGGTCATCCTGACCGACGCCGATGGCCTGATCCTGCACTCGATGGGCGATGACGACTTTCTGGCCCGGGCCAACCAGGTCGCGCTGCGCCCGGGCGCGGAGTGGTCGGAAGCGCGCCGCGGCACCAACGCCATCGGCACGGCCCTGGCCGAGAACCGGGCCACGCTGGTACACGGCGCCGACCACTTCCTGGAGGCAAACCAGTTCCTGACCTGCTCGTGCATGACCATCCTCGACCCTTATGGCAAGACCGTGGGGGCGCTGGATGTGACCGGCGACCAGCGCGGTTTCCACAAGCACACCATGGCGCTGGTGCGGATGTCGGCGCAGATGATCGAGAACCAGCTGTTCGGCAACGCCTTCCGCGACATGGTGTGCATCCGCTTCCATTCGCGCGCGGAGTTCCTGGGCACGCTGGTGGAGGGCATTGTCTCCTTCACGCCCGGCGGGCGTTTTCTGTCAGCCAACCGCAGCGGGCAGTTCCAGCTTGGCCTGTCCAATGGCGCTCTGCATGCGCACACCTTTTCCTCGCTGTTCGGGCTGTCGATGTCGCAGCTGTTCGACGCGGTGCGCGCGGCCCATGCGGGCATCGTCCAACTGCACCTGCCTAGCGGCGTCAAGGTCAGCGCCCGGGTCGAATGGAAGTCACCCGCCGCATCCCTGCCAGGCAATACCGATACCGGCCACGCAGTCCAGGCCGGCACGGCCGCCGCACCGCGCAGCCTGGCCGCAGGCCCGGCCCGCTCGCCCGGGCTGGACGACCTGGACACGGGCGACGCGCAGATCCGCGCGGTCATCGGCAAGCTGCGCAAGATCATCGGCAAGGATATTCCGGTGATGGTGCTGGGCGAGACCGGCACCGGCAAGGAACTGATGGCGCGCGCCATCCACGCCGACAGCCCGCGCCATGCCGGGCCATTCATTGCCGTGAACTGCGCCTCCATCCCGGAAAACCTGATCGAGTCCGAGCTGTTCGGCTATGAAGAAGGCGCCTTCACCGGCGCCCGCAAGAAGGGCGGCATCGGCAAGATGCTGCTGGCCAACGGCGGCACCCTGTTCCTGGACGAGATCGGGGACATGCCGCTGCATCTGCAAGGACGGCTGCTGCGCGCGCTGCAAGAACGCGCGGTGTCGCCGCTGGGCAGCAGCAAGGTCATCCATGTCGACGTCTCGGTGGTGTGCGCCACCAACCGCAACCTGCGTGATCTGGTCGCCAATGGCCAGTTCCGCGAAGACCTCTACTACCGCCTCAACGGGCTGGTGGTGCGGCTGCCGGCCCTGCGCGAGCGCGGCGACCTCGACGTGGTGGCCGCCAGGCTGCTGCGCCAGGACCAGGCGGGCGTGCAACCCGGCGAGCCGCCCCGCATCCGCGAGTCGGTGATGGAGATGTTCCGCCGCTACCATTGGCCGGGCAATATCCGCCAGCTGGGCAACCTGCTGCGCACCGCGCGGCTGATGGCCGAAGGCGAAGCCGAGATCACCGAGGACCACCTGCCCGACGACTTCCTCGATGACCTGCGCGAGCGCCAGGGGCATGCGGCGGTGCCCGCGGGCCATATGCTGCCGGGCGCGCAGCCCACGCGGCTGGCCGATGTCGAGGCCATGGCCATTGTCGCCACGGTCAAGGCGCACAACGGGAATATCTCTGCGGCGGCCAAGGCGCTGGGCATCTCGCGCAATACGGTCTACCGGAAAATGGAAGAGGCCCGCGGGCTGCCCCACCAGGCCGGCTGATCCCGGCCACGCGCCAGGGCAGCCGCGCGCTCAGGCCAGCGGCTCGCCCTGCATCCACAGGTCTTCGAGCTCGCGCCAGGCGCGCTGCACGTTCAGCGGGTGGCGCGAATGGAAATGGCGCCAATGCCGGAACGGCTCCGCCGCCACGGCGTCGCTGGCGCGCGAGGCATCGCTGCCCGCGGCCAGCGCGGCGCCGATTCCGTCCGCCAGCGCATCCAGGTAACCCAGCGTCGGCGCCAGGGTCTGGGCGGGCGTGCCCGGCGCGGTGCCCACTACCGTGCGCGCCGGCAGGTCCTGCAGCCGCCGCAGCGCACGGCGCCACCCCAGCAGGGAGGCCTCCTGCATCTCCGGCACGCGCTCGCGGTAAGCCAGGCCGCCCGCACACAGCAGCTGCAGCTGCGGCGCGTACAGGACCGTATCCGAGGCACTGTGCGCACTCGCGTAAACCTGCACCTGCCAGGCGGTAGCGCCGGTGTGCAGCCAGCCATCGGGCTGCAGCGCGGGCTCCGGCAACACGATCGCGGCGCCGCGCATGGCACCGTTCCCGAGCAGCGTCGCCATGCGGGCCAGGCAGGCCGCGCAGCGTTGCCGCATCAGCGCAGCCGTAGCGGCGGAGGCCAGGAACACGGGCCGGGGCCGCAGCCGTGCGAACACGGCATTGGCCAGCACGTTCTCCGGGTGGGCGTGCGTGTTGACCACCCAACGCACGGGCTGCGGCGTCAGCGCCCGGATGGCGCCGAGCAGCGCACCGCCCCACGCCGCCTGCGGCCCGGGGTCCACCACCAGCACGCCCGCACCACTCAGATGGACCAGGGTCGGCACCACTTCCGCGGCGTTGGCGCGCGCCGCTTCGGCATTGCCGGCGCGCGCCACGTACACGCCTGGCTGCAGCCGCTCCAGCGTGACCCGCGTGCCGGCAGCGGCCGCCGGGTGCCAGCCGTTCATGGCCAGCGCAAGCGTGGCGCCAAGAAAGCCGCGCCGCGTCGTGGGCATCACCGCTGCCAGCCAGCGGCGCGGATCGCGGCCACCAGCGCGTCGCGCATGGCTCCGGCCGCCAGGTGCCCGCCGTCCACCCAGGCCAGCCTTGCGCCCGGCATGGCGGCCTGCAGCCGCAGCGCGTTGGCGGGACAGCAGACCTTGTCGGCGCGGCCATGCAGCAGCGTCACCGGCAGGCCATGCGCGTCGATGACGCGCGCCGCCCTGAGCAAGGCCGGCTTGCCCAGTCCGGCCCGGTTGCGCAGGTAGTGCGCCTGGATGCGGTATTTGTTCACCATGGCCATGCGCTCAGGCCGCGGCTGCCGGCGCGAAGGCGACGCAGGGGAAAGACCCAGCAACGCCTGTTCGCTCGCCTGCCACGCCGCGGCAGTGTCCCGTTTTTGAACAGGCGTACCACTTTGCAACAGCCGTGACACAGTTAGCAGCCGCGCGCGCGCATCGGGCAAACGCTCGCCCCATGCCTTGACGCAATGCAGCATGCGGCGGCCCCCATGGCGCGGGGAAAACAGCGCGAGCACATCGTCGCGGCCAGTCAGGAAGGTCCCGCGCAGGACCAGCGCCGCCACAGCGTGCGGGCATTGCGCCGCGTACGCCAGGGCAAGTGCCGCACCCCATGATCCGCCCACCACGCCCCAGCGTTCGATGCCCAGCGCGCGGCGCAGCTGCTCCAGGTCGGCCAGCAGCGCGCCCACGGTATTGCGGCGCAGGCAGCCAGCCGGCCTGGAGCGGCCGGCGCCGCGCTGGTCCGGCATCACCACGCGCTGCCGCCGCGGGTCGAACCATTGCGCCATGGCGGCAGAGCAGCCGCTGCCCGGCCCGCCATGCAGCACCAGCCACGGCTCGCCGTCCGCGGCACCGGCCAGCCGCACATGCACGCGCTGGGCGTCGGGCGTACGCAGGTGGAAAGTGGTGGCCGTGCCGGAAAACCGGCGGATATCGTGGATGCGTCGGGCATGGATGTTGCCTTGAGGGGATGCGGCAGTCGGGCGGCAGCCAGGCTGCCGCTGCAAAACGATATTCACTAACCATGCCACCCAAGGAGAGAGACATGCGCTGGACCACCCCTGCCTACACCGAGCTGCGGCTTGGCTTTGAAATCACGATGTACATCGCCAACCGCTGAACGTGCCGCGGTGCCTGCGACCGGCGGTGCGCCGGCCGGCAAGCCGCGGACCGCAAGCACAACCAACGCAGGCAGGCGCCAGGGCTGGCGCCTGCTCCGTGAAGCCATGACCCAACACCAAGCGCTCGCGCCATGACAACCATCCGGGTACTGGGGTCGGCCGCCGGCGGCGGCTTTCCGCAGTGGAACTGCAACTGCCACAATTGCGACGGCGTGCGCCGCGGCACGGTGCGCGCCACGCCGCGCACGCAATCCTCGATCGCGCTGACGGGCGACGGGCCTGATGCCATCCTGGTCAATGCCTCGCCCGATATCCTGCAGCAGCTGCGCCAGGCGCCCGCGCTGCAGCCCGCACGCGCGCCGCGCGACACCGCCATCGCCGCGGTCGTGCTGATGGATGCGCAGATCGACCACGTCACCGGCCTGCTGATGCTGCGCGAACACCGCCGGGCGCTGCCGGTCTATGCCACGGCCGCCGTCCTCGACGACCTGGGCGCCGCTTTCCCGCTGACGCGCATCCTGTCGCACTACTGCGGACTGCAGACGCACACCCTGCCCTGCGACGGCACCGCGTTTTCAGTCCCACCGCTGGACGGCGTGACACTGACGGCGATACCGCTGGAGAGCAAGGCCCCGCCCTACTCGCCCAACCGCCACGCCCCGCGCGCTGGCGACAACATCGGCCTGCGCATCAAAGACCGCCGCAGCGGCCGCAGCGCCTTCTATGCGCCCGGCCTGGGCCGCATCGACGACCACGTCTTTGCGGAGCTGCACAGCGCCGACATCGTGCTGGTCGACGGCACCTTCTGGCGCGACGACGAGATGCAGGCGCCGGGCTTTTCCGGCAAGACCGCCGCCGACATGGGCCACCTGGCCCTGTCCGGACCCGGCGGCATGATCGAGGTCCTGGAGCGGCTGCCCGCCAGCCGCAAGATCCTTATCCATATCAACAATACCAACCCGGTGCTGGTGGAAGACTCGCTGGAGCGCGCCGAGCTCACGCGGCACGGCATCGAGGTGGCGTACGACGGCATGGAAATCGCGCTATGACATCTGCCATCCTCCCCATCTCCCCCATCGCCTGGACCGAGGCCGAGTTCGAATCCCGCCTGCGCGCCAGGGAAAGCGGCTACCACATCCACCATCCCTTCAACCAGCGCATGGCGGCGGGCCAGTGCTCGCCCGCGCAGATCCGCGCATGGGTGGCCAACCGCTTCTACTACCAGGACAACATCCCGCTGAAGGACGCCGCCATTCTGTCCAACTGCCCCGAGCGCGACACCCGCCGCGAGTGGGTGGTGCGCATCCTTGACCACGACGGCACCGACGCCCAGCCCGGCGGCATCGAGGCCTGGCTGCGCCTGGGCCAGGCGGTGGGCCTGGAGCGCGAAGCGCTGCTGAGCCACCGGCACGTGTTGCCCGGGGTGCGCTTTGCCGTCGATGCCTACGTCAACTTTGCGCGCCGCGCGCCGTGGCAGGAAGCCGTGTGCTCGTCGCTGACGGAGATGTTCGCGCCCGCAATCCACAAGGAACGCCTGGCCGGCTGGCCCACGCATTACCCGTGGATCGAGGCCGCCGGGCTGGACTACTTCCGCTCTCGCATTCCGCTCGCGCAGCGCGACGTGGACCATGGCCTGCGCGTGACGCTGGGCCACTTCCGCAGCGCGGTGCAACAGCAGCGCGCCCTAGACATCCTGCAGTTCAAGCTCGACGTGCTCTGGTCGATGCTCGACGCCATCCAGCAAGCCAACCCATGACAGCCAGCACGCAAGACTTCGCCAGACCGACCCTGCACCGGACCTTTCGCCTGCAATGGGAAACGTCCCAGCAAAGCTGGGTGCTGCTGTACCCGGAAGGCATGGTCACCCTCAATGACAGCGCCGCCGCGATCCTGCAGCGCTGCGACGGCAGCCACACGCTGGACATGCTGATCGACGACCTGCAGGCCGCGTTTGGCGTGCAGGGCATCGCCCCGGAGGTACATGCCTTTGTCAAACATGCGATCGAACGCGGCTGGCTGGTCTGAGGTCCCGCCCGGCCCGCCGCTGTGGCTGCTGGCCGAGCTGACCTACCGCTGCCCGCTGCATTGCGCCTTCTGCTCCAACCCGGTGGACTATGCCCGGCATACGGCCGAGCTAAGGAACGTGCTCGAAATAACTTCCCGCTATGCGGCGTTCCGTGAGCGGATGCTGTAGTTCCACGCAGGCAAGGTTGAGTCGTACTCGATGTTCAGTGAAGCACGGACGCAACGAGTGACTGTCCGTCCGGCTTCATAGACTCCGTCAAGAATGTCAGCAGTAACTTTCAGTCCGGTTTTTGTGCAGGCTTTTTCGATCAGTTCACGAACCAGACTAACGCTGCT